>NZ_SZNL01000018.1:0-67311 GCF_005068605.1 Sulfitobacter sp. 15WGC | reverse complement strand
GCTCTGCGCTCACCATCCGCTACCATCGGCTCGAAGCATTCGAGGCGTGGAAATCCGCGGCACAGGCCGCTTGATCAACGAACAGCTTGCCAACTTGCAAATTCGGCGAGTTAACGTGACAACACCCTGAATCGATATCGTCGCGGATCAGGTGATGTGATCGAGCGGCGACTAATGTTACTGTATGGCCCTTGCGCGCTAACTCCCGGGCGAAATAGTGATGCCGTCCGCCCATACCGGTGCCTGTGGTTGAACCGTAATGGTTGATTATCACTATTCGGGTCATATTGAGCACCTTGCTGTCTTTAAACTAGGAAAAGTTGCAGCGTTCGCAGCGCTGTGGAGTTCTACGGCTTGGTATGAGTTCCGTCCCAAACACTTGCATTTAGCGGATATTCCGAATGAACTGGCTTACAAGGGCGAAGCTTGGAAAGGCTGTAGCCTCAGAGCGCACAGCGAGAGTTTTTGCAATCCGCTGCATTAATAAATCTCAGAAAAACACAAGCATGTCTGATTGGCACACGATCTCGCTTTCTGACGCTGCACGCAGGTTATTTCAGGGATGTATTGCTGCAGCGAGTAAAGTCCTCCGAACCAGGTCCGCGATAGCCTCTATCAACGTCTGATCGCTATCTCCAGATGAGTTGTTGATCAATTCTTGGATGAGCCTGTCTTTCGCCGATCATCTCTGGAAACCGGGCATAGCAAGCGAAAGATGATCTACATCAAGCGCGTTCGCGAACCTTCGGGCAACTGCGTAGGCGCCCCTTCGCCCTTCCCGAACCAAAGCAAATCACATCAGCAACCACCCACCCTACCGACGGTCAGCACACCCTAACCCCATATGTAACCATATGTATTCTTCATCCTTTGCAGGCGTTCCGGCTATAAAACCTCCAGTTCCACGGAGGGCACGTGAATCATGGATCCGACAAATTCAGAACTCGAAACAGGCCCCGCGCTGACCCTCGCAAGTTGCAAGGCAGAACCGCGCGTAAACGCCCCCCGGCACGTGCCGTGTTCGAAGCGAACTGTGCCGAGCCGGGTGCGACTGACCTCCAAAACGCCGTCGAACCCTTGAGCACGCGCGCTGCGGCACCTTTCAGACAGACTAATACAAGGAAAACGAATGCAATTCTTCAATAGAAAGCAGCTGGCCCTCTGGGATACGGCGCTCAGTACCTCTGAAGAGCTGGCGAAGGGGTTGTCGCGGCGTCAGTTCGGCTTGGCTGCGGCTGCGGCTTTTGCGATGCCCAAAGCGTTGAGCGCGCATGGCTCCACGCAGGTGACCTCTCAGGGAACCTACAATATCACAGTCGACCCGGTGCGCATCAACACGGGCGATTTTCAGAAGATGGGCGTGGGCTACAACCGCAGCCAGATTCCGACGATCCTGCGCTTCAAGGAAGGTGAGGAGGTTACGATAAACGTGACCAACAACCTCAGCGAAAGCACCTCGATCCACTGGCATGGACTTATCGTGCCCTTCCGTCAGGACGGCGTTCCGGGGATCAGCTTCAACGGCATCGCCCCCGGTCAGACCTTTACCTATCGCTTCCCGATCCAGCAGGCCGGGACCTATTGGTTCCACAGCCATTCAGGCCTTCAGGAGCCGGATGGCGCCTACGGTGCGATCGTGATCGAGCCGCGCGGCAGGGAACGCATACCAGCGCACCGCGACTATGTCGTTCAGCTGGCCGACAAACATCCCCATCCGGGCAACCGCATCTTGCGGAACCTCAAGATGCAGTCCGACTACTACAACCGTTCGCAGCGCACTTTTCAGGACCTGATCCGGGACGCCCGCATGGACGGTCTCAAGGCGACGCTGAAAGAGCGCCGCATGTGGGGGCGCATGCGCATGCTGCCGAGCGACGTCGAAGACGTGCAGGGATTTACCTCGCTGATCAACGGTCGCAGCACGTCGCAAAACTGGACCGGTTTGTTCCGGCCCGGTGAGAAGGTCCGCCTTCGGATCATCAACTCCTCCGCGATGACCTACTTCGACATGCGGATACCGGGACTGAAAATGGTCGTCGTGCAGGCTGACGGCAACGATGTGGAGCCTGTCGCCGTGGATGAACTGCGGGTCGCGGTTGCCGAGACCTATGATGTCATCGTCCAGCCTACGCAGAACAAGGTCTATAGCATTATTGCGGAATCCATGGGCCGCAACGGGCTTGTTCGGGGCACCCTGTCACCCAGAGAGGGCTATGCCGGTGCCGTGCCCCGTCTCAGACCCAAGCCCTTGCTCACCATGGCCGACATGAGCGGCATGATGGGCGGTATGGGTATGGATATGGGCATGGGTATGGGCGACCACGTCATGCAGAACATGACCGGAATGAACCACACCGACATGACAGGCATGGACCATTCAAACATGCAATCCAGCCAGCAGCCCCCGATGCCTGCGATGACCCCGTCAGAGGAAAAGCCGAAGAAAAAGACTTCGATGGCTGGGATGGACCATACGCAGATGCAAAAGCCTGCGATGGACGGCATGGACCACACGCAGATGCAGCAGAAGAAAAAGGCACCGATGTCAGGCATGAACCATGCCCAGATGCAGAAGCCCGCAATGGACGGTATGAGCGGCATGGACAGTATGAGCGGAATGGCAATGTCTGATGGCGGCGATCCGTTCTATGTCCCGGGCAGCGGACTGACGCCTGTCGCGTACAACGGCGGCAAGTTCCTGTCCTACGCAGACCTGCGCGCCGCCAGCCCTCGTTACCGTCACCGCGCACCCTCACGCACCATCGTGTTGCGGCTGACCGGTAACATGGAGCGCTACATCTGGTCGATCAACGACGTGAAATACGACGATGCCGCCCCGATCACGCTCCGATACGGCGAGCGGGTGCGCATGCGGTTCATCAACGAAACGATGATGTCGCATCCGATGCACCTGCACGGGATGTGGTCGATCATCGATGCCGGTCACGGTCCGCGCAATCCCATCAAGCACACCGTGAACATCAATCCCGCCGCCACGACGGACATCGAAGTCGAGGCCGACGCCCCCGGTCAATGGGCGTTCCACTGTCACCTCAGCTACCACGCGCGGGCGGGAATGTTCCGCAAGGTCGTGGTCAAGGGACGCGCGGCTTGAGCCGGGAAATACAAAGGACGAACGTAATGAAATACAGTCAACTCGCCGGACTGGCCGGCCTCATCCTTCCTTGGGCCTCGCTCGTGCAGGCTCAGCCCGTCAAACAGACCGAACAGCTGATCTGGGGCGTGCAGGCGGAACAGTTGGAAATTCGCGCACTGGATGACGAAGAGGTCCTTGTCTGGGATTTCGACGCCCTCATCGGCACGGATGAGCTCAAGCTGGTGTGGCGCAGCGAAGCTGAATACGGTCTTTCGTCCGATGAGTTCGAAAGCCTCGAAAACCAGCTACGTCTCCAGTTTCCAATCTCGACCTTCTTTAGCGGCGTGGTCGGAGCCTATGCCAGCACACCCGAGGGCGTTCCGGAACGCTACGCGGCTGTCGTGGGGGTAAAAGGGCTCGCGCCGCAGTGGTTCGAGATCGACGCCGATCTCTACCTCTCCGACTATTCGTTCTTCAGTTTCGAGGCGGAATACGAACTGCTCCTTACCAACCGTCTGATCCTGACCCCGAACATCGAGATCGATATGCCGCTGAAGGATGACATCGCCCGGGGGCGGGGTGCGGGTGGCGCAGTCATGGAGATCGGTGCGCGGCTGAGTTACGACCTCATCGACCGTGCGGTCTCACCCTATATCGGCGTCAACTACGAGACCTCGTTCGGCGACACGCGGGACATCACCCGCG
This sequence comes from Sulfitobacter sp. 15WGC, assembly GCF_005068605.1. Lineage (NCBI taxonomy): Bacteria > Pseudomonadati > Pseudomonadota > Alphaproteobacteria > Rhodobacterales > Roseobacteraceae > Sulfitobacter > Sulfitobacter sp. 15WGC. The sequence continues at coordinate 63,509 of NZ_SZNL01000018.1, read as the reverse complement.
CGGCCGGTGGGGATACAGATGAGTTCTCGGTCGTGATGGGTACACGCCTTCAATTCTGAGATTTGTTCCTGCGGGAGCAATCCGGAGGGCTGATGAGTCCTCCGGCCAATACCTGAACCCAAAAGCAACCAAGGACTAAACAGATGAAACATCTACTGCTGACAATCGCACTGGCTTCCTCCTTTGCGGCACCGGGGTTTGCCGGCGAAGCGGCTCACGGAAACAAGTCCGGCGACACCCATGGAGAAATGAAGATCGGCATGCCCGGCGATGCCGCTGCGGTGGACCGCACGGTCGAGATCGACATGGTCGAAACAGACGACGGCGAAATGCTGTTCAAGGGCGGCGATCTGGATTTCAAAGAAGGCGAGACCGTCCGTTTCGTCGTCCGCAACGAGGGCGAGTTGGACCATGAGTTCATTCTCGACTCGCAAAAGAAGAACGCCGCGCACAAGAACGAAATGGCGGATATGAGCGGTATGAATATGGGTCATAATGAGCCCAACCGCATCCGGCTCGCGCCCGGCGAAGATGCCGAAATCATCTGGACATTTGCAAATAACGGCACGTTCGAAGCTGCTTGCCTGATCCCCGGTCATTACGAATCCGGCATGTTCCGCGAAGTCTCCGTTACTCACTAAACGGTCAGTGCGGATCGCGAGCACCGCCTTGCGATAACGTTAATACCAGAACGGGCGTACACCGCGCCCGTTCTTTCCCCCGTTGGGCGCCCGTCTGCGACGATGGTGTACCGCGCCAGCGGCGGTAGTACCCAGATCCGACGTTTGCTGAACCCTTGGGCTCACGGCTTCAATCGATCGAATAAACCCGGTTCTAGAATTTCCCCTACTGCGGAGGCGTTGAGCACATGAAGACATCGTTCAAAACTTGCACCCTCGCGGCAGCGCTCATCTTGTCCGCCCTCTCCGCGCATGCGTCCGATGGCAAAAGCCAGCAACCCCATCTGAGGGCCTACGACCTTCCGGACCATGACCCGATCGGAGAACCCCCCGGCGATGCCACGCCCGACAGGACGGTCGACATCACGGTCAGGGAGACCGGAAGCGGTTACATGCTCTTTGATCCGGATGCGCTTCACATCGAGAACGGAGCGGTTGTCCGCTTTCGGGTCACGAACTCCGGCAAACTCGATCACACTTTCTTTCTCGGCTCCTTCGATGAAGTCACCGAAAACCGGCAATGGATGCAGGAGCATCCGGACATGACCCATGACGCCGCCAACTTCATATCGATACCCAGCGGTGAAACCGGGGAACTGATCTGGAAGTTTTCAGACGTGACCAATCTGGAATTTGCCTGTCTGGTCCCCGGCCACAGAGATGCCGGGATGTGGGGGGTCATCATCGTGCATGATCACCTCGCCTCACCCGCCGGATATTGAGCGCGCTCCAATGTCGCTGATGGACAGGTATCACGTCCTCGTACATGACGTCTCCGCCCTCTTCGGATACGATTACAATGATACGACGCCGGACTGGGTTCATCCGTTCATTCACCTCATTCTGGTCCTGGCGCCGGGATTGCTGATCGGCGTCGCCCTCTATCTCGTCCTGCGCGGTATCCTGCGGCTCTGGAGCCGCCCGGCAAAACCGGTCGCGCGCATGAACCACGTGAGGGGGCTTGATGCCGGGTTGTTCAGCTCGGTCCTGCGCTACACCAGACGGCAGCAGGCGCAGATGATCATGCTGAGCCTTCTCGCGCTTCCGATCCTGTATCTGACCTTGGAACTGCCCAAGCAGATCGTGAACAATGCGCTGGAATCCGCGACTTTCCCGGTCGAGGTTCTGGGCCAGAGTTTGGATCAGGTCATATTCCTGCTGCTGCTTTGCGGGCTGTATTTGCTGTCGATCAGCCTGAACGGACTCATCAAATACACGCTCAACGTCTTCAAGGGCTATACGGCGGAGCGGTTTCTCCGACGCTTCAGGCTGCTGATCTATCGGCGGTGGCGCTCGGATGCGGAGGCGTCCGAGCAAAGCGAGATCGTCCCAATACTCGCACAGGAAGTGGAACCCATCGGCGGCTTCGCGGCCGAAGTCCTGACCCTGCCGGTTTTGCAGGGTGGCACGCTTTTCACCATTCTGCTGTTCATGTTCATTCAGGACCCGATCCTGGGTGCCGCCGCGCTGACCGTGTTGCCCATTCAGCTTATTCTGCTCCCGAAGCTGCAGCGCCGGGTGAACACCCTGTCGCGTATCCGGATCAAAGAGGTCCGCGATCTTGGCAGGCAACTGAGCGAGCAGTTGCGCGAACGACAGGGCGCCTCGTCCGGCCTGTCGGCGGCGGGCGCTAGTTTCAAGGCGCTGGAGCAGGTACGCAGAAGGATCTTTCGTCTCAAGTTCTTCATCAAGGCGCTCAACAACTTTCTGACGGCGCTGACACCGTTTCTGTTCTACTCACTTGGCGGATATTTCGTCATCGAAGGCCGGATCACGCTTGGGGCACTGGTCGCGGTCCTCGCCGCGCACAAAGACTTTTCGGCCCCACTGAAGGAGCTTTTCCGATACTATCAGGCGCTTGAGGATACGCGGATCAGGTATCAGGAAATCACGACCTTCTTCGCCGGGACGCCGCCCCGCATGGAAGAACAGCAATCCGCCGGGGTGCACCGGCTGGCGATCCGCAGACCGCCGGAACATGCGCTGTCGCAGACTTGAGGGCTCCTATTGTCCCCCCTGCTCCCGCGACGCGTCAAACTGCCGTTACATTTGGCTACAAAGAGGGGGCGGACATTTACACCGGCGGTTTGATATACACCGGGTATGAGCGAACCTGCCCACATTCTGGTCGTCGACGACCATGACGAGATCCGCAATTCCGTTTCAAGCTATCTCGAACGGAACGGCATGCGAACCTCGGTCGCCGAAAGTGCCGCAGAGATGGACGCTCAGCGCGCAAGACATTCTTTCGATCTGATCGTGCTCGATGTGATGATGCCCGGCGAAGACGGGCTGACTGCGTGCAAAAGATTGCGTCAGGAGTGCGGCACACCGGTCCTGATGCTGACCGCCCTCGGAGAGGACGACGACCGCATCGAGGGTCTGGAAGGCGGCGCGGATGATTATCTCTCCAAACCCTTCAATCCGCGCGAGTTGTTGGCCCGGATCAGGGCCATCATGCGACGCAGCGAGAAGAGCCCTCCGCAGGACCCATTCGCGGGCAAGCGCATCCGGTTCGCCCATCTCGAACTGGACTATGACGGACGGACCCTGACCGCCCCGGACGGCACCCGCAATCAGGTAACCTCCAGTGAGCTGAAACTCCTGTCCATCCTGCTCGAACGCCCGCGTATCGTCATGAGCCGCGATGAGCTGCTGGAAATGACAGCGGGGCGCGTGGCCGGACCGCTTGACCGGACGATCGACAATCAGATCAGCCGCCTGCGCCGCAAGATCGAACCGGACGTATTGCGCCCCCGTGTCATCTCCACCGTGCGCAACGGCGGTTACAGCCTGACCTGCGATGTCGAGGTCAGTTCGTGAAAACGCGCCCGTGGAGACTGCGCACGCAGATCTCACTCTTGGTGCTGGGTGTTATCGTCGTGGCGCAGGCGGTGAGCCTCTGGTTCTTCGTTGACGAAAGAACACTCGCCGTGCAGGCGGCGATCGGCGCGGAAGCCGCCGGACGGGCCGCCAATGTAGCACAACTGATCGAAGGCGCGCCTCCGGAGCTGCACCCCCAGATCATTCGCGCCGCGACCTCTCCATTGATCCGTTTCAACCTGACCGAAGAGCCGGAGGTTGTGCATACGGATCATGACGCAGGCGGCGCGGTCGAGGCGCGGGTGAGGGCTCTTCTGGGCGATGACTACAGCCGCGACATCCGCATCGAAATCCATGTGTCGCGTAGCCCTTAATTGTGAGATGGGAAATCCAACGAAATCAACGGCTGAGCTTTGCCCTTAAATATGAGATTTTGCCTTTAATTCTGATATTTTTGCCCTTAAACCTGAGACAGGGTTCACAAACATTTGCGGCAAATATCGATGAATGATGATGGCGAAGACTGCGTTGCTGTTGGTGCTGAAGAGGCGCGCAGGGCCGCGGTGCTGCGCCCTCTTGTTCAGGCATATCTCAATGGGACTGGCAGCCTGGAACGTGGCATCAATGACGCCGTTTGGGAGCTTGGTGTCAGCAGGGCGACGGTCTGGCGTTGGATAAAACGGTTGGCGGAAGAGGGTGGGCGCACCAGCGCTCTGGCTCCGCGGAAACGGGGCCGCCCGACCGGGACGATGTTAATATCCAGCAAAGTCGAAGCGGTAATCGAGGAGCACCTTCGCCGCTATTTCTTGCGCCGGGAGCGTTCGAGCTTGTCGCGCGTCGTGACAGAAATCCGCAGCGCTTGCTGGCAGGAGGGCTTGCAACCGCCGACACGGCGAACGGTTCAGCGTCGTCTGGATGCGATGGATGCCCGCGAAGTTGCGAAGGCACGAGAGGGCGCAAAGGCGGCCCGCCAGAAATTTGCGCCGGTCACAGGTGAGAACAAGGCCAGTATGCCACTGGAGATCGTCCAAATTGATCATACACCGGCGGACATCATTCTTGTCGACGGCTTTGAACGCAAACCAATTGGGCGGCCTTGGGTCACGCTGGCGATCGACGTCGCAACGCGGATGGTGACCGGATATTACACCTCTCTCGAGGCACCTTCGCGTCTGTCAGTGGCGCTTTGCCTGACACAGGCGGTGGCCCTCAAGGAGGAACTTCTTGCGGAATTGGCGTGCGATGTTCCTTGGCCGGCACAGGGCAAACCGCACAGCATCCACGTCGATAACGGTCGCGATTTCCGGTCGCGCGCCTTTCGGTCGGCCTGTGCGGATTGGGGGATCGATCTGGTCTATCGACCGCCAGCAAGTCCTCACTTCGGTGGTCACATCGAACGGTTGATCGGCACCATGATGGGGGCCGTTCACCTGTTGCCGGAAACAACGCAATCCTCGATCGCGGCAAAGGGCGACTATGACGCCGAAAGCAAGGCCACGATGACGTTGAGCGAATTCGATCGCTGGTTTGCTCTGGAAATCTGCCGTTACAACAACAGCATTCATTCAAGTCTTGGCTGCACGCCCGTTGCCAAATGGGAGGCGCTCTCAGAGCAAATGACAGGCGACATCCCCTTCGAGATGGAAGCCTTTCAGGTGAGCTTCCTGCCGAGTGAACTGCGCAAGATCAGGCGTGACGGCATCCATCTGTTCCAGATAAGGTACTGGTCCGATGCCCTTGCAGGCCACATTGGGCGCGGGGATGGAAAGGTGGTCGTTCGCTACGATCCTCGCGATATCTCAATGATCTGGGTCGAACTGGACGATGGCCGGTATGTTGAGGCGCGGTACAGAAACCTGGAAATTCCGCCCGTCTCGCTCTGGGAATATCGCGAAGCGATGAGGAAGGCCCGTGCCCTTGGCAAGTCCGGGTCTAATGAGCTGGTGCTGGCTGAGCTGATCCGACAGCAACGCCAGATCGAAGCTGAAAGCCGGGGCCTGACGAAGGCCGAACGCAGAACCCGTGAAAGAAAAGGGACATTGAAGGGCACGAACTCGGCCGTCTCGACAACCGAAGGGCTGCGCCCGATCGATACGGGTGATACATCGCGCCCATTGTTCAAGGTGGAGAGATGGTGAATTGAGGGCAGGGACAACTGAAGAAGACGGCCGGATCGCCCTCATTCAATCGGATATCTGGATCGGCTTTCCTCGGGCGGAACAGGTGTTGGACCGCTTGCAGGGCATGATCGAAGCGCCACGACAAACCCGTATGCCTGGGCTTCTTGTGCATGGCGCCTCCGGGATCGGAAAGACGATGATTGCCCGAAACCTGTCGCGCAAGTACGCACCAGAATACGATCCGGCGTCGGGCATCACCCGCACACCGCTTCTGCTGTTGCAAGCGCCGCCCGCACCTGATGAACGGCGGTTTTACCTGCACATCCTGGCCGCCGTCGGCGCCCCGGCGACGGCTCTTAGCGCCCGCGCTCAAAATGTGGCTTCCCTCGAAGTCCGTGTCATCGCGCTCTTACGCGACCTTGGCCTGCGGATGATCATGATCGACGAGGTCCACAATCTCTTGGCCGGGACCCACCGCGAACAGCGCCGATTTCTCAATGTCCTGCGGTATCTCAGCAATGAACTCGAGGTGTCACTGGTCTGCCTTGGGGTCAGCGAGGCCGTCGATGCTATTCGCGGTGATATCCAGCTTGCCCGACGGCTGGACGAACATCATCTGCCAAACTGGCGCGACGATGCCGAGTTCTCGGACATGATCCAGACCCTTATTGCTGCCATGCCACTGGAAAAGAAGTCCAACCTGAAGGTCAAATCTCTCAAGCAGGTCTTGGCACTGACCGGTGGGGTGACCTCGCGCATCTTCGCTCTGGTCAAGGATCTTTCCATCGACGCCATTATCACAGGCGAGGAATGCATCACCGATGACGCAATCGCAAAATGGACGCCGGTTTGGTCGCGCCATGCGAACCCCCATCGGCGGCTCCAGAAGTCCCGGGTGTGAAGCCGCACCCGCTGCCCAAGACTGTCGCGCCGCTGCCAGACGAGTTGTTGTCAGGTTGGTTGTCTCGGCTGGCGGCGGCCAACTACTGTGATGATGCGGAACTACTGGCTCATCTCAGAATCGATACCGCGCATGGCACCGCCTTGGACTTCAACGTCGACGCGGCTGCGGCGGCGAAGATTGCCAACGCCGCACGGGTTAACCCAGATGTTGTTCGATCTTTGACCTTTCCGGCAATGACGCCACGAGAAGCCTCGCTGACGGCTCAGATGCCATTCCAGCATTGCATGCAATGCGCCAGAGAGGGTCTTTCGCTCAGGCATTGGAGGCGGGCCTGGGCATTTGACTGCCAAGTTTGCGGGACGAGACTTGTGCAGACCCTTGGCAAACTCCGTGAGGAACAAATATCTGGAAAACTGATATACCGAGCGCGCCGCGGGGCAGAGATGCTTGAGTGCGCCGCGCGCTCGCGCGGCCCCAAGCAACTTCGGCGCGCAATGCGCGCGGTCACCTTTGCCATGTCACTCAAAACCTTCCGCGGGGATCCGTCGTTCGCTGTCCAGAACCCCAGATCGGAAGTTAGGCTGTTCTGCCTCGCCGCAATCGCCGCCGCTCGATCTCATCCCTTGGCTAAGGCAGCCATCGTCAGCAAAAGCATCGACGACTATGCAAGGATTGCTCTCTTGCGCGCCTTCGAGAAGGAGCCTCGATTGCTTGCCGCGGTTGATCACATCGCGCAAAGGTGCGCGAGAAACAGGGGCCCCATGACAGCCGTATCTCACAATTAAGGGCAAAAATTGTCGCCAAACGCGTCGCGTCTCAGATTAAAGGGCAACGCGACAGCAGATCATCCTGGCGACCGTCTTGACGAGGTGATGGCACAAAAAGAACCTGCTTTCACTGCCGTTGACATCAACGAACTTCCTGCGTTGGATCTGCTCGGCCCTGACCGAGAACCGTTGGACTTGGAAAGCCTCTCCGATCAGGTCGTCGTTCTTAGTTCCGTCCCGTCCAACTGCGGGTCGCCCTGTGCTGACCAGCAGGCACTTCTTGAAAAGGTGAGGGGCGGAGTGAATGCATCTCCCATGCTGGACATGGTGACCTTCCTTGTGGTGACCGACGCCAGTGATCCGGTTCCCGGACCGATTGCCGAGAACGTGGTCATTGCTCGCGCACAAGTGCCAATAGAGAATCTGATCGATCAGTATCGCGCGATTGCGCCAGACCGTCCCGAAGCTCCGCTTGTGCATGTTATCGCGCGCGGCAACCGCCATTCCGGGGTCTTTGCGGGTTCCGCTTTCCGGCACATCAACATGATCCTGTACGTCAACGGCCTGACCAACGCGCATTGATCGAAGAACGGACCCCCAGCATGACAGCAAACACAGAAACCATTGAGACAAGCGATACCGGATGGCTGTCCGTCATCCGCCGATACATCGTCTATACCGCCGTCGGACACCTGATCTGGGAAATGGCACATATCCCGCTCTACACGATCTGGGTCGAAGGCACCTGGGGAGAGATTGTGTTCGCGGTCGTGCACTGCACCGGCGGAGACCTGTTGATCGCCATGAGCACGCTCTTGCTTGCCTTGTTTCTTGTTGGAGGGCACGCATGGCCGTCGGAACGCGCAGGGCGTGTTCTGCTTTTGGCCGTGGCCATGGGCGTCTCTTACACGATCTTCAGCGAGTGGCTGAACATCGTAATCCGTGCGGCCTGGGCCTATCGCGACATCATGCCGGTGGTCCCCGTCATCGACGCCGGTCTCACGCCCCTGCTGCAATGGATCATCGTCCCGACCCTGGCATATTGGGCTGCCACAAGAGTGCCCTTGCGCAAGCTATTCAGGGGTGAACGTGGTTCATGGTAGATATCTCGCTTCTGGGGCTCACCGCCGCGCTCTTGGCCGGTACGATATCGTTTCTGTCTCCCTGCGTGCTGCCTCTTGTGCCAGGATATGTCTCTTACGTGGCCGGGCGCACAGCCGCTGAAGGCGGGGCGGCTGCGGCCTCGCCGTCGCGCGCGGTCTGGCTGAGCCTGTGTTTTGTCCTCGGCTTCTCCACCATTTTCATGGGGCTTGGCGCATCCGCGACAGCATTGGGTCAGGCCCTTCTTCGGTGGCGGTATGAACTCAACCTCGTTGGGGGCGGCATCATCATTGTCTTCGGGCTTTTCATGATCGGGGCCGCGCGTGTTTCAGTGATGGAACGCGATTTCCGGTTCAATCTCAACATCCCCGGGGGCCAACCCGCTGCGTCCTATGTCCTCGGTCTTGCTTTCGGTTTCGGTTGGACGCCGTGTATCGGCCCGATCCTCGGCGCAATCCTGACAGCCAGTGCGGCGAGCGCCACGATGGGCGAAGGCGTCATGCTGCTTGCCGTCTATTCCGCAGGCCTCGGGATACCGTTTCTGATCGTGGCCGGATTCACCGATCAGATTGCGGGACGGTTGCGGGCCATCGGCCGGGTTGGCCGCCGCCTCCACCAGATTGCAGGCGTCGTGATGATCCTTATGGGACTGGCGATGATGACTGGACAGTTGAGCGCGCTGTCATACTGGATGCTCGATGCATTTCCGGTTCTTGGACGAATAGGGTAACAGCTCGTGCGGTTCTACGAAAAACATATACTTCCTGGCCTCACGCATCTCACCATGGGTCAGGAACAGCTTCTTCCCTACCGAAGGCGCGCGGTCTCAGGTGCGAAGGGCCGCGTGCTGGAGATCGGGATCGGCTCGGGCCTGAACCTCGCGCTCTACCCCGACGCCGTGGATCAGATCGTCGGTGTGGACCCGTCGCCGGAACTCCTTCATCGGGCCGCGCAGGCTTCTCAGGGCTTGACGCCGACAACGGAGATGATCGAGGGCGTGGCCGAAGCATTGCCGCTGGAAAATCGCAGCGTTGACTGCGTGGTTGCCACCTGGACGCTCTGCAGCGTGTCGGAACCGGAGAAGGTGCTGGCCGAGATCCGGCGCGTTCTCAAGCCGGATGGCGCCTTCCGCTTCGTCGAGCATGGAACAGCGCCCGAACCCGGTGTCCAGCGTTGGCAGCGCTGGCTCACGCCTGCCTGGAAGCATTGTGCCGGAAACTGTCACCTTGACCGCCAGACAGACACTCTGGTCGAGCAGAACGGCTTCCGCATGGAGCGGCTCGACACCGGCTACGCGAAAGGTCCGAAACCCTTTGTTTTCATGTATGAGGGGCAAGCTCGCCTTTATTGAGGCAGCTTAGAAGGAGAACAATGTCGGCTTCCAAATGGCGAGATACTGATGACAAGGTAACCAACTCTCGGCGGGAACTTATAGAAGATATCAGGGGTTACCGCATCATGAGCAAGCAGAAAAATGATAGACAAACCAATCTGACACGCGGCATCCGCGTCGAGATCGCCAGCCTTGTCTACAACCTCATCGAGGTCGTCGTATCCGTCACCGTTGGACTTCTGACCGGCAGCGCCGCACTAGTGAGTTGGGGCCTCGACAGCACGGTCGAAGCCACCTCAGCCGGGACGCTGATCTGGCGCTTGAAGGCCGAGAAGGACGGTGGCGACAAGCGCACGGTCCTGCATCGCAAGAAGGTCGCGCTCTATGTGGTCGCCTGTGCTTTCTGGATCGTCGTCGCCGCGATCCTCTACGAGGCGGTGTCCGCCTTCATCTCGCAGGAGGCACCGGGCTTCAATTGGTGGGGGATCGCGATCCTGTTTGTCTCTTTAGTGGTCAATCCGCTATTGGCCTGGGGCAAGTATCGCTACGGCAAGCGGCTCGATTCACCCGCCCTGAAATACGATGCCAAGGATACCATGATCTGCGAATACCAGACCGTGGTAGTCTTAGCCGGAATTGGTCTGACACAATGGATGGGCTGGTGGTGGGCCGATCCGGTCGCGGCGCTTCTGATCGTGCCCTACGTTGCGTGGGAGGCGTTCGAGGCCACGAAGGATGCGTGGTCGGTCGATCCGGACGAGGCCGAAGCTACTGCCGACGCCTGACGTTGCGCATGATGAACCGGTTCTCGGGCAGGGGTGGCAGCTCTCCCGTGTCCAGCTCCAAATCCTGATCCCACACATCGTAGTCGATGTCGTTCACAAGATATCTGCAAAACGCCTTCATCTGGCTGATCGCGATCCACTCGCCCGGACAGCGGTGGTTCGTGTAGTGGTCGCCGCCGCCCTGTGAAATAAAGTCGTAGGGGCTCTCGACGCGTCCCTGAAACCGTTCGGGCCGAAACTTAAGCGGCTCATCCCATGAACGCGGATCGGTGTTCGTGCCATAGAGGTCCAGCAGAACCCGGTGTCCTTTGGGAAAGCGATACCCTTGCCACTCGAAAGTACTTTTGACTCGTGCCGCGACCGCAGGAAAGAATGGATAGAGGCGACGGACCTCCTGAACGAAGGGTTCAAGCAGTCCTTCGTCGTTCCGCAGTTTCTCCTGCCATTCTAGGTACCTGTGCAGGGCGTGCGCCGTCTGAACGATGAATACCGACACCGCCACGGTCGGACGCAAGACGTTCAGCAGCTCTACGGCGGCCACCCTGGGGGTCAACAACTCCCCACCGAGATCGCGCCATGTCGCGATGACATGAAGGGCGCTTTCCTGCGTCGGCTGAAGCTCGCCATCGCGGACCTGTTGGATCATCCGTGCTGCCCATTTTTCCAGGCGGTGGCGCGCCAGACGTGCAGCCCAGTGTTTGGGGCCAAAGGCCCCGGCGTCCTGAAAAAGCGCTGTAAGCTGCGCCGTTCGGGTCGCTACCTCAGCTTCTTCAAGCAGCACCCCGGCCCAGGCGCAGGCAGCTCTTGTGAGCATTTCGCGCACTTCGTCATAGAGGACGACCTCGTTCCTCGCCTCCCAGTCCGGCGCATATTTGTCCAACATGTGAAGCGACGTGCCCTGAAGCGCGGCGATCCGCTCGGTCCCCATGAGTGACATGAACATCTTCTTGCGGTGCTGGTGGGCAGCGCCGTCCAATCCCTGAACGCCGCCTTCGCCCAGCAGGGTCTTCTGTATGCGGCCCGGCATCGAGCCCGCGCGGATCAGTTTATCCTCGGAATAGAAAACTTTCGCTGCCGCCGCGCCGGTCATGCAGATCGTCTCTTGAAGGAGGATGCGGGTTTCGAACAGGTCTGTGTCGAGTGCGCGGCAGGTCTCCGAGATGAACCCATATGGGTTGCGCAGCAGGGCCAGTGTGCTGTCAAAGCCTTTCGCAGATGGTATGCCGAACATGGGTTACACCCCCGTTGTGTTTTCCTTGCGTTCACTCTGACCAGGCTTGTCCTTCGCAGAGCGGAAGCTGTCCCAGAACAGCAGGGCCGCACCGCAGAAAATCGTTACGTCCGCGAGATTGAAGGACGGCCAGTGGTATGATCCGTAATGGAAGTCGAGAAAGTCAGGAACGGCCTGATAGCGTACGCGGTCAAGAATATTGCCGAGTGCGCCGCCGATGATCAGACCGAGAGCGGCAGCTGTCAGCCTGTCCGGCGCGCGCCATAACCAGATCAATAGCCATGCCACGATCACGCCAGCAAGCGCGATGAGACCCCACCACGGTACGAACCCGCCGAGCATACCGAAGCTGACCCCATCGTTCAGAACCCGCACGAGGTTAAGAAAGGGTAAAACCTCGACCCCGCTCTCGAGCGCCGGTGTGGTCAGGGCGAGCGCCTTGGTGCCCTGATCGAGACCGAGCGCTGCGATTGCGCAGAGCCCACCGAGAACGCGACCGTTCATGCCGTCGCCTTCAGATCGCCCCGCGCGTCGCGGATGATGGCCCAAGCGGAGTGCAGGAACAGTCCGGCGATACCGAAGGCGACGATAAGGTCGGGCCACGCGCTGCCCAGCCACGCCACGAGACCGGCGGCGATGACGACCGCCGCATTGCCGATAGCGTCGTTGCGCGAGAACAGCCAGACAGCCCGCATGTTCGCGTCGCCCTTGCGGAATCGCAGCAGCGGCAGAACGGAGACGACGTTCACGACAAGGGCGATCATACCGAGCAGGCCCATGAGACCTGCATCCGGCGTCGTCTGTTCGAAGACCCGAACGATGGTTGTGCCGAGGACGCCAAGACCGAGGAGCCCGAGGAAGATGCCTTGGATCAGAGCCGACCGTGCCCGCCAAGCGAGGCTCCAGCCGATGGCCAGCAGGCCGAGGAAGGTGATCGCGCCATCGCCGATGAAATCGAGCGCATCGGCCTTCACGGCCTGCGATCCGGAAATGAAACCGCCGATCATTTCGAGGACCCCGTATCCCACGTTCAGGATCACGACGATCCAGAGGGCACGGCGGTAGGCCGGGTCCTGATGGGCCGGATTTGGCGGAATGTCTGCATTGTCCTCGATCCGGTCGAAGCTGTAACCAGTCACCGCAACGGCCTTTTCGATGTCCGGCAGGCGCCCTTCGGGTGCAGCCAGTGTCATGATGTGGGTTGCGGCCGACACTTTCACATCGCCGGGCGCTACCCCGGCCGACTGTGCCGCCCGCTCGATCTGTGCAGCATCCTTCGCGCAATCCATGCCGGAAACCCGGTATCGAAACAATGGCGCATCTGCTATCTCGTTGTCTGTGTTGGCCATGATCGCGGCTTTCCTGCTAAAGTGGATAGAAGATTCCATATATCAGCGAGAAATGATATGGCGCAAATCGTTATGGACAACAAGACCACCACTATTGAACAGCGCGCGAAATTGCTTCGCGGCTTCGCAGATACCAGTCGTTTGACGATTTTGGACGCCTTGGCAAAAAGTCCGTTCGTCGTTCAGGAGCTCGTCGCGCACACGGGACTAACTCAGCCCAATATCTCCAATCATTTGCGATGCCTGCTGGAGTGCGGGCTTGTCGCCAGCGATCGAGATGGACGGTTTGTTCGCTACCGTATCAGCAATTCACGTATCATAACGCTATTGAGCGATGTAGATGCTCTTCTTGATGTCGTCGCAGAAGGGGTTGAGGCTTGTGACAACTATCGCGAGACGTGATTCAAGATGTCGCGGCCTTCGGCCAGGTCGTTACATCGCTCCGGTTTGGTCGTTCTTTAGATGTAGTTCTTTCGACGTGAGACACAGTCGAGATGTTACCGCGAAGGTTTTTTCAACCAATGGCGAACATCGGCCCCGCACCCAGAATATCGGATAGTCCTGCGGTGACGGGCCACGACCGAATTGCTGGCGGACTGGTCTGTTCTTGTCTAAGTAAGAACACGAAAGCCCCGGTTCGACCTCAATATTTTTCTTGAACCTATAGTAGCTTTAGGAGTTAGGACCGCAGGCGAAGAACGGCATTCGATTCAAACAGGCCATACTGCTTCAGGCTTTCCTTAATGAACGGCAGAGCGGTTTTGTTTGAGCTTAGTTTGCCTACCTAACGTTGAAGGAATAAGAATGATGCTGACAAGACGACATTTTCTCCAAACCAGCGGTGCGCTGTTTTCTACTCCAATCGCTGGCCCGCTACTGGCAGCCACCCGGCCCACCAAGGAGGAGAAGGCCGCCTGGGACGCGCAGGTCACACCTCCCGCTTTTGATCCAACTACGTCAAACCCGTGGGGCCTGCACCCGCGCTTTTTGCCCCAGCGGGTGGACGCTAAGGACGGGCTTGTTCCGGGAGACGTCCACGTTGATGCCGTAGCGCGCTACATCTATCACATCGAAGAAGGGGGAACTGCGATGCGTTACGGTGTGGCGATCGCCCGTGGTAACCTGTACGAGCCCGGCACGTATACGATCCAGCGAAAAGTGGAATGGCCAAACTGGACGCCGACCCAAAACATGATCGCACGCGATCCCGAGCTCTATGGCCCGGTTGCCGACGGTGTTGACCCTGGCCCAGAAAACCCTCTTGGCTCGCGGGCGCTTTACCTTTTTGAAGGCAACCGAGACACCTATCTTCGCATTCACGGGACGCCCGAACCAAGAAGCATCGGCGGGCGCGCGAGTTCGGGGTGTGTCCGCATGGTCATGGCACATATCAACCATCTATACCCGAACGTCAAAACTGGTTCGACGGCGTTCCTGTATTCGGCAGAAGAAAGCGTGACCCCGCGAACGTGATCTACGCCCAACCCGTCTGCACTGGTCAATTAGTCACGCCGAGCGCGTGGTGCAGATCGGGTTGCCACCTATTGAGCGGAGCGGCACCAGTGTCGTTTCTACTGGACCGCTGTGCTCATACCAGTAGCACCCATCCTCGGAACGAAGCCGAGCTGTTGTGAGGTCCTGACCAGGTGCAGCTAGGTTAACGATTTGTTCGGGAAGGTTTCCAACCGCGTCTACCGGCGCGCGGGAGTTAGCCATTGGTGCGGCACATCCGCTTGCGAGCAGCAGGGCCGCTCCAATCATCATATGTCGTGTTTGCATTCAGTCCTCTGACCTGTCCTACTTTGGTTTTCACCAACAATCTTGCATACCGGGCACAGGTCCACAAGAACCACCCTGGGGCGGTCGGAGCGCGGCATCTTCAAAAGAGTTCATAAAAAGAAACGCAATTTTTCTATTGAACCTCTAGTAACTGTAGGGGCTATGTCAGAGTTGAATCAATCTAATCCTAGGGTCAATCTATGTCTATCCATGACCACCGCCGCGACCACAAACACAAATCTGACCGCGATCGCGAGCACAGTGATTATCAAGAGCATCCGAAAGGAGTTTCCCACTCTCATGGAGAAGGTGGTACGTGCTGCGGTGCTGGAGCCGACACGGAACCAGCACAACCCATCCCCGCGACCGGACGAAGTTTCCAGGTCTCTGGTCTGGATTGTGCCGAAGAGGTGGCGATCCTGAATAGGGCTGTCGGTCCAACAGTTGGCGGGACAGAGCATCTGGCGTTTGATGTCATTAATGGACGAATGACGATTCTGGATACTGCGGATAAGATTTCAGATGATGAGGTCGCTGAGTTGGTCGCGAGCACGGGGATGAGCGCGAAACCGTGGGATGCCGACAACGCGGCCGAAAATCAGGCAGCGCATTTGGCACGTCAAAAGCGTTTTACCACGCTGAGCGGCGGGTTTTGGGCGGCAGGATTTCTCTACCATATCGTCGAAACGGGCATGGGTGGTGCGCTTGGTCTGTTTGCAGGGCATGGCACGGCGCCGATGCCCATCGCGGAAGCCGGGCTGTTTGCCGTCGCAATCCTTTTTGGCGTCTGGCTCGTTGCACCAAAGGCCTGGTCTTCAGCACGCAGAATTAGCCCTGACATGAATCTATTGATGGTGGTGGCCGTGGCGGGTGCTATCGGGCTGGGCGAATTCTTCGAGGCAGCGACAGTTGCGTTTTTCTTTTCACTGTCGCTCTACCTTGAGAGCTGGAGTGTGGGGCGGGCGCGCAATGCGGTGTCGGCCCTTCTGGATTTAGCACCGCCGACAGCCAGGATCATTCGGCCGGATGGTAGCGAGGCGAATGTTCCAGCGGCAGAAGTTGCCGTGGATGATCGTTTCATCGTGCGCGGCGGCGATCGCATCCCACTTGATGGCGAGGTCGTAGAGGGGGCCGGGGCTGTTGACCAGGCCCCGATCACTGGCGAAAGCGCACTGGTTCCGAAGGAACTCGGCGACGAGGTTTATGCCGGCACAATCAATGGTGAGGGCACACTGACGGTGCGCGCTACGAAGGCCGCCTCGGACACGGTGCTCGCGAAAATCATTCGCATGGTCGGCGATGCCCATGCCCGTCGCGCCCCGGTCGAGCAATGGGTCGCGAAGTTTGCACGCATCTACACCCCCATAGTGATGGCGCTGGCGGTCGCCCTTGCGCTGGTGCCGCCGCTCCTCCTGGGCGGTGCCTGGGACTATTGGTTCTACAATGCGTTGGTGCTGCTGGTAATCGCCTGCCCCTGTGCCCTTGTCATCTCAACACCAGTTTCGATCGTGGCAGCGCTGACCGCGTCGGCGCGAGCAGGGGTGCTTATCAAGGGGGGCGCTTATGTTGAGGCGCCAGGTCGCACCACTGCGCTGGCGATGGATAAGACGGGAACGATCACTATGGGCGAACCCGAGGTTGCAGCAGTTCACGCATTGGGCGAAGCCTCCGCGGGCGATCTCATAACGCTGGCAGCGAGTTTGGAGGCACGGTCTTCGCACCCGCTGGCACGGGCCATTCTCGCGCGCGCGCAAACTGATGGTGTTTCCATAACTGCTGCAGAGGATACACGCACCGTGCCTGGACGCGGGCTGGAAGGGCGCGCCGACGGGCGTGTAATCTGGCTCGGCTCGGATCGGTTCGCTGAGGAGAAGGGGTTTGGCAATCACATTCCGACAGATTTGAGAGATCGAATAGAAGGAGCAGGGAGCACCTTAGTTGTAGTGGGTGACGAGACTGCCGTGGTCGGCATACTAGAGCTGCGCGACCGCATCCGCCCTGATGCTAAGGGGGTCGTTGAAAAGTTGTATGCGCAGGGTGTGGAGACGATCGTGATGTTGACGGGCGACAACGAACGCACCGCGCGTGCCGTCGCGGCCGAAGTTGGGATCGACGAAGTGCGCGCCGAACTTTTGCCAGAAGATAAGGTGACGGCAATCGAAGAACTGGTGGAAATCCACGACATGGTGGCGATGATTGGTGACGGCGTGAACGACGCACCGGCCATGGCGCGGGCGCATTATGCCATTGCCATGGGGGCTGTCGGATCTGATGCGGCCATCGAGACGGCCGACATTGCGCTGATGACTGACGATATCGGCAAGGTGCCCTGGCTTATTGGTCATTCACGCCGGACCATGTCGATCATCCACCAGAATATTGGTATATCGTTGGCGACCAAAGCGCTGTTCGTCGGGCTGACCGCGTTCGGCATGGCCTCTATGTGGGGCGCCATCGCTGCGGATGTGGGCGTATCCCTGTTGGTGGTCGCCAATGCACTGCGGCTTTTGAACGGCTATCAGATCAAGGGCGGGCCTTCGGGCGGTGAACCGGTGGGCGAGAATATGGCAAAGGGAGCACTGGCGCACGGTCATTGATCCGGCATTTGCGGTTAAGTAACGCCTAAAACACATCAGACCTCACGAAAGGGGCATCAAGCAGTAATGACTACCAATTTTCCACGACGGGTCTTTATTCTAAGTGGGTTGGCTGCCTTCCTGTCAGGCTGTGCAGATAAGTTCCGGACCTACAACGGACCCAAAGTAACCCGTCTTCGCATGTACAAGGCACAGCGGTTGCTCGTCCTTGACGGGAAGGCTGGCGTTTTGCGTACATTTCCCATCGGATTGGGCTTCGCGCCCCAGGGTCACAAACAGTTCGAGGGAGACGGCCGTACGCCAGAAGGCACCTACGTGATTGACCGACGCAACCCGGACAGCCTCTTCCACCTCTCCATCGGCATCTCATATCCCAACGCGGCGGATATTGCCTTTGCTGAGTCCCAAGGAAAGTCGCCGGGTGGCGATATTTTTATTCACGGTGGGCCACGCAAGGGGATCGACCCGATGAACAAGCGTGACTGGACCGCAGGATGCATCGCCGTAACGGACCGTCAGATCGAGGAAATCTACGCAATGGTGAAAAATGGAACACCGATCGACATTTATGCTTGATGGTTAGGTAAATCGACGACGCAGCGTGATGTTGATCGCCTCGATGACGATGACTAGGCCGACGACGGCAATCGTGACGCTGGCCGCCTTGTCATACTGAAAAGAGCGGATGTAGGTCTGGATGTAAAAGCCGATCCCGCCCGCGCCGACGATGCCGAGGACCAACGACTCACGCAGGTTCAGTTCGAACCGGAAAATCGTGTCGCGGGCGATGACTGGGGCCATCTGTGGCCAAATCGCATGTCTGAGCCGCACGAGCGGTCCAGCCCCTGCACTTTCAAGTGCTGCGATGGGGGCGCGAGATACGCCGTCGATCGCCTCGGCATAGAATTTAGCGAGCATCCCAGTGGCATGAAAGGCAACTGCGATGATGCCGGGCAGCGGCCCGAGCCCGACCGCGCCCACCATGAGCATGGCCACGAGGATCAGCGGTACCGCCCGGATAAAGGCCAGCAGCGCGCGGACCGGCCCGAACACCGCACGCGAAACCATGGTTTCGGACGCGAGAATAGCCAGAGGGGTCGACAGCAGCACTGCGCCGAGGGAGCCGAGGATTGCTATTCTTAGTGTCTCTGCGCTGCCTTTTTTTGATCTCGGTCATCACTGTCGGATCGGGCGGGAACATCCGGCCGATAAAGTCGGTAATCCGTGGACCGGCCGAAGCAAGACGCGACAACTCGACATCGGTTGTGACGAGGGACCATAGGATGGCAATAGCGATCAGCGAACTGGTGACGAAGCCGCCGAAGTCGCGGGGGGCCATCATAACACCGCCCGGGGACCGAGTTCCGGCGTCGGTCCTGACCCCCGATAGAGTTCGGCAGTCGCATCGTCTTTCAACTCGGACGTTGGCACGTTAAACGCGATCCGCCCCTCTCGTATGCCGATGATGCGCCCTGCAAAACGCCGCGCCAGATCGGGTTGGTGCGAGGAGAATAGCGCTGTTGCATCACGCGCTCGCGCCGCCTTGGTCATCAACCCCAGAACCTCTCCAGCGCGGGCGGGGTCGAGGTTGCTCACTGGCTCGTCGGCGAGGATCAGCCGTGGTTCCTGCGCCAGACATCGCGCAATAGCCACGCGCTGTCGCTGTCCTCCGCTGAGACTGTCGACACGGCGTTCCGCGAGTTCTGCGATGCCGCAATCGGCGAGTGCTGTGCGGGCAATATCGAGATCGTGAGCCATTGGCGATCCCAGTACTGCTTGGAAAGGTGACATCCGCCCCAGGCGGCCGTTGAGCACGTTGCGTAGTGCCGTGGAGCGTTCTACGAGGGCGAATTCCTGAAACACGAAACCGGTATCAGGACGGCGAGCTCGGGGTGGTGGGCGGTCGGGATTGAGCGGCGCACCCAAGACAGAAACGCGCCCGCGCCATCCCTGAATCCTACCGTCGAGCAGCGCCAGCAACGTCGTTTTGCCCGCCCCGGATGGGCCCAGTAAAGCGACACACTCGCCCGCCGGGATCCGAAATGAGACTCGTTCCAACGCTGGTAGCTGTGCGCCCTTATGGACATAACTCAGATCGTCTATTTCGATAGCCATGCTCATCGTAACAGCCCGTATTTCTTTGCCATATCGCGTACGCCTTCATACGCGGTGCCGTCTGCCCTGACGTAGCCATCTGGTCCGTAAAGATAGCTCAATTTGTCGCGGTGCTTCGGTTCGTTGAGCTTCAGCATGACGTCAACAAAACGGGCTTGCAGGGCGGCATCGAGTTCTGGGCGTGCGATCACAAGGTGACTTGGAATCGGCGCGCTTTCTACGAGCCAAGTCACCTCGGCCTGCTGTTGTGGGGTCAACAACAAATCCGCATACTGACTGGCACCGGCGGCATCGACCAGACCTTCGGCCATAGCCTGCATGGCTTGCTGGTAGCCTCCCGCAAAGAACACGCGGCCGAAGAATTTCTCCGCTGCGCCAGGACCCTCAATTAGCCCGGCCTTAACGAATTCGGAAAGAGGATAAAGATAACCTGATTCAGAGATCGGGTCGGCAAAGGCGATATCGCGCCCGCGCAGGTCTGCCAGCGTATCGATACCGCTGTTGCGGCGGACAAAAATGCGTCCTGTGTAACTTGACGCGCCCCGGTAGACCTCAGACAAGAGAGGTACCGCGCCAATTTCCGCCTCCGCCAGAACGAAAGGCAACGCGCCCATGAAGGAGACGTCTGCATCTCCGTTGCGAAGTGCCTCGACAGCCGCAGCATGGTCGATGGTGACGAAGCCTTCCACGGGAACGCCAATCTGTTCGGATAGCCATCTTGTGATGGCCTCAATGTCGCCTAAGAGCTTGTCGGGATTCTCCTGCGGAATGAAAGCAAGCCGCAAGGGAGTGTCTTGTGCGATCAGCGGGGAGGCCAGCGAGATCGCGCCTGCACTGGCCAAGGCCAGCATATTTCTGCGGGTTAGGTAGAATTCCATCAGAATGCCCTCTCTTCGATCGCGTCGGCTTCGGTCTTGAACGCGGTCCAACTTGCTTCGGCGGCCTCCCAGTCGTCGTCACGGGCTGCATCGCCGACTGCGGCAAGACGCTCGGCCAAGGCATAGACTTCGGGCCGTGCGGTCAGGTTCGACATGGTGCTCGCGTCTGCGGCGAGGTCCGCAGCGACAGTATCGGTCAGCAGCAGGATGTGCTCTGCGTCACGTCGGGGCAGAAGCGTGTCGAGCGTCGATGCAAATGTCGCCAATTCGGCAAATGTCAGGCGAAAGGCGGTGTTCTCTGCGTCGAACTTCTCGTAAGGCTCGTCTGCCGACCCTACAGTCTCCAGATACGCGGTCAGTTCAGTCCGTTCCGTCTCTGATAGCCCGAGCGATTTCGTCTCATCGAACCACTCAACAACGGCGGCCAACGTCGACAGCGAACCGTCGTGAAAATAGGGGGCGGTATATGCGGTTCCCAGCAAGGACGGCGTATCCAGCGCGCCTGCGCGCGCGCCACTATATGCCGGCGAGACCGATCCAATGTCATGGGCTTGCCGATCGAGGAAATTTGCGTCAGGCACGTGGCAACTAGCGCAGGAGCGATCGCCTAGCCCAGCGAAAGGCCGATTAAAAATAGCCTCGCCTCGGTGCGCCGCGTCCGGGTTTGCCTCGGACAGCGTACCATCCGCATTCAGCTTAGAGTTTGGTAGGAAGTCGAACTCGAGCATGTATCCTACCAGCGCGTCGAGCATCAAGGGCGTCGGCTCCGCGCCGCCAAATTCATTGACGATCACGTTCCGGCTGAAGTCGCGCAGAGAGGCAAAGCGCCCATCGCGACCATAAGGCCCGGTGAAGCGCAGCCCGCGCAGGCTCGGAATGTCGATCGGGTCGTCGCGCCGGTCGTTGAAGATAGGATTAAAGAACGCGCCATGACGTCGATGGCACCGGGTTGGTGGCTGGCGCCCGGGATGAAGAGGCGCTGGTTCACATCCGAGCGATTGTGACAGGTCGAACAGGCGATCCCGAGGTTTCGCGCAGGATTTCCGAATATCTGCGGGCTGTCGAAAAGCATGTCGCCATAAGCCACCAAGGGCAGATCGGTCTCGTCGATACCTTGTTCCTCGAAGTTGAGGACAAGCAATGGCAGCGGGTCCTGATCGAAGATGTCGGAGCCAGGCGGCAAGCTTGGCGGCACCTCGATAGTGCGTCGGCTGAACACAGCGGTTTCGGGCAGGGCACTCAGTGTCTGACGTGGAGCATAGTTGGCTAAGAGGTAATTTTCCGCGAGATAGCTGGAAATGACTGCGCGCGCGGCCTCCAGCGTGTCGCGATCCGCGGAAAAGGCGCCAGCGCCGAGAAGACCAGCGGACCCCGTGCTGCTGTTAAGTTCCAGCCAAGCGAGGCCGATACGTCTTGCTGCTTCGGGGTCGGCTGCCGCGATACCATCCTCAAACGCACGGTAGAGCTCGCCTGCCGTTCGCAGAGCCTGGCGCGCCTTTGCAGGTTCTTCGGCTGCGAGAGCCCGGTCCAATTCCTCTTCGATCCTAAGCGCTACAAGACGAGTGGCCTCTGTGAAAACTGCTTGCCGGTCTTCACGTGCCACGGCGTCAAGGATACCATCCGGCTTGATACCGCTTTTGCGGTCCACCCACTCCAACGCGCCGGTCGAGAATTCCGAACCCCGGTGAGGTTCTGTCCAAGCGGTCTCGATGTCGTCCCAAGGCACTGGCGCGAGATTCCCAAGAAAAAGTGTCAGCCGATAGGCTGCCGCCTCAGGAAGCCACGGAGCCTCTTTGACAGGCGTCGTCCCCCCGGGTCCGGACAGCAGGACCGCGCTTGCAGCGGTTAGCAGCAGCCTCGAAAGATTTTTTATCACCATAGCCTCCAGCGCTAAAACTTAGACTCGTCTAACTTAGGTATTCTAGGCTAATTAGATTGTCAATTTTAGTTATTCGTTGCAATGTCCGGACATGTCGAAGCTACAATCATACGAACGCGAGGCG
Organism: Sulfitobacter sp. 15WGC; assembly: GCF_005068605.1. Lineage (NCBI taxonomy): Bacteria > Pseudomonadati > Pseudomonadota > Alphaproteobacteria > Rhodobacterales > Roseobacteraceae > Sulfitobacter > Sulfitobacter sp. 15WGC. The sequence continues at coordinate 41,044 of NZ_SZNL01000018.1, read as the reverse complement.
TTCGAGACTGTCGAGAGAGCTCCCGAAGCGCAGGCTAAGGGTTTCGCGACTGTGCGCCGAGCACATGAAAGCGAAATGGCGGAGGATTATGTGGAACTGATCGCAGAGCTGATCGAGTTGCGGGGGGAGGCTAGGCCGGTCGAAATCGCCGAGCGGCTTGGCGTGAAATCTCCAACAGTGACCAAGAACATCTCCCGACTCAAGGCTGCTGGTTTGGTGCGGCGGGAGCGTTACCGCGCAATATTTCTAACCGATGCGGGCCGAGAATTGGCCGAGGCCTGTCGCCGCCGTCATAGAGTCGTTGTCGCGTTTCTCCTCAGCCTGGGAATCGACGAAGAGACTGCAGAACGCGATGCGGAGGGGATCGAGCATCACGTCAGCACGACCACGCTGGAGGCCTTCGAACACGCCCTCCTGCAATCTCAGAGCGGCAAGTAGCGCAGCATCAAGTTCTCGCGAAATTCAGAAAAGCAAGACTCAGGAGGCGGCGGCGTCAGCAGTCAAAGGCTGGTGGGTCTGTTCTGATGGTCAACTTTAGTGCAGAAAATCGTTCGTGTCCTCTGAGCTTGGCCAGCCCGAGATAGTGTGCCCAAAATCTCTGACTGCGACGACGGTGCAGCGAAAATGTCGATCGCGGGAAAAGACGTGGGTACAACCTTTGATTTGCTCCTCTGTTCAAAGCGCATAGACAATAGTCACCACCGTCGTCATGACGATGAAGAACATGACCAAGGCGCCTATGGCGAGCGTCCGGCCCATGTCGCGGTTTGGCTTTGCCACTTTCAGACGCAATTCTTCGGCCGTTTCCGGAAACTCGAGCGCCGCGGAGTTCGAGCCTCGCACCAACTCGTATCGTGAATTCCAGCGACGCACCTCGGCCGCGTTCCACCCGTTCAAGACCAGAATGATCGCGGCGATCATCAGCATCGAGGACGGGACCCAGATCGTATAGCCACCCATGGTTTCGTCGGACAGGGGATCAAGCAACCCGGTTGCCGCCGTTTGGTAGGAGGCATAGAGGCTCACCTCTTTGAGTGTCGTCAGGGAACCCAGAAAAATGTTTGAAACGATCACCGCAAAACCAGAGATCAGCCTTGCGCCGCGCCTCGCGCCCTCAGGGGGATCTCTCGGGTCGAAGAGCATGCCGAAATACCAGATCCCTGCCAGAACCATCGCAAAATGGGCGAACATCTCGATCGCCGCGATGCGCTGCGCAAGTCCGTAAAGCAGTGGAATCTGCCAGATAAAGAGCGACGTGATGAGCGCGGCAGTGGCGGTTACCGGATGTGCCAAGAACCGCAATGCAATAGATTTTCCAAGAGCGCCGAGGTATCGACGCCACCGTCTGTTCAAACCGACTTGCAGGAATCGCCACGGCTGCGAGACCGCGATGAGCAGTGGTCCTGCAAGGCGGAGGAGAAGGTGCTCCACTTGATGCGCCGAAAAGAGGCTGTGCCCCAACGAAGCCAGAGGCGCATTCGTGGCCGCGAGAATGCAGGTCAAGCCAGCGAAGAACAGGGCTTGCCGCCAAATGGAAACCGTCCCGCGCAGCCGTGTGGATCGCGCGACGCCGCGCATGTAGATCCATGCGGCCAAGCTGACGGAAACAAGGGACACTGGCGAAATCGCGTATCCAAACGGGTCGAAAAGGAGGAAGTAGGCGATCATTGGCTCATGTCATCTTGTATTGTTGGCCTTTGGACAGATGCCGGTAAAAGTCGGGATGTTCCCACAGCGCCACCCCGGGCCAAGGACAGATCAGTGGACATCGCGAGGTATTTGCCCTGCATCCACATTGGAAACAGGTTTTCATAGAATCGTGAGAGCGGGTGGCCGGACTGACCGGCGGGCGCGATGAAATAGGAACCGGCTTCTTCCGAAAACGACATGACCGCCTGAAAATTGGTGCCCGCGCTGGTCGCGAAGGGGCGGTCATCGTCAGAAGCAAACAATGTTGCAATCAGCGTGTCGGGAGCGCCCGAAGATGGGGCTTCGAGAGACAGCAGATCGCTGATGATCCCGCTCGATCGGATTGGTGCCCACTTCATATTCGAAGCGTGTGCTTCGCCCCAGACCCAAGCGGACGGATCGGGTCCGTAGCGGTCGACAAGCCAGCCGATGGCATCATCCAAGGCCGCACGAACCTGATCCTGGCAGGTCTCGATGGGGGTGGACGGGCGGATGTCGCACCAGATTGCGCTCCCTCCGCGATCTGAAAGCACCGCAAATAGGACATCGGCATTTGGCCTGGCCCAGACCTTCGTCGCGGATGGAAATTCATCCTGAAGTATCCGTTTTTGCAACGCGCGCGCCCAGGCCCAGAACAAGAGCGGCTCCGGTGAAAAGCGATCCATGTCGCCATTCCATCGGGCAAGTTGATTCAGAATAACGCCGCGAAGCCTATCTGCGCGGTTCTCTTCGAGAGCACCTGTGGAACCCACGAACCAAAGCTCTTTTGCCATTATAGGAAGAAGCGCCCGCGCGGCAGCGCTGACCGTGTCGCGCTGCACCGCAATCGCGCCCTCGACCGAGAATATCGGCTGCCGCTCATCAAGAGCAGCCAGACGGGCGCCTCGAAACGATAAAGGAGTTTCGACCTCCCTGTCAGGCCAGCGAGCAAGGGTTTCTCGGTCGATCGCAAGAATCTCCAATCCGGCTGGTGCCAGGTTCATGCTTGCGTCCATAGCATCGTTCACATCGGCGGACCGCGCCAGACGGTCAAGCATCATCAGAAAACTGCCGGCCTTCGCAGCGGTGGGACTCACTGGCTCTTTCAGGGTTTTCAGTGACACAGATCGGAACGCCCAAGCGACGCGTTCGCTGCGACCGACGACAATGAAGGGCACACCCGGCATTGTAGCCCCAATCGCGGCTCCGGTCGGGAGTTGAATATCCGCCAGGTACCATTCAGAAGGCAGCGATAAGGGGCCACGTATATCGGCGGTGAGAATTGGTGCTCCCATAGCTGTTCTGTCTCCAGGCAACGCCCAAGCTTCGAGGCTGACCTTGGGCGAGGTCACAAACAGCTCGGGCAAAAAAGGTCGGTCTGACAAGCCGGACAGGTCACTCTGGCGACTCTCGGATTGAAGATCGTTCAGAAACGCTTGAGCAAGTCTGAGACTATCGACGGGTCTCCAGGCTGCGATCATTCTCTCATCCGCGATCAACAGATCGGGTGAGCCTCTGCCGCGCCCGCCTTCGGATACCAGACCAAGCCACGCGTTGACACCTGCGGCATATGCGTCGAGCGCCTGGGCTGTCGAAGGCTCGACTTCGAACGTCTGGTCAAGTGGCAACAAGGCTTGCGCTGCCCGCCTTGCCCGCAATAACTGGCCAAGCCTGTCCTGAGCGTGAACGAAACCAAGCGCGAAATAGGCGTCCGCAGCAGAGTCTGCAGAAATGTGCGGTATGGCCGCAGCATCTCGCAGAATATCGACTGGACCTTCGATTCCCGCAACTCTGAAGTCCTCGTCATAGTCGGGGACGGAGGCGCGCAAAAGAAAGTAGACGACACCGGATACGGCCAGTCCTGATGCAAAAACCGCCAGGAGCAAGTACAGTAATATGTTGAACAGTCGTCTCAATTCGTTGCCGGTACCAAAGTAATCTCAAGACGTGATGCGCAAGAGGATCACCGAGGCGAAAAAAAGCGAGTAGGCCGAAAGCAATACTGAAGCTTGTCGCGTACTGAAGTATATCCAGGCGGTTCCCTTTCCGCCGTTGCGCCAGATAGCCACCCCAGAGCGCCCCTCCGACAAAGCCTGCGAGCACCAGCATCACGAGTCCTCCGATTTTGATTTTTCTGAATTGAAACGTCGTCCGGCCAATCCGACGGTAAAGGCTAGGGCCCAGACCGCACAGATGAGCGCCAGCAATGTCCAATCACCGAAACGAGCGTAAGGTGTGGGCGCAAGCGCTGTCGGCAGGCTGGCATCTATGACTCCAGTTTGTCCGGTCTCGAGGCGCGCGATGATCTCTCCCTTGGCGTCGATGACCGCGGAAATCCCGGTGTTGGCCGCCCGGATCACCGGAAGGCCCTCTTCGACCGCGCGCATGCGCGCGGTGGCAAGGTGCTGCTCGGGCCCGATGCTGGTTCCGAACCAGGCATCATTCGTGGCGTTGAAAATCCAGTCGGGGCGGAAAAGATCATCGACCACGTGGCCCGGAAAAATGATCTCGTAACAGATTGCCACCGCAACCAGAGGCGCGCCCGGAATTGCCAGCGTTCGTGGCCCTGGTCCCGGCGTGAAATCACCCAAACCTTCGGCCAGGCGCTCGATCGGCAGCCAACCTTTCAGGGGCACATATTCCCCGAACGGAACAAGATGATGTTTTGCATATCCCGTTAGAATTTCGCCGCTGCCGTCATAGGCCTGAACCGTGTTGAAATATCGGGTTCCCCCATCCCTCTCTACGCGGTCAGGCACACCTGTCAAAAGGATCCTACCGTCTGGCAAAACCGTGGATAACCGCCTGCGCGCCAAGGCGTCTTCGTCCAGAAAACCGGGAAAGGCCGTTTCCGGCCACAGCAGCAGGTCGAAGCGTCCGGGTTGCGCGGACAAGCCGAGGTATTTTTCCAGCGTGCGTTCGCGGCTGCCCGGCGCCCACTTCTCGACTTGCGGCACATTGCCTTGGACGATGCGCAAAGCAATGTCCGTTGGCGGCACGTTCTGATTTAGCCGAAGCACACCGCCCCCCCCAAATTACCGTCACCGCGACGGCAAAGAGCGCCAAAACAGCTGCGCGGCTGTTTGGCGCGGCTGCGATGAACACACCTGGCAATATGCTGATAAATACCGTGACAAAGCCCAGACCGTAACTTCCGACCCATGCGGCGGGTTGGCGCAGGGGGGCATGTTCGACAAGGGCATAAGCAGCAAGGTTCCAGGGAAACCCCGTCAGGACATGACCACGCAGCCATTCCGCGGCAACCCAACACGTTGCAAGCAGAAGACCTGCCGTAATGCCGCCGACAGCACGGCGCTGCATTACGGTGGCAAATAACATCGCCGCAATAGCTGGAAAAATGGCCAGTCCGGCGGCCAGTCCCGCGACTGCTGGGATCGCAAGGGCACCGAAACGTTCGGAATCGACGTAAAAGCTTTCGGCAATCCAGGAAATTCCAAACAGGAACTGGCCCATTCCAAAGATCCAGCCGATGACGAAGGCGCGCGCGGTGGAAACCTGCATGAGCACGAGAAAGAGTGCTGAGAAGGCGACTGGAACAGCGATGATCCATGAGAACGGTGGAAGGGTTAAAACCGTTAAACCGCCCGCCATAAAGCTAATCCCTGATCGCAGGGGAAAGCAACGGCTGCAGCCAGTCAATTGCAGCCAACCCGTCATCATGGGCCAGTCTGAAGTTTAGCGGCTAACCACGGTGCTAAGAGCAGCAGCCCCACGCCACCGACCACGAACACATCCGCCATGTTGAAGGCGGGCCAATGCGTGGAGCCGACGTAGAAATCGAGGAAGTCCGTCACACCCCAAAATCGAATGCGGTCGAGGACGTTGCCGAGCGCGCCACCGATGATCGCACCATAGGCGATAGCCTCAACCCGGTTGTCAGTGCGTACCAGCATGACGGTCAACCAGCCGCAGATGGCTAGGGCCAAGGTCGCAAGGCCCCACCATGGTGCTCCACCAAGCAGTCCGAATGTCACGCCATCGTTGCGCAAGTAAATAAGATTAAAACTGGGAAAGACCGGAATTCCGGCGCTCAAATCTGTCGCATTAGCGACGACGATTGCTTTTGTCACCTGATCAACAAGAAAAGCAGTTCCAGCCGCAATGAAGCCTTGGAAATGGGACTGTTTCATCTCATCACCCCAGCCATACATCTAGGAACAACATGATCACGAGGCCGACCGCGAGACCGAAAGTCGCCCTGTTTTGATGGCCGGATCGGTGGGTTTCGGGAATGATTTCGTGGCTGATTACGTAGAGCATCGCCCCGGCGGCGAAGGCGAGGCCCCATGGCAACAGGGGCTGCGAGATGCCGATGATGCCAGCGCCAAGAAGCCCGCCTACCGGCTCGACAAGACCTGTCAGGGCGGCAACCCCCCACGCACGGCGCCTGGAATACCCCTCACCAAGCAATGAGACCGCTACGGCGAGACCCTCGGGCGCGTTTTGCAGCCCGATGCCAATCGCGAGCGGCAAGCCACCAGAGAAACCATCAGCCCCAAACCCGACACCAACGGCAAGCCCTTCGGGAAAATTGTGGATCGTGATCGCTATGATGAAGAGCCAGACGCGGCGCAGAGATGCGGCGGCGGGCCCTTCTCGCCCCGTTTTGAAATGTTCATGCGGCAGTCGTTCATTCATCAGAGCGACCGCCCCCATGCCAAGCAAGATCGCAACACAAACGATGGCTGCCGGGAGAGCACCGTTGTCGAACTGTCTTTCGGCTGCGTCGAGAGCCGGAATGATCAACGAAAAGAATGAAGCAGCGAGCATGACACCCGCCGCGAAGCCAAGCAGCAAATCGCGCGTGGCACGGGAGGGGACGCGTCCAAAGAGAACGGGGGTCGCCCCGACCGCTGTCAGCGATCCGGCGGCAAGGCTTCCAAGAAAGCCGAGAGTTATTGGGGACAAGGGTTCCAAGCGCAGAGTTCCCGCCGATACGTCAGTCAGCGGCCAAATAGCTGCTAAAGATTTCGGTCGACCCATCGCCCTGGATCAAAAAGACATCGTAGCCCTCGCGATCATCTTCCGGTCCCATGCCCGGCGAGCCATAGGGCATACCCGGCACCGCCACCCCCACTGCATCTGGACGCTCATCCAACAAACGCTGGATGTCTGATGCCGGTACATGACCTTCGATCACGTAGCCGCCGACCAAAGCCGTATGGCAGGATACCATGCGCTGAGGCACGCCGGTGTCGAGTTTGAATCGCACAAGAGATCCCCCGAACATGTCCTCGCCTATCGGCGCGAATCCGCTTTCCTCAAGATGCTTCATCCAAGACAGACAACAGCCGCAGCCGTTTGTCTTCCGGACATCAATCTGGATCGCATCGGCGACAGCTTGCGCCGCGGAAAACAAGGCCAGCGTGACTGCAAGAGCGGGAGCCAGTCGTTTCATGGATTAAAGCCTTTCGGTTGTTGTCTGTACAAATTCGCTGGTGAGCCTCTCGGCCAGTAGCGAGCGAGCCTCAGCCAATCGCTCAAGTGCAGCCGGGCCAACCGCATCCCGGTCGGCCGCCTCTACCAGTCGGTCGTCTGAGAGAGGATCCGTCGGGCGACCATCGACCAGAACCTCATAATGCAGATTTGGGCCGGTCGCGGTGCCGGTAGCACCGACGCGACCGATCATGTCTCCGGCCATCACGCGCTGCCCTTGTTCGAGTGTGTCCGGCACCTCGCTGAGATGTGCGTATCGTGTCAGGGTGTCGGAACCATGCGATATCTCCACCACCCGGCCATATCCACCACGACGTCCGATGAAGCTCACGCGTCCAGGCGCCGTTGCTTTTACAGGCGTACCGCGGGCCGCAGCAAAGTCGACGCCGGTGTGCATGCGTACATTCCCATAGACCGGGTGCGTGCGACGGCCGAAGACGGAACTCAGCCGCGCTCCTTCCACCGGTTGGGCAAAGACACGCAGGACCTCTCCATCCACATAGATCGTCGCTTGACCGCTGCCGTCATCCGGCCAGACGATCTCATAGACCGATCCAGCAAGGTCCAATGCGGCAAAGGCAAGCTCGGGCTGGCCAATCCTTTTGTTTCCTTCTCGCGCCTCGCGCCAAAGGAGACGCATCCTCTCACCCCCGGAGAGTTCACGTCGAAAATCGATTGTGCCGCCCAGCATCTGTGCCAGATCGACCGCGAAGCGTGCAGGTATCTTTGCCTTGTCCAACGCTGCGGAGATCGAACTTTCAACCACCGCCTCGCTTGCGAAAATCACCACTTCAGGGTCTGGTTCCAATACGCGCGTAAGAAGTTCTTCACCAAAAACCGTTTCGATCCGCACTCCATCGTCAATGGCCAGTTCTACGCGCTTCGGATTGCCGTCCGCGTTTGAGATCACGGTGATCTCATGGCCTGGGCGCAATCGGCGCAGATCATATTCCACTCCAAGTGCGAGAGCGATCTCCGCACGGGCGGGTGCGGCAACGCCGGCGTTCGCTAAAACTGCATCCAACGTCTCACCCGACGCGATTTGACGCGTCCAAGTCACCAAGGGCGGTTCAATTTCTGGCAAGGCGGTTTCGGTGACGTCAGGCTGCAAGAGAGGGACGTTTAGGATTTTGCGCGCTCCGTCGACTTGTGTGGTTTTGGGAACTGTCATGACGCTATCAGCAAGTCGCGGTTCCAAAACTGCAGCAGGCGCCCATTGCGTTGCTTCGGCAATCGATTGGGGCACCGGTTCTTTGGACCACCACTCTAAGGTGGCGATGGCAGTCATCGAAAAGGCGCCAACCAGGGCCACCGAGGCAACTCTTATTCTCATGTTGTGATCTCTACATCTTCTGTCAACGCACGTCGGATCTTCGGTACTGCGAATTCTCTTGGCTCGTGGTGGTCAATCATGGTGACGAACTCACCGTTGGCGCCAAAAAGGAATATGCTTGCCGTATGGTTCATCGTGTAGTCACCTCCCTCGGTCGGGACGCGCTCATACGAAGCCCGAAACCCTTCTGTAGCGCGGGTAATCTGGTTTTCCGTTCCGGTCCAACCCCGAATGGCCGGATGAAAATAGCCGACATATTCGGCCATGGCCTCGACCGTGTCACGCGCCGGATCGACCGTGATGAAGACCACGTTCATCTGCGCGGCTTCGTCTCCGAGATCTTCAAGCCAGCCTGAGATATCCGATAACGTCGTGGGGCAGACATCCGGGCAGTAGGTGAACCCGAAGAACACCATGGTCGGCCGTCCGATCAGGGTTTCTGGGCCCACTTCATGGCCTTCGTGATCGGTCAGTCGGAAATCCATCACCGTTAGGGGGAGCGGCCTTTGGCCAGTAGGTTTCGGAGCGCCGGGACCATCCACGCGCCACCAGCCGATACCAAGCATCATAGCCAGAGCGCCTGCACCGTATTGGAACAATTGCCGACGCTGCATCAGCTTTCCGGCCCGCGCGCGGCGATCCCCAGAATTGGGACCTCAACAGTCACTTCGCCACCGTCCGAGAAAGTCAGTGTCAGCGGGAAGGTCTCGCCTTCGATCATCGGGTCTTGCAGCTTCATGAGCATGGCGTGCAGCCCGCCCGGCTCCAATGCCACGCTTTCGCCCGGCCCAATCGTGATGTCGCCTGCAGGTGACATTGAACTGACGCCTGCAGCGTTGGTTTTCGTCTCATGGATCTCGGGCATCGTGGCCAGTGGTGTTGTAAGTCCGGTCAGCGTGACTGTGTCTTCATTTGCGTTATGTATAGTGAAATATGCCGCGCCCGGTCGGTTTATACCAATCGAAGCACGGGACCACGCGTTTACTACGATGACGTCCTCCGAACCGGCAAATGTCGGAGTCGACATGCCCGAGAGCAGCAAAAAAAAGAGTCAAGCCCTTGATATAAGGTAGCTCTATCATGACAGATTCTCCTTTATCTATCCGAGCATCAACTTTGGCTGACCGCAATTTCTGCAGCGACCAGTCGCCGCAGTTCGGCCTCACCGAACGGGTCTAATGGCTTGGCGTTGACGAAGAACGTGGGCGTTTGTCGCACGCCTACCGCTTCGACATCAGCGCGGTCCTGATTGAGCACTGCCACGACACCGGGGGCCAGCATCTGTGTTCGAGCAGCTTCGACATCCAGACCACCGCTTGCGGCAATCTCAAGGATCAAACCCGGTGCTGGAGTGCCATGGGACGCCCATCGTGGCTGCTCGCGCAGGACCGCTTCCAGCACGGGTTCGAACACATCCTGCATCCGCGCAGCTTCGAGAACACGGATCGCTTCCACTGAAGCTTTCCCGTGAAAGGCAGTATATCGAATGACGACACGGACCGCACCACCGTGCTCAGTCATGATATCCTTGACCACGGGATAGAAGGCGCGGCAGGCCTCGCAAGCTGGATCGAAAAACTCGACAATCGTGACAGGTGCCGTTTCGGGGCCAAGGATCGGGGAATAGGACCGGATCAGCACATCGTTCACTTCGGGCGCGACAGGGACTGCCTCTGCCATGGGTTGGGGGCGGGTGGCATACCAAGCCGCGCCGCCAAAACCTGCGGCACCAACAGCCAGAACGGATAGAACGAGGCCGCGTCGATTCATGTTTGTTTTTCCTTCAGTGAAAGGGCCGACAGCACCCCGATAATCGTGAAGGCGACAAGCGCCATCAGCGGAATCGGAATCCCGAAGACCAACTGGTTGTCGTCGGTACAAGAGGGGCCAGTCGCCGTGCAGGGCTGGATCGCCTCGGGGATCAGACCGACATAGAGGCCGATGTGATACATCGCCACCGCCGCCCCCCCAAGCGCCAGTGCAACGCCATAGCGCCCCACGCGGGAATCCTGCCACCACAACCCGAGCCCAAGAACGATGGCCAAGGGGAACATGAAGGCGCGCTGGAACCAGCAAAGGATGCAAGGCGTTTGACCAAGCACCTCGCCAATAAAGAGCACGGCAAGCGATGAGATAAGCGCAATGATCCACGCTAGGCCAAGGGCTGTTTCTCCAGAGAGTCGGGGCATGACGATCAGATCCTCTCTTTCAGATCGGCGAGGATCTCTTCGGCGGGCGTGCCATAGGGCCAGGAATCCGCGAAGCCTGCCTGCGTGTCGAAAAGGAAAAGGTGTGACGTGTGACCCATCGTGTATCCACCCGGCGCAGTAGCCTCCTCGATCCGCTCAAAGAAAATTGGGAAAGTCTCGGATGTTGCGGCGATCTGCTCCGGCGTGCCGGTCAGCCCGATGATTCCTGCGTCGAACATGGGCACGTACTCTGCTAAAGCCGTCGGCGTATCTCGCTCGGGATCGATCGTTATGAAAATCGGCTGAACCATTGCCGCCTCATCGCCCAAGCCCTCCATCACGGCCGCGACTTCGGACAGTGTTGTCGGACAGACGTCGGGGCAATTGGTGAAGCCGAAGAAGACCAACATCCAGCGACCTTTGAAATCTTCCTCCGTTTGGACCATCCCGCGATGATCGGTCAGTTCGAAATCAGCAAAAAACGGTGGTTCACTCTCTGTGCGGGCAAGGTCGGCACGGTAGTCCACCCACAGCAACAGCCAGATGAGAACGAACGCCGCCACGCCCGCCAACACCTTCGATACCTTCTGAAAACCTGGAAGCCTCACACCGCTACGCCCGAACTTGATTCTATATTTTGGAGGTGTCTACAACTTCTAGCAGCTGTAGGTTCAAGCGCGATTGTCGCTAATTGGCTGGCAATCACGGACCTGTGAGGAGGTGGTGAATCTTGTGATGTCTGCCACTTAAAGCTACACCCTCTGTAGCTAATGTGGAGGGCCTGAAATGTTGACCATTGGGACGCTTGCAAAAAAGACCGGTACAAAAGTGCAGACAGTCCGGTATTATGAGCAGATCGGGCTCATGCCAGAACCCGGCAGAACTGAAGGCGGCCAGCGACGATATGGTGATGCCGAGCTTGACCGCCTGTCGTTCGTCCGGCACGCGCGGCAACTGGGGTTCTCGTTGGATGCGATCCGCGAACTGCTCGACCTCAGCGATCACCCGGGAAAATCTTGCGCGGAGGCCGATGCGATTGCCCGCCGGCAGCTTAAGCAAGTTGAGCATCGACTGGCTCGCCTGGAGGCGCTGCGCACGGAATTGAAACGTATGGTGCATGAGTGCAGTGGCGGGCAGACCGCTGACTGCCGTGTGTTAGAGGTGTTGAGAGACCACTCCGAATGCCTGACAAACCATGAAGAGATCGGCGGCTAAGATGCCCGTTGCGTTTGTCTATCCGATCGCGGCGCTCTTGCCGCGCCGCGTGGGGTGTGACCGCTCTTCGCGTCAAAGAGACAGACACTGTTGTTCAACTTGCATGATCTCGATGTCGCTGCGCGCGCTCTTCATGATGCAGAGGGCAAGACCCCGGCCTTCGACCGCGTGCTCAAGGCCAAGGCCAACTTGTCGCGCATGTGGTACGCGGACTGACTGAAAAGAATCGGGCAGCCGTGTCTGGTCGGTCTGGGCACGGCTCTGAGTTCGCGCGCATCTTTGGCGACGAAGTCATCTTGTGCAGACTGGGATCCCATCTTCCAGTCCCGGAAAATCGCCGCAGGTTCCGATCTCCGTTGCTGAACGCTAAAAGCTGACTTGTCGCGGCTGGCCTCTGGGCGATACGACGGGCGACAAACATTGGCGCAGACAAGGGACGTATTGAATGTTCGAAATCTCCGGTGTCGGGATCATTGAAGAGGTTGCCGGTTGGGTTCGTATTTGTGCTCTATCGTATTGCGCCGCTCTGCCGGGTGTCGAATTCGCTTGAACCTATAGCAGCTAGAGGAACTATGTTGCACAAAGGTTGGAAAGACCGACTACCTGCGCCTCTCGAAGCCGCGTAACGCGAACGCCTCTCGTTCAAAAGGAATACCGCATGTTTTTTCATCGGCCCGCGTGTGACGGATCAGCCAGTTAATCTGATCGCATGGCGACAGGTGCAAGTCAGGACCCGCCGATATTGGATGAGACGGAGATGTAGAAAGATTGTGTATGCTGCACATTGCAGGACATCAACCTCCCCAGACCACTTTGCCATCGCCGTCCCAAAGGTGGCTCATTCTATCTGTCTCAATCGTAGTCGCTCTTACCGCAACGTCGCTTCGCGCCCACACCGACGGCGCACCTCTAGAGCCCCATGACTTCTGGACAACCTGGTCTCTACCGCCTTCCGTCATTTTGCCTTTAGCAAGTGTCGTGGCATTGTACTCACGGGGCGTTCTTCTTGCATGGACGAAGGCCGGCCTAGGCCGCGGCGTCCGAACTTGGCAGACGGGTTCGTTCTGCATAGGCATACTGGCCCTGATTGCAGCCTTAGTGTGGCCTCTCGATGCGTTGGGCGAAAGTCTCTTCGCTGCTCACATGGGCCAGCACATCGTCTTGATGGGGCTGGCAGCGCCATTCCTTGTGCTGGGCCATCCTGTTCCGACTATGATGCGCACGTTGCCAAGGACATGGCAAAGGGGGCTCGCGTCACTCGCCTCATCTGAGGCCTGGCGAACGGGATGGAACTGGCTCACCGCAACCAGCATCGCATCCCTTCAGCAACTGGTCGTGTTTATCTTATGGCACGCGCCACCAGCGATTGCCGTTTCCCTGGAAAACGACCTCGTGCATTCGATCATGCACGGCTCGATCTTTGCTTCTGCATTAGTCTTCTGGACAGCGATAACACGCAAGCACAGTAGCGGACCGGGCGCCGGCGTTCTGGGACTGCTGATTACCTTTAAGTTCTCACTGATCACCGGAGCCTTGCTCGCTTTCGCTCCAGAAGCGTTCTATACGAGCTACGGTATCCGCTCCATGGCTTGGGGCTTGTCGCCGCTCGAAGACCAGCAGCTGGCCGGACTGCTGATGATGACGGTCGGTTCCATGATGTACGTCGTGGCGACAGTCATTCTAGTGGGCGTCTGGCTGGGGGTATCGGAAAAAACCGGAATGACGCCAAACGGATTCGGCTCGAAGGCCACGCGCAAGGGTCCCACTTGATGAAGAAATTTCGAACGAGCAGAACATTTCCAGCGATCTTCGCACTTTCCGCTTGCGAAGGTCCTCAATCTGCGTTCGACGCGGCCGGTGCTGAGGCTGCGCGGGTTCTCACACTTTTTTGGGTAATGCTTATTGGCGCCGTGGCGATCTGGGCTGTCGTTGTCGCCATCGGTTACTACGCTACAAAGACGCGGCCCGGACAACACAGCGAAAAAGCCGGCCTACGGCTCATCATCTGGGGAGGATGCGTCTTTCCGACCGTCGTGCTGGCGATGCTGCTGTTCTGGGGGCTCAGGATGATGCCTGATCTGCGCCCCCCGGTGACGGCCCTACCATCGCCGTCTCGGGTGAACGATTCTGGTGGCGCGTCGCCTACGGCGTCGAGGGCGAACCCGGCGTGGTGCGCAACCTCCCGATAGGCGGGGTCCCTAGCGCCAACGAGATCTGGATCCCGCTGGGGAAACGTACGGAAATTCTCCTCGGCAGCCCGGACGTTATCCATTCGTTTTGGGTGCCGCCGCTTGCGGGCAAGATGGACGCGATACCCGGACGGGTGAATCGGCTCATCCTCGAACCGACAGAAGTCGGCGTCTTCAACGGTGCTTGTGCGGAGTTCTGTGGTACGGCTCACGCGCAAATGGGTTTTCGTGTGGTCGTGGTGCCTGAAACCGAATTCACGGAGTATGTGAGGGCGCAGGCCCAGCCTGCAGCAGTGCCCGAGAGCGAGGGCCTCGATCTATTCATTCGGAACGGATGTGCAGCCTGCCATGCGATCCGGGGCACACCGCCCGACGGGGTAGTAGGGCCCGACCTTACGCACCTCGCCAGCCGACGTACGATTGGAGCTGGCATTGTTCCAACCACTGTCGAGAATATCGCCGACTTCGTTGCCTCGCCGGACCATTTCAAGCCAGGCATCGAGATGCCGGCCTTTGGCATGCTGCCGAAAGACGAGATCGCTCAAATTGCTGCTTGGCTAGGGAGTCTGGAATGACCGAACGCGAGAACACCGCAGCAGATGGACCGGATCAGGAGGACGAGGAGGTTCGTCGCGGCCAGGAGGAGCGGCTCCGCAAGGTCTGGGCTGCACCAAAAGGTTGGCGCTACTGGTCGGCGGTGAACAACACTGAGGTCGGTATCTGGTACACGGCTGCGGCATTCGGGTTCATGTTATTCGCTGGAGTATTGGCGCTGACAATGCGGGTGCAGCTCGCGGTGCCAGAGAACGACTTTCTCACGGCAACCTTCTACAATCAGGTTTATACCCTTCACGGCACGGTGATGATGTTTCTTTTCGCCGTTCCGATCTTCGAGGCAGTGGCCATAATTCTGCTTCCTGAAATGCTTGGCGCTCGTGATTTGCCCTTTCCTCGCCTGTCGGCATTCGGATTCTGGTGTTTCATGATCGGCGGCGTGTTCGTCGCAGGATCCATTTTCTTCGATGCCGCGCCGAACGCAGGCTGGTTCATGTACCCGCCACTCACTACGGACGAGCGGTACACGCCGGGCTATGGCCCGGACATCTGGCTGCTGGGTCTGTCGTTCATCGAGATTGCCTCGCTTGCCGCGGCGGTTGAATTGATCGTGGGAACGCTGAAATGCCGCCCGCCCGGCATGCGGCTAAACCTGATGCCGCTCTACGCCTGGTACGTACTCGTCGTTGCCGGTATGATCCTCTTCGCTTTCCCGCCACTGATCGCAGGTGACATCCTTTTTGAGCTCGAGCGGATGTTCGATTGGCCATTTTTCGACCCTAGCCGCGGCGGCGATCCTGTCCTCTGGCAGCACCTGTTTTGGATCTTCGGCCATCCGGAGGTCTACATTGTCTTTCTCCCGGCAATCGCGCTGGTTGCGATGATCGTGCCGACCTTCGCCCAGCGTCCGATCCTCGGCTATTCGTGGATCGTGCTCGCGGCCGTGGGCACCGGTTTCATCTCCTTCGGGCTCTGGGTGCACCACATGTACACCACGGGCCTCCCTGCGATCTCGCTCGGTTTCTTCTCAGCCGCCTCAGAGGCAGTTGCGATTCCGACCGGTGTGCAGATTTTTGTGTTTTTGGCAACGCTCCTGACCGGCCGCGTGATCTTTTCCGTTCCGATGCTCTTTGTCGCGGGAGCGCTCGCCACCTTTGTCATCGGTGGGTTGACTGGCGTCATGGTGGCGTTGGCGCCTTTTGATTGGCAGGCCCACGACACCTACTTCGTGGTTGCTCACCTGCACTATGTGCTGATCGGGGGGATGCTGTTCCCCTTGATGGCCGGAGTTTACTATTACTGGCCGATCATCGGCGCGCGGAAGCTATCGGATCGGCTGGGCCGGATCGCGTTCTGGCTGATGTTCGTGGGCTTCAATGTCGCATTCTTGCCGATGCACTGGGCTGGACTAATGGGAATGCCACGCCGCGTCTGGACCTACCCGGAGGCACTTGGCGTTGGCATATCAAATCTGGTCTCCTCGGTCGGCGCCTTCGTGTTCGCCTCCGGTGTGTTGGTGATCGTCTGGGACGTGATTCGGCCCCGCAGCAGGGAGCCATACGCCAAGCGAAATCCGTGGACCGCCGGCACGCTGGAGTGGCTGGCAAGAATGCCCTCAGAGAGTTGGGGTGTGCGCTCGGTGCCGATAATCTCTTCTCGCTATCCCCTCTGGGAACAGCCGAACTTCGTCGACGATGTCGACAAGGGCCGGTTCTACCTGCCCGACGCCGAGGAGATGAAGCGCGAGACTTTGGTCACAACAGTTCTCGACGGCAAACCATTGCATTGCCTACGCGTACCTGGCCCCAGCTTCATGCCGATGATCGCAGCCATCATGACCGGCGCAGTGTTCATCTTCGCCACGTTCCACTGGTGGACCCTCACCATTACCGCGATGGTCCTGTCCATCGCGTCTATTATTATTTGGCTCTGGCGCGGCACCGCCCAGATTCCTGAGAAAGCCGAAAAGGATGTCGGCCTCGGCCTGAAACTGCCACTCTACAAGTCGGGTCCGGATTCGATTGGCTGGTGGGCGATGTTTATCACCATGACGGGCGACGCCACGGCCTTCGTCGGCCTGATCTTCGGATACTTCTACTTCTTCACTATCCATGCCGATTTTCCACCACCGACAGCGGTCGGACCTGGTGTGTTCTGGCCAAGCATCGCACTCCTGCTGTTCGCGAGCGCTTGGACGGCAGCCCTCTTCGCACGGATATTGAACCGCGCTGGACGGGTCGGACCGGCACGTGGCCTAATGGCTGCCGGCAGCGTGGCCTCGCTCGCTGCCAGCGCGACACTGCTTTGGGGACCGTTCACCAACGGCCTCGACCCGTCCGCCCACGTCTATCCGGCGACTGTTTGGGTGTTAGCAATCTGGACAGCCGTCCACGGTGGGGTGGGCGGCCTGATGCTCGGCTACTGCTTGGCTCGTTCCTATGCCGACCGGATGACCCCCGAATACGATATCGATATCTCGAACGTGGCGCTATATTGGCATTTTGCCGGAGGTACCGCTCTGGTCACTGTGGCGACGCTCGCGTATTTTCCGATGTTGATGTGAGATCGGCCATGCAGATATTTGGCAGAACAAAGGACAATCTTTGGACACTGATCGCAGCACCAGTGATTTGGGGAATTCACTTTCTCTTCAGCTACTTTCTCGCAGCCTTTCGGTGTGCCCCAAATGCCGATATTTTCGAATCGATCGGAAGCACACGCGTTGCTATCGGTTTCGTGACGCTCGTCTCGCTTTGCCTGATTGCACTCGTAATTCGCCGCGCATGGCACGAATGGCTAACCGGAGGCGGGGGTTTCCGGAATGACCAAGACACGCCGGAAGGGCGTGAAAGCTTTCTCGAATTCTCCACGCTGCTTTTGGCCGGACTTTCATTCGCTGCGGTAGTCTTCGAAACCATGCCCATTCTGGTCATTGGAGACTGTAGATGAACTGCAGACCTTATCGCTCATTATCGCACAGTTGGGATGCAGCTTCATGCGGCTAAAGCTCGTTCTGACCTGGAAATGGATGGCCGGAATCGTTGGCCTCGGCATCGCGGGGGCGCTCCTGATCAGTTGGTCGGGACTGGTTTCGATCGCCGCCTCATCCGGCCACTGGAGCGTGACGCGCTGGTTTCTCGGCTGGACAATGGAGAATGCGGTCGAGAGCCAGTCGTTGCTTGTCTCAAAGCCGGAGGGTCTCGACCTCGATGACCCCACATTGGTTCTTCGCTCGGCCGCCCACTATGCGACGGCCTGCTCCATATGTCACGGCGCCCCAGGTGTCCCGCAATCTCCAGTAGTTCAGGCGATGACTCCGAGCCCGCCTCGTCTCGAGGAAAAAGTCTCTGAATGGAGCGACGAGGAGTTGTTCTGGATCGTCAAGTACGGGATAAAGTATTCGGGCATGCCTGCTTGGCCAACGCAAGATCGCGACGATGAGGTCTGGGCACAGGTCGCCTTCTTGCGGGCACTTCCCGGCATGACGCTAGGCCAGTACGCCGAGTTGGCCTTGCGCGGTGAGCCGACGGGCATTGATTTCGCGCAAGGCGCCGAATCCGCCGCTGCACCAGACGGCGTTGTTGAAAACGCGCTCGCGGATTGTGCCCTTTGCCACGGACGCGATGGCTTGGGTCAAGTAGACGAAGAGGCGGAGAACGCATTTCCTGCCATCGCCGGTCAGCCCGCGCCGTATCTATATGCCACGCTGCGCGCGTTCGCACTCGGAAAGCGACGAAGCGGCTTCATGGAGCTCCCCGCGAGCCGCTATGAACCGAAGGTGCTTGAAGCGCTTGCGCGCTATTTCTCGGAGCAACCGAATCCGGCTCTGGCAACAGTCGCAGGTTCCGGAGCGGAGTTTCGAAGCGCAACCACTGACCTTCCCACCGATAGCAATGCCGTGGACAGCCCTCTCGTTGCCAGAAGTCCAGAACCATTCGTACCGCCGTTGTCCTCCTGGCAGGACGAAGCCGGAATCCTGGAAAGAGAAGATGATGTTTCTAATCCCATGACCCCGACAGCAGCGCCCGCGGGTCTCGTCACTCCAAGGGAAGGATTGCTCGAATTTGGAAGACGCATCGCTGTCGAGGGAGTCAGACCGTTAAAAATTCCTGCCTGCCAAAGCTGCCACGGCCGGTTAGCGCGGGGAAATAACCCCTATTACCCCTATCTTGAGGGCCAGCCCGAATGGTATCTTTCGGAGCAACTCAGCCTTTGGCAACAGAGGAAGCGGGGCGGCACTGTATATTCACACATTATGTCCGAAATCGTGCAAAACATGAGCGATAATCAAATTGCAGCAGTTGCCGCCTGGTACGCTGAACAACCTCACGTGCGCAGGCGCAAGTAAAGTGGCCGGAGCGCTCCAAAGACCCTTAGGGTGCGACAGCGTCAGTAGTTCGCAAGTCCAATGGAATAGGTACAGATGTCACGGTCTTGCAATGCCAGCTTCCGTTTCGTGACAACACATCAAAAGGCGGAGCCTGAACCGTCGTTGCGGAACGGCGACATCGCCTAGATGCAGATTGGGAACCAAATAACCGCTTGCGCGTTCTTGTTGAACTGAAATTAGTATTTTTGGACTTCGCGAATGGTACAGCGGCAGGACGCATCGGAAAGAAGCACACTCTGGATCGTCCTGGGTCTCAACATCGGGCTGGCAGTCGCTTTCTTCGCATCGGGTGCATTCGGCGATTCAAGTGCGCTTATCGCCAATGGCCTCGACAACCTGTCGGACAGTTTCGTCTACGCGATTAGCCTCCTTGCGCTGTCCCGTTCCGCTAAGTGGAAACGCGGAGCGGCGAATGTTTCGGGCGGCCTACTGATCCTCTTCGCCCTTGGCATCCTTTATGACGCCTGGCGCCGCTACGTCGACGGATCGGATCCTCTTGGCACAATCATGATTGTCATGGCGCTGATAGCGGCGGCCATCAACGCGCTTTGCGTCTGGCTGTTGGCGCGGATTCGCGATCCGGACGTAAACATCCGAGCGGCGAATACGTTCAGCTGGAACGACTTCGCGGCTAATCTCGGAATCGTCGTCGGAGGCGGGGTCGTGGCCTGGCTCGGAACTAACTGGCCGGACCTTGTCGTGGGCGTGATCGTCGCCGGTATCGCGGCCTGGGGTGGAGTCGGAATCCTGAGAGACGCACATGGTGAACACCACAAGGCGGTGCACGATGACGGTAAGGCAAGTGAGGACATCGCCTGAAATCGGGGCTTGAAGCTACAGTGACCGTAGCAACTACATTTCCTTGGAAGCGATCCGACGAGAAACCAGCACTCCAAGTATTGAAAAATCCAAATTGTGGCTGCTGCACCGCTTGCGCGGAAACTCGCTGCTCAGCGCAATGAAAGGAACTTGAACACCCGTCTTTCGGTTTCCACGCTAGTAACCAAAACAAGGAGTAAGATCATGCAAGTTCACGAAATCATGACCAGCAATCCAACATGTTGTAGTACCGACACTACGATTCAGGAGGCCGCAAAGCTGATGGATGAAAAGTCGGTCGGCGCGATTCCCGTGATCAATGACGCCGGTGAGCCGGTCGGCATCATTACGGACCGCGACATCTGCTGTGGTGCCGTCGCAGAGGGAAAGGCAGCCGACACGCCGGTTTCTGACGTCATGTCGGATGACCTCCTGACAGTCTCACCTGATGAGGACGTTAAAAGCTGTTGCAGCAAGATGGAAGAAAAACAGGTGCGCCGCAGCGTGGTTACAGACGAAAGCGGCAAATGCTGTGGGATCGTGGCTCAAGCGGACGTGGCACGGGAAGCCGACGGCGCGGAAACAGCCGAATTGGTGCAGGAAGTGTCGCAGCCAGAGAAGAGTTCTGGCTGCTGCTGACCCAATGGCGCATGGGATCCCGAGTGACCGAACTTGTTGCGAATAAGTCCGGTCTGGCTGCACATGTTGAAAGGAAGTCAAAACGCGGCGCTTGACCGCGTTTTGATCTGCCGAACAGATAGGAAATTGCCTGATGGCCCACGATCACGCCCATATCGACCCCGAGTCCGGCGACCGTCGAGTCTCCATCTCCATCTGGGCCAACGGTCTTCTGACCGTCGCGCAGATTGTCGGCGGCATCCTATCCGGCAGCCTCGCACTGATCGCGGATGCTCTGCACAATTTCTCGGATATGGCATCGTTGGTGATCGCCTTTGCCGCTCGGAAAATCGCGCGGCGGCCTGCGGACGCGCGCATGACCTTCGGCTATGGGCGGATAGAAATTGTCGCAGCGCTCATCAACTACACGACCCTTATCCTGATCGGCTTCTACCTGATCTACGAGGGTGGCATGCGCATGATCGACCCGCCCGAGGTACAGGGTTGGACGGTGGTGATCCTAGGCGGTGTGGCACTAGTCGTCGACACGTTGACGGCGGTGCTCACCTATTCGATGCAGAAGGGCAGTGCGAACATCCGTGCGCTCTTCCTGCACAACCTATCGGACGCTTTGGCCTCTGTCGCGGTCATCATCGGCGGCTCGCTTATCCTACTCTACGACATGCGATGGGTTGACCCGGCGATCACCATCGGCATCGCTCTCTACATCCTTTACCTCGCCTTCACCGAGATCGGCGGTCCGATTCGGACGCTGATGCTCGGCAGTCCGCCGGACATCGATAATGAAGCCGTCGTTGAGGCGATGCGGCGTGTGGATGGCGTGGCGGAAGTTCATCACGTGCATCTGTGGCAGATGCAGGAGCACGAAGCGGCTTTGGACTGCCACGTCGTGCTGACAGCGGACGGCTGGCGTCAAATCGAAAAAATCAAGACGGCAATCAAGGACCGTCTGAAGGACGATTTTAGCATCGGTCATTCGAGTTTGGAATTTGAGCACGAAGACCGAGCCCATGAGAACGCCGACCTTTACGGTCACGGCAAGCCGGAAGAAGACGAGAAAAACCATGTTAACCAAGACACTGGCTGATCATGACGAGATGATTGCCCTTGTCGGCGAAGGCAAGCTGAGCGAAAGCGATCTGAAACGGATGCACGTCCTGCTTCAGCAGCGTCTGCAAGAGACAAGCAAGCTAGGGCCGAGACCTCAATCTCACGAGGTTCGAAGCCGGCGCATAGTCGCGTTTGGCTCTGTGAATCTGGCCTACTAGGTCAGATAAGAAGATGGTTCCGCGGAGAGGGGTGAGCTTAGCCGGAGCCAATCAATCGGCAAGCTGGATCGTGATCTAGTCCTCCCGCTTCTAAGAACGATTAAGAGGAGGAAGACCTTAAATGGACCCAAAGTTTTCGAAATCCGACGCTACGTGGGGATATATCCTTTCCGCCCAAGGTAGGCCGTCCGCCAAACGACAGCGACAAGAAATTTCGCTGCATGGGGTAATTGAACAGGTTAGGTGTGACCAGTTTGAAGGGCAAACTACGCGTCCTCGAAAGCATCTCATCCAACGAGAGCAACTGCTGCTGTCGGTAAATCAAGGGGATAAGGTCGTTGTGACGGTACCAGAATGCTTGGGATTGTCAGAACGTGACGTGAACTGGTTCTTGACAGAACTCGCCATTCGCGGCGTGCTTCTGTTGGTCCATTCCGGAACGATTGTTGTTGATCCGGGTGGATCGACAAGGGACTTAGCTGCTGCAGCTGGCCGATTTCACAGCAAACTGCGGGCATGACACTGGAACGCGGAGAAACCGCTCAACAGCAATTTCCGCCAGCTTGAGATCCCTCCAGTCGGCGGAGGGTCCAGAATAAGCGCTAAATATTCAGTGCAATAAAAGATACTTATGGACATCACTGATCAAACGCTGCTGCTTGCATTTGGCCTCGGCTTGCTCGGTTTTGTCGAACCCTGCACAATCGGTGCCCATATGCTGTTTCTGGGAAGTCAGAGGACCCGACCGATGGGTCAGCGGCTCAGCGCAGCGTTAATCTTTCTTTTGGCAAGGCTCGCCGTCATGGGCGGGTTTGGCGGTATGATCGTTGTGCTTGGTCAGCGCCTTATCGGGTTGCAGACAGGCGCATGGCTCATTTTCGGTGCGATCTATCTTGGCCTTGGGGTAACGATCCTTGCGGGTTGGGACAAACCAATGCGTCACCGCATCGGGGTCGCGCCGGATCGCTGGAAAATGGCCTCAAGCCCGATGCTTCAAGGGCTGGCGTTCGGACTGAACATACCAGCTTGTGCTGCGCCGATCCTTTTTGGACTTATGGGCACGGCAACAGCGATTGGATCAGCCAGTATGGGTTTTTTTGATGATGGCAGTCTTCGCTCTTGCGCTGTCGCTCCCGTTGATCCCGCTCTCCGTTATCCCTGGTCTTGCACGCCCCCTCGACCGGGTTGCCGTATGGCTGCGGCCTCGACGCTGGTTGCTGGGCGTGATCTTTGTTGGCCTCGGTATCTGGTCGATATGGTTTGGATTGTTTGTTGAGCCTGTGGATTGGAGTGGGACATGACCCCCCGCCGCCGCTTCTGGCATGTGGCAGGCGCAGGCACTGCATTCCAGGCTGGTTCGGCTGCGGTGGACAGTGGAACAGTCATGTCTGCGCTGGTCTTTCAGTTGACAGGCAGCACTATCGCCGCAGGCGCAGTTTCCACAATTCTGCGGCTCGGTTGGCTTCTGCCCCAACTTTTCGTCGGCTATCTCGCCGGTCGCGGTGCGTCCTCAATGCCATTCTACATCGTGGGCGCGTTCGGAAGGACCGCTGCTATTGCTCTGCTCGCAATCGTTCTGTGGACCGGCGCGGTCGCTGGTTGGAGTGATGCCGCGCTTGGTGCTGCGACCCTTGGGCTTTGGGTTCTCTACGCTTTCCTTAGCGGGATCGTGGGCGTTCCTTACAATGACATTGTTGCGCGGTCCGTTTCGTCGGAACGCCGGAGCCGGATGCTCTCGGTCCGTTTTTTCGGCGGCGGCCTCGTAGCACTTCTTATAGCTGTGGTGGCGGACAGGCTTCTGCGAACGCTTGATTTTCCGATTTCCTATGCTGCGGTGCTTGGGATTGCAGCGCTCCTGATGTTGCTCTCGTCCCTCATTTTCACTGCAATGGGAGAGCCTGAGCAGAAAGCACCTTCAAAAGCGGCCACAAGCTTCATGGCCTATTTGCGCGAAGGTGTAATGACGTTCCGGGACGATCCGGTGTTCCGCCGTTTCGTCTTTGCGCAATGGTGCGGAGGCGCTGTTCTCATAGCCGCTCTGTGGCTGATTTAGCGTTTTAGGCAGAAATTTTTGGGGTAAACGGGACCCCTTACGCCTTCATCGCTGCGATCATTGCTGGAATGCCCATGATGTTCATGACGCGGGTCATATTGTAGGCGTGGACATGCAGCGCCATCTCGGTGGCGACGTTTTTTTAGCCGCCGCATTTTGAAGTGGGTGGCCCCCATCCATAATTTGATCGTGCCGTAGGGATGCTCAACGGTCATACTGCGAACAGCCAGTTGGGTTGGGTCTCCATCCAGCCGTTCCTGGACCCGCTCAAGCACACCCTCTTTCTCCCATCGACGCACGCGCCGCTCTTTTGAGGTCGTGCATTTGTCTTTGATGACACAGTCGGCGCAGGCTCTCGACCAATACGATCTAATGGCTTTGCCGTCTTGCTGGCCGGTAAATCTGTACGTTAGGTTCTCACCCGCCGGGCAGATATACACATCCTTTTCGCTGTCATAGGCGAAGTCAGCCTTGTCAAACTGACCGCGTGCAGCGGCGTTTGATGTCATGGGTTTGGGAACGACAACTGAGATACCCGCGTCTTCGCTCGCAACGATTTCCTCGCTTTTATAGTAACCCTTGTCTGCGATTGCTGTGAGCTGACCTGTCGTCATGACATCTTTTGCTGCCGCAGCCATCATCGACAAGGCATCCCGGTCAAACCCAAGCATTGTTACCTCGTGCGCGACGATCAGATGATGATCTGCTTCAACGACCGTTTGGACATTGTAGCCAACAATACGCGGCATGCGTGCTGTGGTCGCCATCGAGCGCGCATCAGGATCACTCAACGAGACCTGCGTCTCGCCCGTCTGATCCATGCGCTGCTCGATTGATCTTTAGCGCACCGCCTCCTTTTGCAGGTGGTCCAGCTTTCTCAAAGTGCGTTCCATGCGGGCCTCTGGCAGCACCGTGCCGGTTTGCTCCAACACTTCATCCGCACGATCCAACTCACCCAAATAGCGCTCAATTGCCTTGTCAATCTTGCCCAGCTTCTGGCGCAGCTTACCACGTGTGTAGTTCTTGGCTTTGGCATTCACAGCCTTGAATCGGCTGCCATCAATCGCAACCACATCCCCATCGAGCAAGTTCATGTTGCGGCATAGCGCGACAAACTGCTGGCACACCTTCCGGATCGCGGAACCGTTATCTTTCCGAAAGTCGGCAATCGTCTTGAAGTCCGGCTTTAACCGACCCGTCAGCCAGATGAGGTCCAGGTTGCGGCCACACTCGCGCTCCAACCGTCGCGACGACTGCGCTTGATTAAGGTATCCGTAGAGATAAATCCGCAGCATCAACCCCGGGTGATAACCCGGCCGACCCGTGGCAGCAGCCTGCGTGTTGAAGCCAAGCGTCGCCAAATCAAGCAGGTCTGCAAAGGCATCAATCGCACGAACAGGGCTGTTCTCATCAACATAATCGTCCAGACATTAGGGCAGCAACATCGTCTGCTGACGGTTTTGACCCTCGATAAACTGCGTCATCATCAACCTCCGTACCGAATAGGGAAATTATACCATCAGTCCGCTCAAAATGGGGGAGTTTTCACACAGCCTCTCCGCTTAGCGGACCAACACAATATGCGGACACCCCCAAATAGAAGGCGGGCTCGAAAGCCCGCCTTCTGCGTTACTTGATGTGAAATCTTATTCCCAGCCGACCGAGTTGAAGATCTTCTGCGCGGTGCCGATGTTCTCGGCCACGTCCGACAGGTTCACTTCATCGGCTTTGAACTCACCCAACTGCTTGACGCTGTCGGCCAGTTCCACGCCTTCCACGGTGGGGAATTCATCGTTGCCCGCCGAGAAATAGACCTGCGCCTGATCAGAGGCGAGATACTCAAGGAATTTCACCGCGTTCTCACGGTTCGGGGCGTTCTTGGCCACGCCGCCGCCCGAGAGGTTCATATGCGTGCCGTTGCCTTCTTGGTCCGGCCAGATCAGGCCGATCTTGCCGATATCGGCGCTCACGCCGTCGACGTCGGTGCGGATCGCGCGGGCGAAGTAGTAGCTGTTGGACACAGCGATGTCGCACTCACCCGAAACGATGCCGCGCAGCTGGTCGGTGTCGCCGCCTTGGGGTGCGCGCGCCATGTTGTCGACCACGCCCTGTGCCCAGTCGGTCGCGGCTTCTTCGCCCTCATGGGTCACGATGGAGGCCAGCAGCGTCTGGTTGTAGGTGTTGGTCGAGGACCGGATGCAGACCTGACCTTTGTAGGCCGGATCGGCGAGGTCCATGTAGGTCGCTGGCGGATTGTCCATCGTCTCTTTGTTGTAGAAGATGATCCGCGCGCGTTGGGACAGACCGAACCACTGGTTGTCGTCGTCCTGCAGGTTGCCGGGGATGCGCTCTTCGAGCGTGTCGCTCTCGACCGCTTGCAGCAGGTCCATGTCTTTGGCGCGCTTGAGGCGGCTGGTGTCCGCGGTAAGCAGGACGTCGGCGGGGGAGTTCGCGCCTTCGGCTTCCATACGGGCCAGCAGTTCGTCGGCTTTGCCTTCGATGCGGTTGATGGTGATGCCGGTTGCTTCGGTAAAGTCGGAGTAGAGCCGCTCATCGGTGTCATAGTGACGCGAAGAGTAGAGGTTCAACTCGCCATCGGCCAGCGCGGGTAGTGCCAGCGCCATCAGCGCGGCGGCGGCAGTCGATGTTTTGCATAAGGTCATATCAGGGTCCTGTTCCATTTGGGATAACTTGACTGAAATAGTAAGAAACAGATTTCAAACGTCACTGCAACCAATTCCGATAAAATCGGTCAGAAGGCCCGGCACCATTTCCCGACGCAGACCATCAGCCATTGAGCGCACCGAGAGGCCGGGCGATGAGGGCGGAACAAACATCTCGACTTGTCTGGCTGCGCAATAGGACACTCCGTGGCTGCCTCAAACGTAAGACTTCAAAAATTGCGTCGGAGGGCCGAGCGCTAAAGCGAAAGAAGTCACTGGGGGGGGTTGTCATTTCGAGGCCAGCGAAGCTGCGCATTGCTGTGACGTCATAGAGCGTGTCCTCGGCCATCGGATCGTTCAGGGCATACCGATTCTGGAGGAAGTAGATGCGCAGCATCATTTCCAACGGATTCGGTGAACGCCCGCCTTTCGATCCGGTCTTCGGATAGTGCGGTGTGATTAACCCCATCAGCCGCCCCCGGGGTACTACTGCGTCCATCTCGGACAGGGACACCTCCCGCCCGCGTTTGCTTCTTCTTCATCGCATCGCGAAGGCCGTGAAATGCAGGTTGCTTCAGCATCAGCAAGGTTCCTTGCAGGGGATGCCAAAGTTAACAAGTTCACGTTGGAAAAGGGAGGTTTTTCAGATTTCCCTCAAGATAGTTTGACTTTCGAGTAAGACTTCGAAGGTTCTACATTTTGATGCCTCTTCGGGTCTAAATTACCTGCGCTCTCCAGCATAGAAATTGCCAGAGAGGCTCAAGAAAATCGCCATATCTTGGGTCCTGCCCTTACTTTGCCTCGTCTGCGGAGTCCGCATTGATTTGGCCAAATCCGGCGGCGCCAATCGTTTCGTAGAGGTGGAGCTGGGTTTCGAGGAAGTCGATATGTCCTTCCTCATCAGAAATAAGGTCTTCGAATAGATTCTTGCTGACGTAATCGCCAACCTTCTCGCAATGCTCCCGGGCCTCAATATAAAGAGTCCGCGCATCGTGCTCCCCTGAAAGATCGGCCTCCAAGGTCTCTTTCAAGTTCTGACCAATGCGCAGCGGATCAAGCTTTTGCAGGTTTGGGTGTCCTTCCAGAAAAATGATCCGTTCGATCAGCCTGTCGGCGTGGTTCATTTCTTCAATGCTTTCCTCCCGGGACTTAGCTGCGATTTTGCCGAACCCCCAATCCTCCTGGAGCCTGTAGTGCAGCCAATACTGACTGACGGCGGTGAGTTCACTCCGCAGCGCGTTGTTGAGGTACTCTATGACTTTGGTGTCGCCCTTCATCCGCTTTCCCCTGAGTTGTAGCGCGCTGTAGGCCGCGCAGTTGCATGGGTACTTCCATAGTATCGCAACTTGCCAACGTGGCAATGAAAAGTGGCAGACAGCCGCCACAATCGGGTCGCTTCCCCAAAGCGCGGTAGACTTTGCCCGGCGTAATGAGTGTCTGAGCATCTGCGGCGCGCATCCAGTCGACAGCCGCATGGATTTCATGGTCGGTGATGCCCGTACAATGGCAAATAATCATTGGAAACCGCCATAATACGTCGCGTTAGCGGCCATATGTGCCCGGTTTGTCTCTGTTCGGTTATTCGGCCTAGGTTCAAGTTTATCTACCTGCCACCCGGCGACGCTCAGATCATTCCTTTCGCGGACGAACTTAACAGCAGATGCGGGAAGGTTGGTTTGCGCGGTGGTGGCGGGAACCGCCATGCGTGTGGGTTTCAACGGGTAGAACCTCTTTCAGTGCCTATAGCTAGTTTGTTGAACCTTGGACGTTCCTGGGAGGCCTGCGTTGCGCGCCAGGCGAAGGAAGGCTTGCCCCAGTGGCAGCGCCACCTGAACGGCGACCCATGCCGCAGCACCTGTCATCAGAGTGCTCGCAAAAAGGAGCGCGTCCTCGCGGTCCTGACTGGCGGCCGCCGCAATCATATTGGCGAAGGCGCTCTCGTCGCCCCCAAAGCACTCGCAGCCAAGGCTATGACGCATGACTGGCCTACGTGCCCCGCTAAGGAGCATCTGCATCAGAGCATCCCAGTCTTCGGCGGCTTTCTTTCCTTCACGCTCGCCCAATACAAAGGTGAAATCCCGTCCGATCATTTCTCGGTCAGCCCTGCCTTTGCACCAAGCGCGCAGATAGACGATCGCCGCCAATTCGATGGAAGGCAGTTCCTGCAAAAGGCCGATTGGAGCCGCGCCGCGCTGCGTCCCAGAGGTTGGAGCGATCTCCGGTAATTCAGAGCGCAACTTCATTTGGTCGACTTGAACTTGCTCACGCGGGTAATGCGCAGAGTGTAGACCTGACCCTCGTCCACGATCCCACCTTCCTTCAGAGCACTGACATTGTAGGCCGGTAATTGCGAGGTGTCAGCGAGGACTATTTTGTATAAGGTTTTTGGTGCAGTCATGGTGTGCCCTTGATACGATCCAGAAGATATTCCAGCGGGAGGTCGCTCGGGAAAATTCCATCCATGGCAAGTTTGACGAGTTCGCAACGATAAAGACGAGGCTCGCGGTCTTGCTTGCCAACTCTCTTAGCATGGCGAAAAGACCCGAGAATGCCGTTCGGAATACTGAATAAAAACATCAATGTGCCTCTCAGGATTTTTAGAATCAGACCTGTCTGACAGGTGCCTAGAGCACCTCTAGAGAAGCTGACTGAAAGCATCAGGTAAGTCAATTGGGGATGGCTGACTGAATTACTAAGGTATAACAGTTGCAATCGTGACAGGCTTCGAAGTATCTGCGGATGTTGTGTCCGTCCTTGACGCGGAAGCTGACGCGACAATTACACTGCTATCTGAGCTGAAAGGTGAAGCTACCGAGAACGCAAGCGCTTTGGACAATGCTCTGAGCAAGCAGGAAGAAGGCATTGCTGACCTACGCACAGAGATTGAGGCAAACGCAGAGTTGATGTCCGCACTGGAGGCCGAAGGTTATTCGGTTGACCAAGTGGTCGCCGTCAACTCCGCCAATTCTGGCGAAATTACCTTGGTGGTAGACGACAGCCAATGATGCTGGCTTATCACTTGTGGCATCAGAGGGTGTCTGCGCCACGCTGTATCATGCAGCGTGGCGTGTTCAATCTTGAGCCACAGCAGCCCGGTCACCGATCAAATACGGTGCAAGCCTGCTTTTCTTCGGCCCTGACAGCCGAATACTTGCGGGCGTCCGCAGAAGCTCCTTGAACATTTCGGGGTCCTCTACTGCATCCAACAGCAACTGCCTTGCGCTATCATTTGTCAAATTACGCAGTGCCTTCCGAGCGCGTTCTGTGAAGATGTTGGCGGTTTGGATGCTACCACCCATCGACCCGCCCCCCATGCTGCCGCCATGCCGTGCTGCGGCAATCCTGACGACCATTTCGACCATCTTGTTCGCGGGGCTGTCCATGACATTGCCCACGTCTGCGGCAGGCTTCGCGTCCACCTTGGCCAATTGAACGGCGATCCGACGCAGGCGCGCGACTTCTCCGCTATTGAACACCTGAGCCATGGCAGAGTGCATTTGCTTATCCTGCATCAGGCTCTTCAGGTTTTAAAGAAAAAGCTTCAACGCGAAGGCGTTTTCCGCCAAATGAAGCTCAAGCAGCACTTCGAAAAGCCTTCTGAGAAGAAAGTTCGCCAACAGGCCGAAGCGATCCGCCGGGCTCGCAAAGCGGCGCGCAAGCGTTTGGAGCGTGAAGGCGTGATGTAGGTCTACGGAAACACATCACTCAGAAAATTGCCCTTCGGCGTGAGTTCCCATCTAAAACAAATGGCTTTTCCCGACTGGGCTCAGTAGTTGACCTGCTCGTAGCCATATTTGCCCTCGTAATCCCGCCACTCGACGAATACCGAACGGTGGCGGATGCTCGGACAATTGTCGCCCCACCTCTCCAGCCCCACATGATCTTTCGGCAAGGTTCCGATCGATGAACGCTGCCAAGAGAAGTCTCCTTGAACGCCATAAGTTCCAAGTACAACGACCGCGCTCCGCTCGCAGCCCCCCTCGCTGCCTGCCTCATATTGTCGAGCGTTCCGCACATCAAAGATCCGTATCGAGCGCACGAAGTTAAACTCCGGACCGCTGATGTCGATGTCGGCGCGATTTTGACCAAGCATAATAGAAAATTCATTGCTCCTATCACCCGTTTCAACCCTTTCCGCCGGGAACACGCCTGTCGGTGGTAGGTCGACTTCCTGAGATGGGGCAACGGTGATCGTCTGGAGCAGCTGATGACGCGGTCTATCGAACAGAATGTCGAAGATACGGCCGCCATTTTCACCAGTGCCATTGAGTTCATGGGATGCTCTCATCGGACAACGCCATATCTGCAACGGAGGTTCTACTGGCCAGGGTGTTATTCTTCGAATGAATTCCGCGCGGGCGCGTGAGCATGGCACTGATGCGGGCCAACCCCCTGAAAGACAGAGGAGAATTGCGCAATCGATCGGATAGGTTTGCGCCCTAACCCGCTCGGCCGTTCCGAAGAAAGACGTGGAGCCAAGAGCGACAAGGACGACGAAACGAGTAAGAGTTTTGGGCATGAATACTCTCCTACAGTTTTGGCAGGTTGACGGTCTCTCTAGATATTTTATATTATTACGCCAATAGTATATTTTTGAAAGCCCTGCTCCGATGACTATTAAGGCCTGCTAATTTGGGTATGCTCGCCGCCACTCGAAAGCGCTTCGAGGTACTCGATCACTTTCACCGGTGTCGACGATTTTGCCTCTGCCAGCACTTCGGGATGAAGCGGCGGCTCGATAGAACCGGCAGGTACCTGCTCGTCCAGCCAGAGCACCGACAACTCAGAGGAATTCCACAGGTATACCCATCCAACCGTGCGCTCCCGATCATTTCCAGACAATCGGGCTATGGGCTCTGCTTCTTCTTTCAACAGTCTCACCGCTTTCTTCATTCCAGTTTCCAACCACCAAGCAGGATTTCGATCACGTCAGACATTCTCTGGCCCATTAGATGGCGATCGAATCACACTGCCTGTAGTTGCACTGTCGTGAGCCGCGAATTCACGATACCAAGCGAACGCCAGCGAAATAGAACGAAACGAACACCGGTACGCCCTTGATAAAGAATGGAAAATATTTTGTTCCTCCGCTGGATGACGGAAGTGACTTCAAGGAGTTGTTCAGACGGTTGAGCGCAGCGGGAGCGGGTCGGCCTATTGACAAAGATGGGATACCCTTGGGGCCGTGGACAGCCGAGCTTCTTGCCACCGCAATCACTCAGATCGAAGCCAACCGGTCCGGGATCGAACTGCGAACGGTGCAGCTTTGGTACCAAGACAACGAGAAAGGAATCAGCACCGAGAACATTCGATGGCTAGCAAGGGTGTTTGGGTGTGATGATCCGAAGGCGACCAGCGAATGGCAGACGGAACTAAGTGCGGCCCGGGCACGATTGGTAGCCAGGAGGCGAGCGCTGCGTGCGGGGTCAGACGGCCACGATGCGCATAGTCCTCCAGATACGGTTCAGAACGCGGCAATCGATGTTGATACCGTGGTTCCGTCACCGCTGGCGCACAAAGGTGAGGTTATCTCGCCGAGTCGGGGATTTAGCTTGGCGAGAACAACGGAGGCCGTGTTCAACCGGGGATCCCCTTTGGATTTGTCGGCGTCGGTGTTCGCAGGGGCAGTGGCCCTTGGATTTTCCTCTTACTTTTTGGGCATTCACAGCATTGTTTTTCCGCAGGCGAATGGCGTGATTAAGCAGGTTGGGTACTTATGGGCACCGAACTGGACACTCCTCTTCATGGTGCTCATGCCGCTATACTTTGTATTCGTGCGCGACTTAGTGGTCTTTTGGAGGGGTACAAGGCGGTCACTGTTAAGTCCTGAAGGTGAAGGAATCGCGAATGACGACATGTGGGTGCGAAAAGTCGCGACCTTTTCGGTGACGTATTGGGCGGCCTTTCTTGTTTGTTTACCTATAGCTACGGTTCTTCAGTGGATCGATAGGTGTTTAGGCCCATTACTGACCCGCGATACCGGCAACTACCCGGTGGAATGGGCTCGGATGGCGATTGAGCGCCCGCACGTCATTTCAATACCGGAGGCGGTCGCGTTCACCGGGTTCGCCTATCTCTACATGGGTGTGGTATTTTTTCTCTTCTTTGCAGGACTCATTTTGCTCTTCACAATAGCGCACGATTCTTGGGAACTTGGACGAAAGTCTGAATCGTGGGTAGATCGAGAATATCAATGTCAGCCTAATCAAGTCGGTCTCAAAATCATGCGTGGGATTTTTCGGTGCTGTATTTTGGGACTCTTGATTGCCATATGCATGAAGCTCCAAAGCACTTTTATGCTATCAAGTGAATCGACCATAACGGGTTGGTTGGCTAGCGATTTTCTGTCAGTCTTGGGAAATCATGAGAAGGCAAGCGACTGGCTCGAATACAGCATGCCAACAAACTATAGCAGCCTGCTGATCGTATTGGCGACCTGCACTGTGTTTCTCTATGGGCTTATTCGAGTCCACGCCGCGTTGCGTCAGCAAGGGGAAATTGGACATGGTCGAAATCAGAGAGAATTTAGAATCATGTTGGCGCGCGTCGCCCTACTGGTCATCGTCTACGTGCTGATCGGTGCGATTGCCGGTTTCTCGATCTTGCTGTGCATCGGGCTGCTGTCAGCAATCTACGGTCTGGTTTATCCAAGCATTGATACATGGCGGGCGACTGACCAAGGAGAAAAACAAAGTGTATCATAGCTGGCTGGACCGTTGGGATGAGCGACGAGCAGAGCGCGGGGACGAAGTAAAGAAGCCGACAGACTTCGCTCTGGAAACTGAACTTGCCTTTCCTGGCTCCGGGCGTCCGGCAGGTATCGAGGCCTTTTGTAAACTTGCAGAACAGGCGGTCGAGGACCCAACCTATTTCGATGATCCGGGTAACAACGACTTGGTCGTCGAACGCGAAGGAGAGTGGGTCAAATTTCCTTCAGGAATTTCTACTGACGTCGCAGAGAACAATCTCGTCTGGGCGAAAGTAACAGAAAGCAGATTATTCGATAAAGCTTTGGTTGTGTTTCACCATTGGAATGCAAGCGCGCGGTATCAACAGATCGCCAACTTTTTCTCTCGGCGCGGGATTACAGTTGTCGAGATGGCACTGCCGTATCACTTCGAGCGCAGTCGATCCGGCGCTGAATATGCCGATTACATGCTCAGCCCTAATCTCGGAAGGACGGTTCAATCCTTCAGACAAGCAGTGCGGGACGGTCGAATGCTCATTAGATGGCTGAAAGGGCAAGGTTATAAAGAGATTTCTGTACTCGGAATGAGTCTGGGTTCCTGGGTTGCCGGGTTGATTGCTGCCCATGACAAAACTGTTTCAAAAGCTGCGCTATTCCTCACAGCCGGAAGCCTTGCTGACATGGTGTGGACCGGGCGCGCAACGCGAACGATTTGCGAGAGCCTCCAACCCGCGATAGAATTGGGCGATCTCAGAAGGGCTTGGGGACCACTAAACTTGGTGAACCATGCGCATCATCTTGCGCGGGACAATCTCGAACTAAAAGTAGTATTGGCCAAACGAGACAAGGTGGTGCTGCCGGAGCTTTCTGAAAGGCTGATACAAGGGCTGAAGGACGCTGGGGCCGAGCCCAGCATATTGAAACTGAATTGTGGCCACTATTCGCTGTCCATGCCGCCCTACATTGTGTCGGCCGGCCAAAGCGTGGCTCGCTTATTGAAACCCGGCCCCTAAGCCGCTGACGACGGGACTCGAACGGGTTCTCGGCTGAATTTCGCTCGTAGTCCAGTTATCGAATTCGGAACCCGCGCGACTCGGACCAAAAGTTTCGCCCCGAAGTTATCGGTGAAGCGAGCCCAAGAAGCGCCCATATTCCTCGCTGACTTCGCGCGCTTCCTCGAAGGCGCGAGCACGCTCCTCGTCGAGGCAGCGAAAATAAACCTGTACGTCACGGAAGTAGAGTTCGAAGTCATGACGGAGGATGTCCATAAATTCCGTGGCAACCTTTGGATCTCTTGGAACAAATGGCCGAGGCGGGGGGATGCATGGACCGGCGAGCGCCGGACAACCGACGAGCGACAGCAGAACGAATGTGCGCATCAAAGGTACGATGCGCAACCGAAGGTAGCAAAAGCCGCTTAAATCCTTGAACGAGTGCATGTTACGTGCCTAAAGGTATCGGATCAACGTATACCGCGAAAATTATAATACACTATTGCGGTCATCAGTATACTATCGTAACCCTAGGCATCAAGTAGGAGTGCCCGGGTGTTGCGTCTTTGGAGAAAGCGTGAGCCGGGCCATGAACTGGGACATCGAAGCACCAAATGTGGTTACGGAAGCCAGGTTCCGCGAACTCGTGGAAAGCGGCTATAGCGCAGAAATCCTGTGCCAGGAGTCGGCACATAAGAAAGGCCCCAGCTATTACGGGGTCTGGATCATGCGCGTTGTCTCTGATGACGGGGTGGAAAAGCTCCTCGTCACCGCCCGCACGCGGACGACCTACAACGATATCAAGATCCGCGAGTTCAAGACGATCTCCGGCGTGGTGTCCTTCTTCATTGGCCTTGGCTTTGCGCATGTCGACCTGCCGCTTGAGGCGGGTACAAGCCGCACGCATAAGCTCGCCCCGCCAGACAAAGCCCCATCAGACTTGGGCACTGGCAACTAACCTCGTCTGTCTCTGGCTGGTCGCAGCACCTGCCTCAGCGCAAATGGTCCTGATCATGGAGAGCGACGGCTCTCTGACCCCGTCGCGGTCTCAGAGCGGTTTTGCCCGGAACTACAATGACGGCGTTGGTCAGGGATCGGCGTCCGATGGTTTGGCCATTCTTGGTGAGACTGAAACAGCTTCCGAACCTGACGCGCTGAGGCTTGCGGCACTCGCCCAGCCAGCACCCCTGCCCCGCGCAGACGTTCTCTTGGGCATCGAGGCAACAGCCCTGCGCTATGTCGGCCATCCCGGCCTGCGCCGCGCGGGACTGTCCGTCACGGATTGGCTGGCTCTCTACCGGGCCAATATCGAGGTGGAAAGCGCCTACAGGCAGAATGCCGTCTCGAGCGCGGGCGCCGTTGGTCTGGGCCAATTGATGCCTGCTACTGCCCGAGATCTCGGTGTGGATCCTCATGACGCGCTGCAGAACCTCGACGGCTCCGCCCGCTACCTGACAATGATGCTGGAAAGCTTCGGCGATCCGCATTTGGCGCTGGCAGCCTACAACGCCGGGCCGGACGCCGTACGCCAGTACGGTGGCATTCCCCCTTACAGAGAAACCCAGAACCACGTGGCCCGCGTCATGGCTGTCGTGGCCCGATTGGAAGGATCAAATTCATGATGTCCCAACCTTTTTGGAAATCATTCCTCAAAACACTTATCGGCAATGTCACGAGAGCGCGCAGCGCGGCAGTGCATTGGCGATACCGCTTTTTCCAAACAAGTTGGATTTCAAACCTCTTTGTCGCCTCACTGGCGCTATTCCTGCTCATTGCCGAGCCCGCCCTTGCCCAAAGCATCGATCTCTCCCCGATCCAAAGCTTGTTGCAGGGCATTGTCGATGCGCTGACCGGCCCGCTCGGCGTCGTGATCGCCACACTCGCGGTCCTTGGCGTTTTCTTGAGCTGGTTCTTCAACATCATCGATCTGCGCCAGGCGCTCTGGGTCCTCGTCGGGATCGCCGGTGTTGCGGCTGCCCCCACCATCGTTGCCGCGGTCTTCGCCGGTGGCTGAGCGCGCGCCTCTCTTCCTCGGCCTCGTGCGCCCGCCCAAGCTTCTGGGCCTGCCCATCATGTATGCGATGGTCTGGCTCTTCGGCTCGGTGCTCTTGTTCGTCTGGGTCCAGCACATCGCGGTACTGGCTGTCGCGGCCCTTCTCTACCCGGTGCTTTGGAAGGCCGCAGATTGGGACCCGCGTTTCATCGACGTGATGATGACAGCCCTGCAGGAGACACCGCCCACGCGCAACAGGTCCATCCATGGCGGGGACAGCTATGCCCCGTGATGCTGCGCTCGATGCCCGCACAATGACGCCAGACTGGTATGCGCGCGAGACCCGGCTTGCGCATATGCTGCCCTATGTGAGCCTCGTCGACGACCAGACCGTGCGGACCCGGGTGAACGAACTCTTCCGGTGCATTCGCCTTGAGGGGATCAACAGCTACACGACGGACGATGCCTATCTCGACAAGGTGACGGCGCTTTTTGCTCGCATCGTCGCGCAACTCGGGCCAGAATTCAGCTACTACGTCCACATGGTCTCCAAGGCGATCAAACCGGATCTGGACCCGATCCGTGAGGACAGCTTCGCGGGCGAGGTGGACCGGCGCTGGCGCGCGAAACTCGAGACCAGCGGGCTCCGCGACAAAACACTGACGCTCACCGTCATTCACCGCCCGCCCCCGAAAAGCCTCTTGCCGTTCCTGAGCCGCAGCGCGCCGGACCGACTGAAGGAGGAGACCCGCAAACGCCTGCAGCGCCTCGGTGAGGCCGTGAACGTCTTCCTCTCGGGGCTTACCGAGCTCAAGCCGCGCATGCTGTCAGCCGGATCGGGTGAGTTGGTGGGATTTTTGGGCGCGCTCAACACGGGCACCGAGCTGCCGCTCTACCCTGCCAATACCTACGGCTTCCTGTCCTTCAACGTCGCCAATACCCGCGTGACGTTTCACGGCGACCATTTCGAGCTTTCCGAGGGCGTCGTGGGCCACCGCTACGGCAAGAGCTTCACCATCGGAGAATACTCGGAAGGCACCTCCTGCACCATGTTCGACATGCTGAACCTGCCGGTCGACATGATCGTGACGCACTCCTTCACGCCGATCAATTCGAACCTCATGGCGGGCCGCATCAAGCGGCAAAAGCGCCAGATGCAGGCCAGCCAGGACGCAGCCCTCTCGCTCCTGGAGGCCCTCGACATCGCCGCCGATGATCTCGAGGCCAAGCGCCAAAGCTTCGGCGAGCATCACATGGTCGTGACGCTATTTTGCGACACGCTCGAAGAACTGCAAACCCTCAGCGCCGAGATCGTGAACGCCGCCGCAACCGAAGGCGTGAAGATGATTGGCGAGCGGGTCGCGGCCAAGGCGCATTACCTCAGCCAGCACCCCGGCAACCAGCCAAAGCGCGTCCGCGCCAGCGCCGTCACCAACCGCAACTTCGCGGATTTTGCGGCCTTCCACCGGACACAGCTCGGCAAACCTGCAGCACTTACCCCCTGGGGCCGGGTCGTCACATATTTGCCCACGCCGGAGCAGAGCGCCTACCGGTTTTCCTATCACGAGCAGGGATCGCCCGATAAAGAACCGACCAGCGGCCATACCCTGATCATGGGGCGGCCCGGGTCCGGCAAATCGGTGCTGTCGGCCTTTCTGATGACCCAGGCCCGTCGCGCGGGCGCCCGGATCTTCGTCTTCGATTACCGTCTTGGCATGGAGATGGCGGTGCGCGCCAATGGCGGGCGCTACGCCTCCCTGAACGCCGGCCAGCCCACGGGTCTCAACCCGCTCTGGACAGAGACCGATGCGCGCGGCACCGCCTGGCTCTCGGATTGGCTCACAACCCTGCTCTACCGCGCCGACAAGCCCCTGACCCCGGCGCAGACCCACCGCATCCAGGAGGTCGTGCGCCAGAATGCCCAGGCCACCAATCCGGCCCTGCGGAACTGGCGGGATTTCGCGTCGCTTTTTGTGTCCACCGATGATGGCGGCGATCTGCACCAGCGCCTGCTCGAGTGGACCGAAGACGGCCGATATGGCTGGATATTCGGGCAGTCGCTGGAAGATACCTTCTCGCTCAAAGGCGATGTGGTGGGCTTCGATCTCACCGGCATTCTCGACAGCGAGGCCGACAAGGAGCGGATGGCGGTTCTCTCCTATCTTTTCCGCCGGGTCGAACGCGAGATCGAGGATCGCCGCCCCACCATCATCGTGATCGACGAGGCCTGGAAGGCCCTCGATAATGCGTATTTCGCCGAGCGTCTGTCCAACTGGCTGGTGACCGCACGCAAGCAGAACACCGTCGCGGTGATGATGACGCAATACGCGAGCCAGCTCGAGCGCACCCGGACCGGCAAGACCATCATCGAGGCGGTGCCGACGCAGATCCTGCTGCCCAATATCCGCGCCAATGCCTCGGACTACGCCATGCTGAACCTCACGGAGAAGGAACTCGACGTCCTTCTCAACACAGGCAGCAGCAGCCGCTTGGCGCTGATCCGCGACGATCAGGGCTCGATCGTGGTCGATGCCGATCTCAGTGCCCTTGGGCCCAACCTCACCATCCTCGGCGGCATGGAGAAAGGCGAGGCGCTCGTCGGTGCCGATTACCGCGACCGCCCAGACTTCTGGAGGCTTTCATGATTCGTACCCTGTTTCTTCTCACCGCGCTCGGCGGTTTGGCCTCCTGCGCCCAGTACCAGGAACCGCAGGCGAACTGCTTCACATTCCTCGCGTCCACGGCACCTGTCGCGCCTGATTGCACCTTTACGCCTCTAGATGCGCCGGAGGGTGACATTGAAGTCTAGCCTGCCTCACATCCTGGCACTTTGCCTGCTGCCCGGTCTCGCCTTGTCTCAAGGCGTGCCGACCAATGACAGTGGGCTGACCGCGCGTGACATCGTCGAGACTGGCGATCGCGAGGCTGACTTGGCCGTTCAGACGGACAAGCTTGCCGTGCGCGAACTCATTGCCGAGATCGAACGGGAGCAGCTGGAAACCCTGCAACGCATCCTCGATGCCCAGACCAGCTTCGGCGGTCAGGGCTTGCCAGCTATGGTCTCGGGGCTGGAAAGCGGCAGCGGGGATCCGGCCCGGTCAGTCGAGGCGGTCTATGGCACGGGCGAGATCGATCCCAATCCCGGCGGTGCGCAGATGTTCGGGGATACGTCTGAGACCATCGAGCAGCTCATCATCCGCGTGGCTCAGGAGACCAGCGGCTTTGCGGGAGTTGGCCGCGCAGGGCTCTCACCCGTCCAGTGGCGCGCGTTGCTGCAAGCGCTCATCTGGCAGGAAAGCCGGTTCACCATTGGGGCACGGTCTCCCGTCGGCGCCTATGGTCTCACCCAGATCATGCCGGGCACCGCCAGCGATCTCGGCATCAACCCGGAATACTATGACAGCCCCTATCTGCAGGTGCATGGCGGCGCGCGCTATCTCGCGACCCAGCTCAACACATTCGATGGCAACATCATCAACGCCCTCGCGGCCTATAACGCCGGACCCGGCCGGGTCTTCGAGTATGGCGGCGTGCCCCCCTTCCGCGAGACACAGCACTACGTGTCGGTCATCCCTGAACGCTACAATCTCTATCTAAGCCGTGTCGGCGGGATCGAAGCGCTTGGCACGATCGATCCGGCGCTTCTGGCCAATGCCAGCCTCTCAATCACGGGTCATGGGGCGGCCTTCTATGGCAACAACTCGCCCGCCGCGATCAGGCAAGCCGCCCTGCGTATTGCGGATATCGTCGAACGGATTTCCGAAACCGAGGACGTGCAGGAGAGCGTCGCACTCAACACCTATGCCCGCGCCGAACTGGTGCGTCTCGTGGCCGCCCGCATCCGGCTTCAGGCCGCCCGCACCCGCGTGCTCTCCGCCGAAGAGCTGGCCCAGGCCAGCGCCCGCATGGCCGAAGGCGCGTTCATGGATTTTACGATCAGGGAGATTGAATGATGAGACGGAAGTTTCTGAGAGCGGCCTTGGCCACAACGCTTGGAATTGGCCTGCATCTGGGAGCCCTCTCCCCTGCCGCAGCGCAGGGCGTGCCCGTCGTCGATACCCAGAACATCACGCAAAATATCCAGCAGCTCCGGCAGATGATCGAGGACGAGATTCTGCAAAACGAGCAGCTGACGCAGCTCCGCGAACAGCTCGGCCTTCTCACGGACCAACTCGCGGAGCTGCAAAGAACCTACGAGGCCCTCACCCGCCTCGCCGAGCTTCCAGAAATCATCCGGACGGAAATGGAAGACGAGTTGAACGGTCTGCTCGACCAAGAGTTCGGGGACATCCTCGCCACGATTGAGGCGATCAAGACTGGGGATTTCTCCGGCCTGTCCGGTTCTGGCGCAGGCGAGATCGAAACCCAGATGGACCGGGTGCTGGCCGATCTCGGATTTGACGATGACACCCTCTCGGAAATGGCCACGAGCGGCAATCCCGGGGCCAACCGCGTGGCGACGCAGGCCACCACCGGTGCCCTTGTATCGGCGGCGGCCCAGAACAGCTATGAGGATGCCGGCCAATCGCTCGAGCGGGTCGACCGCCTTGTCGGACTCATCGACGACATGGACGAACTAAAGGAAAGCATCGATCTCAACACGCGCGTGACCGCGGAGCTCGCCATTGCGCTGGTCGCCATGTGGCAACTCGAAGCCATCCAGACCGTGGGCGATGGCACCGGCGGCGTGATCGATGCCGCCACCATCGCCGAAGAACAGCGCTTCATGGATTTCACCTTGCCGGACCTCCGGGCAGACTAAGGCGTTTCGAAATTGATCCCCAAAAAACAAATATCGGTTTTCGCTGTTGATTGTCACTGAGAACTGACCCGGTAGCCCCATAAATTGTCACTGAGAATTGACCCATGTGAACACACTTCCCCGACGGTTTTGGTTGGGGGGATTTGGAGTGATCGACATGGGATTTTTGAG
>NZ_SZNL01000189.1:0-253 GCF_005068605.1 Sulfitobacter sp. 15WGC | reverse complement strand
GCCCAAGTCGGACCCTCATCGAGGAAGGAGGCGGTCAGCAGACGCTCTTCCGAGCCATCCAGCCGCATGACACCGATGTGGAAGCGGCCCTTGTTCTGCTTCGTGAAGGCCACCAAATCCCCGCGCGCGACCAGACCGGCGTGCCGTAACGCCCCTCACCAAAGGAAATCCGCGTCGCCTCTCCGCCGGTGGCGGGCATGACGTAAAGCTGCGGGCTGCCGGAACGGTCACTCTCAAAGACAATCCGGCTGCC
>NZ_SZNL01000188.1:0-253 GCF_005068605.1 Sulfitobacter sp. 15WGC | reverse complement strand
AACATCGGCTCTTGCAGGCGTGTCACCAGAATTTGCGAGGCGCGCAGCAATTCGATGATGCCAAGCCACATCACCAGCGCGCTGTCTTTCATCACGCCAAGCGTCAGGCCGATCCAACTGGGCAGGCGACCCGCAGCGCCATGGGAAAGACGATCTGCGTGAGATCCTGCCCCCATGTCATGCCAAGCGAGCGCGCCGCACGGCGGGTGACCGAAGGCACCGCCTCGATCGCGCCGCGCACGATCTCGGTGCA
>NZ_SZNL01000187.1:0-253 GCF_005068605.1 Sulfitobacter sp. 15WGC | reverse complement strand
GCCATGCCGAAGTCTCGCTCCCCGGCGGCTGCGCGATTGGTGCGCGCCCGATGGACATTCACACCGACGGTCTGGCCAAGATGGGCGCGGAGATCGACCTGCGGGACGGCTATCTTTATGCCAAGGCGCGGGCGGCAAGCTGAAGGGGGCGGTGATCGACTTCCCCTTCGCCTCTGTCGGGGCGACCGAGAATATCCTCATGGCCGCGACCCTTGCCAAGGGCACCACCGTCATCAACAACGCCGCGCGGGAG
>NZ_SZNL01000186.1:0-253 GCF_005068605.1 Sulfitobacter sp. 15WGC | reverse complement strand
TCTCGCGCTTCTGGGCTCGAACGGGGCGGGGAAGACGACGCTCATTTCGACCATCTGCGGCATCACCACTGCGACCAGCGGCAGGGTGACCGTCGGCGGCCATGACATTCGGGATGATTTCCGCGCGCCCGTTCCATGATCGGGCTGGTCCCGCAGGAGATTAATCTCGAACCCTTTGAGAAGGTCATCAACACCGTGCGCTTCTCGCGCGGGCTGTTTGGCCGTCCGGCGGATGAGGCGGTGTTGGAGAAAA
>NZ_SZNL01000185.1:0-253 GCF_005068605.1 Sulfitobacter sp. 15WGC | reverse complement strand
GTGCTCTATGTGGTGAATAAATGCGACTTCGATGCCAGCTACCTCGCCGCTGCGCTGCGCGCGCTTCAGGGCCGCAACCGGCAGATGCATTAGGCCAGCCTCACAGAAAAAGCAGAACCAAAAAAACGCCATTGGGCGGGGTCAAGGTAGGCACCCGTGTGCATGCCCCTCACGCAGAGGGGCCACGGGTGCCGGCGGTGTTCGATTATCCGGGGTGGATCAGTTCGCCATCTCGGCTCTGATCTGCTGACGC
>NZ_SZNL01000184.1:0-253 GCF_005068605.1 Sulfitobacter sp. 15WGC | reverse complement strand
CAGCCGCACCCGCGCCCTTGTCCACCCGAAAGCGGAACCCGTCCAGCTTGCCTACAAATTCACCTTCAACGGTGACTTCACCGGTCTCGTTTACATCGGCCACCATGGCTTCCTTCTGTCCAAGCCGCGCAGCAATACACTTGTGCGCCGATCTACAAATCTTTGAGTCAAACGCTCATGCAGAGCGTCCGACAAGCGGTCTTCTACGACACGCGTCGTGTCGCGCCAATGGCTTTCGTCCTTTGTCCAGCCC
>NZ_SZNL01000183.1:0-252 GCF_005068605.1 Sulfitobacter sp. 15WGC | reverse complement strand
ATGGCCGTCTTTCGACTCTGCTCGACTTGTCAGTCTCGCAGTCAGGCTGGCTTCTGCCATTGCACTCAACGAGCGATTTCCGACCGCTCTGAGCCAACCTTCGCGCGCCTCCGTTACGATTTAGGAGACCGCCCCAGTCAAACTACCCGCCACACAGGTCCCGGAACCGGATAACGGTCCGCGGTTAGACATCAAGCAGAACAAGGGTGGTATCTCAAGGGAGGCTCCACCGAGACTGGCGTCCCCGTTCTC
>NZ_SZNL01000182.1:0-253 GCF_005068605.1 Sulfitobacter sp. 15WGC | reverse complement strand
AAATTTCATTAGATAGAAGCTCAGACATGTCCTCGTTGCCGCCTCGGACGCCACTGCAATCGATATCAGCTGTGAGCCTGACTGACCGTCTTGTGCGTGAGTAGCTTCACACTCGCGGTCTGGGCGCTGTAGCGGGCGGCCTTAAACTGACCTTCACCAATCAGACCCTATACTGCACTGCGGCACACCAAACTGGACCTCGCTCGCATCTCTTTTATGAAAAGTGACACCAACCGTAGCATCTTCCGTAACG
>NZ_SZNL01000181.1:0-253 GCF_005068605.1 Sulfitobacter sp. 15WGC | reverse complement strand
GGGCGCGCGGTGGATCGCGGGACGGCTGTTGAGAGCGATAGGGATGCACGACGCAAATTGGGATTTCCGACCCAGCCGACACAGATCTCGTTGAGAGATGGTCGCCTGATCCATCTTTAGCCGGGCGCACTAACCGTGCTGTCAATTTCAGGTAGCAGCTTATCGGTTGGGCTCTCCGTC
The DNA here is from genome assembly GCF_005068605.1 of Sulfitobacter sp. 15WGC. Classification (NCBI taxonomy): domain Bacteria; kingdom Pseudomonadati; phylum Pseudomonadota; class Alphaproteobacteria; order Rhodobacterales; family Roseobacteraceae; genus Sulfitobacter; species Sulfitobacter sp. 15WGC. The sequence goes on along the minus strand of NZ_SZNL01000181.1, from coordinate 73 downwards.
TCAATCGTGCCAAGAAGATTTATCTACTCAAACTCATTGTTGGTGGCAGGATCGATGATGCCGCCACCTCCAC
>NZ_SZNL01000180.1:0-253 GCF_005068605.1 Sulfitobacter sp. 15WGC | reverse complement strand
CCAGCTTTCCATGATACGCAGCGCTTGCTCTTCGAAAAATTAGAGCGGTTTCATCTAAGGCCATTGGCTTAACATGTGCGTAGCCCTGTTCGATCAAGCGCTCAACCGATCCATGGTCTTCCACCAGCTACTCAAATCGTCTGCGATACCTGATATAGCAAACTTCAGTTTTGAAGAGCTTAGCGACTTGATTAGCGACCCGATACCGGACTTATCTTCGATAACATCAAATTCATCTAGGAATATTATTAAC
>NZ_SZNL01000017.1:71587-73201 GCF_005068605.1 Sulfitobacter sp. 15WGC | reverse complement strand
TTTCTTCCGCCAGAACTTTAGCCAAGTCACCAACCCGCCAATCGACTCCTTGCGTGAATTCCGGGTGATGAGCCTCAAGACACGGTTCGGCAACCTCAAGAACGTGCTCGACGAAGACAGCTCCCAGGCGAGAGCCTGCGCGTTGCGGTCTCGGCCTGCTGGAACATCGGCGCGCTGTCGACCGAAGCGGCGCGGACCACGGTGATCGTGGGGCTGCAGATGAATCAGGACGGCACGCCGGTGATCGGGTCGATCCGGATGCTCAGCGCCTCCGGCGGTGGCGATGCCGCAGCAAGGCAGGCCTTCGAGGCGGCCAAACGTGCAATCATCCGCTGCGGCAGCCGCGGCTACGACCTGCCACAGGAAAAATACAGCCAGTGGCAAGACATCGAGATGACATTCGATCCAATGAGGAGCCGATAACATGCTGACGAGACTTCTGGGACTTCTGGCACTGGGGGCCGCGACCGTCTTCGCGGCGGCCCCGGACACCGCGCGCGCCGAGCCGTTGCGCATCGTGATTGACGACCCGACCATCGAGCCGCTGCCCTTCGCCGTCCCCAGCTTTCAGCCCGAAAGCGGCGAGGCCGGGCAGCTGGCCGTCGACATCGCGCGCGTCGTCTCGGACGATCTGACGGGCACCGGCCTCTTCCGCGAAATTCCGGCCAGCGCCTATATTTCCACCGTGAGCGACTTCAACGCGCCGGTCGAATATGCCGATTGGAAGGCGATCAACGCGCAGGCGCTGATCACCGGGGCGGTTAATGTCACCGGCAATAGCGTGAATGTGAAGTTCCGCGTCTATGACGTCTTCTCGGGTGAGGAACTGCTGGATGCCAGCGGGCAGGGCGGTCTGCAATTCAGCGGCACCGTCGACGGCTGGCGCCGCATGGCGCATAAGGTGGCCGATGCGGTTTACAGCCGGATCACCGGCGAGGGCGGCTATTTCGACAGCCGCGTGGTTTTCGTCTCTGAGACCGGGCCGAAGGACAACCGCCAGAAACGTCTGGCCGTGATGGATTATGACGGGGCGAACCTGAAATACCTTACCGAATCCGGCTCCATCGTGCTGGCGCCGCGTTTCTCGCCCAGCGGGGACCGTGTGCTCTACACCAGCTATGAAAGCGGTTTCCCGCGCATCTATGTCTTGGATATCGGCACCGTCCAACGCCGCGCGCTGCAAAGCGCCGAAGGCTCCATGGCCTTCGCGCCGCGGTTCTCGCCCAGCGGTCAGACGGTCGTCTATTCGCTGAGCCAAGGCGGCAACACGGATATCTATTCGATGGACATCAACAGCGGCCAGTCGGTGCGCCTGACGAACACGCCTGCGATTGAGACGGCGCCGAGCTTCTCGCCCGATGGCAGCCGGATTGTCTTTGAGAGTGACCGTTCCGGCAGCCCGCAGCTTTACGTCATGCCCGCCACCGGCGGAGAGGCGACGCGGATTTCCTTTGGTGAGGGGCGTTACGGCACGCCGGTCTGGTCGCGCGCGGGGATTTGGTGGCCTTCACGAAGCAGAACAAGGGCCGCTTCCACATCGGTGTCATGCGGCTGGATGGCTCGGAAGAGCGTCTGCTGACCGCCTCCTTCCTCGATGAGGGTCCGACTTGGGCC
>NZ_SZNL01000017.1:47633-71489 GCF_005068605.1 Sulfitobacter sp. 15WGC | reverse complement strand
CCGCGCGGGGATTTGGTGGCCTTCACGAAGCAGAACAAGGGCCGCTTCCACATCGGTGTCATGCGGCTGGATGGCTCGGAAGAGCGTCTGCTGACCGCCTCCTTCCTCGATGAGGGTCCGACTTGGGCCCCCAATGGGCGGGTGATCATGTTCGCGCGCGAAACCCAAGGGGCGGGCGGGTCCTCCTCGCTCTATTCCGTCGATATTTCGGGGCGCAACCTCAAGCCTGTGCGCACGCCCGAAGGCGGCTCTGACCCCTCGTGGTCACCGCTGCAAGACTAAGGTTTCCCCATGCCACCCACGGGTGCGGGCAATTCCAATGATCCCGCGCCTGTGTTAATACCAGCAACGATAACGCCACCACATAGAAGGCAGACCCCATGAAACGCATTCTGACCAGCACGCTTTTGATTTCCGCATTGGCCGTGTCGGCCTGTACCAACCCTGACCGCTTTGGTGCCGATGGCATGGGCGGGGCAAATGCAGGGGCCGGGGTCAACGCCGGCGTGGTGCCGGGCAGCGCGAATGACCCGACCTCCACCGCCTATTTCCAGCAGGCCGTGGGCGACCGGGTGCTGTTCTTGGTCGACCAATCCACCCTGACCGACGAAGGCCGCGCCACGCTTGACGGGCAGGTCGCATGGCTTCAGGCCAATTCCGACTACCAAGCCGTGATCGAAGGCCATGCCGATGAGCAGGGCACCCGCGAATACAACATCGCCCTTGGCGGTCGCCGCGCCAACGCGGTGCGCGAATATATGATCTCGCGCGGGATCGCGGCCTCGCGGCTCAAGACCATCAGCTACGGCAAGGAGCGCCCGATCGAGATCTGCTCGGCCGAGGCGTGCTATGCCAAGAACCGCCGCGCGGTGACCGTGCTGGCTGGCGGCGCGCTGACCAGCTAATCGCGGCAACTGCCCAAGCAATGACCATTCCAAGGAGGCCGATGTGCTGAAGCGATATATCTTCGTGGCCGTGATGGGGCTGATGACCGCCCCTGCCGCGCTTATGGCGCAGGACAACGATCAAACGCTGGCGGATATTCGCCAGCAGTTGACCGTGCTCAACGTCGAGGTGCAAAAGCTGCGCCGCGAACTGTCGACCACCGGCGGCGCCTCGGTCGAGACCGGTGGCAATTCGGTGTTGGAGCGGGTCAGCACCATGGAGAGCGAGTTGCAGCGCCTCACCTCCAAGACCGAGGAGATGGAGAACCGCATCAACCGGATCGTCGCCGATGGCACCAACCGGATCGGCGATCTGGAATACCGTCTGGTCGAGCTTGAAGGCGGCGATCTGGGCGCTTTGGGTGAGACTTCGACCCTCGGCGGAGGGGAGGCGCCCGCCGTGGCGGCCCCCGCCGCCGAAGCGGGCCGTGAGGTGGTCGAAGTGACCCCCGGCAACGGCAATGCGGGCGCTTCCGGCGGCATCATCACCCCGATCAACGAAGCAGAGCTGGCGGTTAGCGAGAAGGCCGATTTCGAGCGGGCGCAGGAGGCGCTCGCATCGGGTGACTTTCGCAGCGCCGCCGATCTCTTTGCGTCCTTCAATACGACCTACCCCGGCGGTCCGCTAGCCGCCGAGGCCGAGATGCGCCGGGGCGAAGCCCTGACTGGTCTGGGCGACAACCGCGAAGCGGCGCGCGCCTATCTGGCGGCCTTCAGCACCGATCCCGAAGGGCCGGTGGCGCCGCGGTCGCTCTTCGAGCTGGGCCGCGCCCTTGGCGTGTTGGAGCAGACCCAAGAGGCCTGCGTGACCCTCTCGGAAGTCGCCGTGCGCTTCCCGAACGCCCCGCAGGTCAGCCAAGCCGAGGCGCAGCGCCAGACGCTGGGTTGTTCCTGACCGCAGATGACTGCTCCCGCCGCGACGGCTGATGCAGCGCTGACCGAGGGGTTGCTTTCGGGCTTGGGCGGCGCGCTGCCGCCCCGCCTTGGCGTCGCCGTCTCGGGCGGGGGCGATTCCATGGCCTTGCTGTCACTTCTGCATGGGATGGCGGTGGCAGCCGGTAGCCATCTTGAGACCGTGACCGTCGACCATGGGCTGCGCCTGGAAGCGGCGGAAGAGGCCGCCATGGTTGCGCGCCATGCTGCCCGACTGGGGCTGGCCCATGAAACCCTGCACTGGCGCGATTGGGACGGGCAGGGGAATCTTCAAAACGCCGCGCGGGAGGCGCGCTATCGCCTGATGGCCGATTGGGCCGCGCGGCGCGGGCTCCCCGTCGTGGCCCTTGGCCATACGGCGGACGATCAGGCCGAGACGGTGCTGATGCGCTTGGCGCGCCGGTCGGGGGTCGATGGGCTTGCGGCGATGGCGCCGCGCAGCGAAAGGTTCGGTGTCACATGGCTGCGCCCGCTGCTTTTCGCCCGGCGCGCGCCCCTGCGCGATCATCTGCGGCGGGCGGGGCTGCACTGGGTCGAAGACCCCAGCAACGATGACCCGCGCTATGCCCGGATCAGAACCCGTCAAAGCCTCGATGCCCTCGCGCCGCTTGGCATCGATGTAGAGACTTTGGCCGAGGTCGCGCGCAACATGGCCACCGCACGGGCGGCGTTGGACGCCCAAACCGACCGCGCCGCGGGCGATATCCTGCGTATCGAAGCGGGCGCGCAGGTGATGCAGGCCGATGCCTTTTTCGCCGAGCCGGAAGAGATCCGCCGCCGCCTGATGCTCCGCGCGCTCGGGCAGATCAACGGCGGCGCTTACCCCCCGCGCCGTGGCCCCGTGGCCGCCCTCATCGCGGGGCTGGCGGAAGGGCAGGCGGCCACGCTGGCGGGGTGTCAGGCGCTGCTCCGGCGCGGTGAAATCTGGGTCTTTCGTGAGTATAACGCGGTGCGCGATCTGCGCGTGCCTGCGGATCAGCTTTGGGACGGACGCTGGCGTGCGATCCCCCCCGAAGGGCAGCCCCCCGAGGCCGAATTGCGCGCGCTTGGCCCCGAGGGGCTGGCACAATGCCCCGATTGGCGCAGCCTTGGGCGACCCCGTGCCGCCTTGCTGTCGACCCCGGCCATCTGGCAGGGCCCGCGGCTGCTTGCCGCGCCCCTTGCCGGGCTGGACGAGAAATGGCATGTCCGGCGCGAAAGCGGCGCGGAATGGAACAAAACCGCGCCATTATCGCATTGAACATGAGCGCATCATGTCTATCTTAGTATGGTGGTTGCCCGAACGGGCGCCCCTTGGGTTGCGGGACTTGCCCGCGGCCATGTGAATTTAGGAGAATTCCCTTGGGAAATGTTCGTAACCTCGCCTTCTGGGTTGTCCTGATGTTGCTTGTGCTGGCGCTGTTCAACCTGTTCAGCGGGTCCAGCGGGTCGCTGCAAAACAACGAAGTCAGCTATTCCGAATTCGTCACCTCCGTACAGGATGGGGATGTCCGAAATGTGACATTGGATGGTGAGCAAGTGCGATTCCGCCAAGCGGATGGTGCCGACTACCTGACGATCAAACCCGGCGATGCCGAGCTGACCCAGCTTCTGATCGACAACGACATCCCCGTCAAAGCGCGCCCCCAGCAACAGTCCGGTTTCCAGACCTTCCTGATGTCGCTTTTGCCCATCGCGCTGCTGATCGGCGTGTGGATTTACTTCATGAACCGTATGCAGGGCGGCGGTAAGGGCGGGGCCATGGGCTTTGGCAAATCCAAGGCCAAGATGCTGACCGAAAAGCATGGTCGCGTGACCTTTGACGATGTGGCCGGCATCGACGAGGCCAAGGAAGAGCTGGAAGAGATCGTCGAATTCCTGCGCAACCCACAGAAATTCTCGCGCCTCGGCGGCAAGATCCCGAAAGGCGCGCTGCTGGTAGGCCCTCCGGGCACCGGTAAGACGCTGCTGGCCCGTGCGATTGCGGGTGAGGCGGGCGTGCCCTTCTTCACCATTTCGGGCTCCGACTTCGTCGAGATGTTCGTGGGTGTCGGTGCAAGCCGCGTGCGCGACATGTTCGAGCAGGCCAAAAAGAACGCGCCCTGTATCGTCTTCATCGACGAGATCGACGCCGTCGGTCGCCACCGTGGCGCAGGCTATGGCGGTGGCAACGATGAGCGTGAGCAGACCCTGAACCAGCTTCTGGTTGAGATGGACGGTTTCGAGAGCAACGAGGGTGTCATCATCCTCGCCGCGACCAACCGGCGCGACGTGCTCGACCCCGCACTGCTGCGTCCGGGCCGTTTCGACCGTCAGGTCACCGTGCCCAACCCCGACATCAAGGGCCGCGAGAAGATCCTTTCGGTCCATGCCCGCAAGACCCCGCTGGGGCCGGACGTCGACCTGCGCATCATCGCGCGTGGCACGCCGGGCTTTTCGGGCGCGGATCTGGCGAACCTCGTGAACGAGGCCGCGCTGATGGCCGCCCGTGTCGGGCGCCGTTTCGTCACCATGGTCGACTTCGAACAGGCCAAGGACAAGGTGATGATGGGCCCCGAACGCCGCTCGATGGTGATGACCGCCGAGCAGAAAGAGATGACTGCCTATCACGAAGCCGGTCACGCGCTGGTGGGCATGACGCTGCCCAAGTGCGACCCGGTCTACAAGGCCACGATCATCCCGCGCGGCGGCGCGCTCGGCATGGTGATGAGCCTGCCTGAGATCGACCGGCTGAACATGTTCAAGGACGAATGCCACCAGCGTCTGGCCATGGCCATGGCGGGCAAGGCGGCGGAAATCCACAAATACGGGCCGGACTCGGTCTCCAACGGCCCGGCGGGCGACATCCAACAAGCCTCTGCGCTGGCGCGTGCGATGGTGCTGCAATGGGGCATGTCGGATAAGGTCGGCAACATCGACTATTCCGAAGCCGCGCAGGGCTATCAGGGCAACACTGCGGGCTTCTCCGTCTCGGCCAACACTAAGGAGTTGGTCGAGAAAGAGGTGCAGCAGTTCATCCAAGACGGCTATGACCGCGCGATGAAGATCATCACCGAGAAAGAGGTGGAGTTCGAGCGTCTGGCCCAAGGTCTGCTGGAATATGAGACCCTGACCGGCGATGAGATCAAACGCGTCATGGACGGCCTGCCGCCGGCAGAGGACTCTGACGACGACAACTCCGACACCGGCAGCGCGCCGAGCGTCACCGCGATCCCCAAGGCGAAGGGCAAGAAAACCCCGCCGAAGGATGGGGGGATGGAACCTGAACCTTCGGTCTGATCCGACCTACGACATTTGAAAGACCCCGCTTCGGCGGGGTCTTTTCGTTTTCGGCACTCCCTCCGGTCGGGGCGGGAATTCCACTATCGCTTCACAGTCGCCATCGCGTTAGACAAGGACGGAATTCTGGAACAAGCCGGGTCTTATGCGACGCATCCTTTCTGCCCTCGCCCTTCTCCTCGCCTTCACCGCCGGACCGGTCTGGGCCGAGCCGCAGACCTATGCTGTCGCTTTAGGTGGGCGGCAGCTTGGGACCTTGCAGTTCAACGGGCAAAGCCGGAACGCGGCCTTCCTCTTGTCGCTGGACAACGCGCCCTTCGGCATCAAGAACGGCAGCTTCAAGGCGGTCACCCAGTCGAATGGCGCCGCGGTCAGCTATCTCGGGTCCAACCGGGGGAGCGAGACGCGCGATATCGCGATTGACCGGGCGGCGGGGCAGGTCACCTCGGTGGCGATCACCCCGGCTTCGGAAATGACGAAAATGTCGGAGGCCGGAGCGGTGCCTGCCGGTGTCCTTTTCCCGCCCGAGCTTTTCGCCGCCCTGGCCACCGGCAAAAGCTGCCCCCCGCCGCTGTCGCTCTACGATGGGCGCCGCGTGGTGCAGATCGCGACGCAGAGCAGCCGAGAGGAGGGGGCTTCGGTGTTCTGCGATATGTCCTACCGTGTCGTCATGGGGCCGGGCTATGTCTCGCCCTTTTATCTCAAATCCTTCGGGATGGCGCTTGTCTATACGGAGGGCACCCTTGCCAAAGCCTCACTAAGCGGGGGCGGTTTCAAGGTGCATCTGATCCGGAATTAGGCATAGGATGCCATAGCAAACCACGCCAAAGGACTCCCCCATGCCCGAACTGCGCAAGACAGACCATACCGCCCGGATCACTTGGCTGGGCATGGTCCCTCAGGACCGCGAAAACATTCGCTCGGTCGGGGTTGAGCAGGCCTTTGCGACCTATGCGGGCATCGAAGGGGATTTTCACGCAGGGCTGACCCGTCCAGCCTGCGTGCGCGTGCGCAACCTGCATGCCAAGGGGACGGAGATACGCAACACGCGTCAACTCTCCGTCCTCTCCGCCGAAGAGATGGCCGAGATCGCCGCCGCCATCGACCTGCCCACGCTCGACCCGACCCTGCTGGGCGCTTCGATCATCCTTGAAGGGATCCCAGATTTCACCCTCGTCCCGCCGGGGTCGCGGCTACAAAACGAGCATGGTACCACCTTGGTCGTGGATATCGAAAACGGCCCCTGCAACCTGCCTGCCCGTGAGATCGAGGTGGAGGCCCCGGGCCATGGCAAAACCTTCAAAGCCGCCGCCCAAGGCAAACGCGGCGTGACCGCATGGGTCGAGCGGGAGGGGCCGTTGAGCCTGGGCGACACGCTGCGGCTTTTCGTGCCGAACCAGCCGGTCTGGCCACATCTCGGCTAACCCCGCGCCGTTTCGCGAACTTTGAGTGTCGGAAACACGGCCCCCCGTCGGGGGCTTGTCGCGCTATGGCTAAAGAATAAAGATCGCCACCAACGGCAACAGGGGATTCTCATGGCTTTTAAAACCGACATTCAAATCGCCCGCGAAGCGGCGAAACGCCCTATTCAGGAGATCGGCGCGAAGCTGGGCATCTCAAGCGACGACCTGCTGCCCTATGGCCATGACAAGGCGAAGGTGAGCCAATCCTTCATCGATTCCGTGCAGGAGCGCGCGAACGGCAAGCTGATCCTCGTCACCGCGATCAACCCAACCCCGGCGGGGGAGGGCAAGACCACCACCACCGTGGGCCTCGGCGACGGGCTGAACCGGATCGGCAAAAAGGCGGCGGTCTGCATCCGCGAAGCCTCGCTCGGGCCGAACTTCGGGATGAAGGGGGGCGCTGCGGGCGGCGGCTATGCCCAAGTGGTGCCGATGGAAGAGATGAACCTGCATTTCACCGGCGATTTCCACGCCATCACCAGCGCCCACAACCTGCTGGCGGCGATGATCGACAATCACATCTACTGGGGCAACGAGTTGGAGATCGACACCCGCCGCGTCACATGGCGCCGGGTGGTCGACATGAACGACCGCGCCCTGCGCCAGATCACCGCCTCCTTGGGCGGTGTGCCCAACGGTTTCCCGCGCGAGACGGGCTTTGACATCACTGTAGCCTCCGAGGTGATGGCGATCCTCTGTCTGGCCAAGAACCTTACCGATCTGCAAGAGCGCCTTGGCGCAATGATCGTCGCTTACCGCCGCGACCGCAGCCCGGTCTATGCCCGCGACATCAAGGCGGATGGGGCGATGACAGTGCTCTTGAAGGACGCGATGCAGCCGAACCTCGTGCAGACGTTGGAGAACAACCCCGCCTTCGTCCACGGCGGGCCTTTCGCCAATATCGCCCACGGTTGCAACTCGGTCATCGCTACGACAACGGCGTTGAAACTGGCAGATTATGTGGTGACAGAGGCAGGCTTTGGCGCCGATCTCGGGGCCGAGAAATTCATGAACATCAAATGCCGCAAGGCGGGGCTGGCGCCTTCGGTGGTGGTCGTCGTCGCCACGGTGCGCGCGATGAAGATGAACGGCGGCGTCGCGAAAGCCGACCTGGGGACCGAGAATGTCGAGGCCGTGCAACAGGGTTGTGCTAACCTTGGCCGCCACATCGAAAACGTGAAATCCTTTGGCGTGCCCGTGGTGGTGGCGATCAACCATTTCGTCACCGATACCGACGCCGAAGTGGCGGCTGTGAAGGACTATGTCGCGGCCCAAGGGGCTGAGGCAATCCTCTCGCGCCACTGGGAGTTGGGCTCGGAAGGCTCCGCCGATCTGGCCACCCGCGTGGCCGAGATCGCCGATGGCGATCACGCGAATTTCGCCCCGCTCTATGCCGACGAGATGCCGCTGTTCGAAAAGATCGAGACCATCGCCAAACGCGTCTACCGCGCCGATGAGGTGCTGGCCGACCAAAAGGTGCGCAACCAGTTGAAAGATTGGGAGGCGCAGGGCTACGGTACTCTGCCGGTCTGCATGGCCAAGACCCAGTATAGTTTCTCAACCGATCCCGACCTGCGCGGCGCGCCCACCGGTTTCAGCGTCCCCATCCGCGAGGTGCGCCTTTCGGCAGGGGCGGGTTTCGTCGTCGTCATCTGCGGTGAGATCATGACCATGCCGGGCCTGCCGCGGGTGCCTTCTGCCGAGGCAATCAAGCTCAACGCCGATGGCGATGTGGAGGGATTGTTCTAAGGCGGGTTGCAATGGCCCGCCGTCGCGGTGATGTAGAGCGTGTTCAACCTGCAGCGAGCGAAAGTGAGACGGATATGGCAGCGACAATCATCGATGGCAAAGCCTTTGCAGCAACGGTGCGTGAGAAAGTCGCGGGCCATGTCGACCGGCTGAAGACGGATCACGGCGTCACCCCCGGCCTCGCCGTGGTGCTGGTCGGCGAAGACCCGGCAAGCCAAGTCTACGTCCGCTCCAAGGGCAAGATGACCCGCGAGGTCGGCATGAAATCGGTCGAACACAAGCTGCCCGCGACCGTCGATCAGGGCGAGTTGCTCAAGCTGATCGACGCATTGAACAACGACCCCGAGATCCACGGCATCCTCGTGCAACTGCCGCTGCCGGATCATCTGGACGAAACCCGCGTGGTCAACGCCGTCTCGCCCGCCAAGGACGTGGACGGTTTTCACATCTCCAACGTCGGCCTGCTGGGCACGGGGCAGAAAAGCATGGTGCCCTGCACCCCGCTGGGCTGCCTGATGATGCTGCGGGACCACCATGGCGATCTGACCGGGATGAACGCGGTGGTCATTGGCCGTTCCAGCATCGTCGGCAAACCGATGGCGCAGCTGCTCTTGGGCGATAACTGCACCGTGACCATCGCGCATAGCCGCACCCGCGATCTGCCCGAAGTGGTGCGCCGTGCCGATATCGTGGTCGCTGCCGTTGGCCGCCCCGAGATGGTGCCCGGCGATTGGATCAAAGAGGGTGCCACGGTGATCGACGTGGGCATCAACCGGATCGAGACCGGCGAGAAAACCAAACTGGTCGGCGACGTGGATTTCGACAGCGCCAGCGAGCGTGCAGGGGCCATCACCCCCGTGCCCGGCGGGGTCGGGCCGATGACCATCGCCTGCCTGCTGGCCAATACGGTCACCGCCTGCTGCCGCGCCAATGGGTTGGCAGAACCCGAAGGGCTGACCGCCTAAGCGCCTGGCACAGGCACGATGGTGCCTTGCAGGATGGCGATGAGCTTGGCCGCGCCATCCGTTTCCGCATGCACCTCTGCCGTGACCACACAAAGCCGCCGGCCCGGTTTGACCACCCGGCCCGTGGCAATCAGCCTGTCTCCCCGTGCGGGGGCCAAAAGGTTGATCTTGATCTCCGAGGTCACGACATCGACCTCCGGCGGCAACATGCTTAAAGCTGCGTAGCCCGCCGCGGAATCGCCAATGGAAAAGGTCAGCCCCGCATGGCCAAAACCCTGCTGCTGCATCGCGCCGGGCAGGACCGGCGCCGCAACCTTGACCAGACCCGACTGCACATCGATGATCTCGGCCGCCAAGGTCTGCATCATGGTCTGCTTGGCAAAACTTTCCCGCACCCGGCGTTCAATCTGATCATCCATCATCGCTTCTTTCCGGGCATGGGGATCGCCACAGGCTGCGGCCCCGTCAGCACCGCGCAGGCCTCCGGCCCCATTAAATCACAAAGCACCCGCGACTGGCTGCGCAGCCCGCCGGTATAGGTGCCATATGCAGGCAGGATCAGCCGCTTGCTGTCAAACAAAAACGCCGGACGCGAGATGCTGCGGCCCCGCGCGCGGATCGATGCCTTGGGGTGATAATGCCCTGACACCTCGCCGCAGGCCCCCTTCGCCGCGATATGCCGAAAAGTCAGCGGGCCGAGCGCCAACTCACCCAAATGGGTACCACCCAGCCCAACCGGACCCGGATCATGATTGCCTTCGATCCAATCCCACCGCCGCCCGGCCTGCAGACCAAGAATCCAAAGCCGCTCTTCCTCTGGCAGCGCCTGTGCCGCGCCGAGGTCATCGAAACTATCGCCAAGGCAGATCACATGCCGCGCCTGCGTGAAAGACAGGTCGGCCGCTAACCGGTTCAACGTATCGCGCGTCTCATAAGGCGGCAGCGCCGACCCGCCGCGCCGCGCGATCCGTTCCGACTTGCCCAAGTGAAGGTCGCTCACGCAGAGCAAATCCCTTTCGCGCCACCAAAGCGCGCCAGAGCCAAGCGCGGTCAGCGCGGCTCCAGCGAATGAAAACTCAAGTCCGTTCATCCTTTGTTCATCTGAGATCGCCGCTGATTTGGCAAGGGCCAAACGCGAAGGTAGCGCATGCAGAATAGGGCAGCGCAGAGGTATTTAAGAAAGGATGAATTGCAGAAAGCGCGCCCCGCGATCGGGTGGTCACCGGACCGGAGACGCGCCTTCATCCTTTGCGGTCATCGGCTCCTCAGCCTGTACCGCGAGAGGAAGATGCGCCACCTTGGTTAAAGAACCCTTAATCATCTTCATCCTTTTTCAAATACCTTGCAGAACCTCTCTGCCCGCGAAACGCCAATGTTCAACGACCGTCCCGCCAGAGTGGCTGATCCGACGGCGGCGGGGTGAGTTGCGCGAGGCCAGACGCCTCCATCAAACGTTCCGCCTCTTCCGCCAACAGGCGATCCTGCCCCGCGCCTTCGACCGGCACGCGGCCCATTTCGAGAAACAGCGGCGCGGCTAGGGGGCTTACGCGGGAGAGCTTGCGATGGGTGATCCGCCCGGCGATCCGCCCGAGCATTTCTTCGATTCTGCCGAAATCCACCAATCCGCTCAGGGCTTCTTCGCGGGTGATGTCGAGCATCAGGTGGTCCGGTTCATAGCGTTGCAGCGTGTCGTAGAGGATATCGCTGGAAAAGGTCGTTTGCCGTCCGGATTTGCGCGCCTGCGGGCTGTTGCGCTCGATCAGTCCGGCGATGGTGGCGGCGGCGCGAAACGTGCGTTTCATCACGGCATTGCCAGCGAGCCAACTGTCGAGCCCTTCGTGCAGCACCGTCGGATCAAGCAGCGGTGCCGGATCATCGACGGGGGAGAGCCCCCAGATCAGCGTGGCATAGTCCGTCGCGACGAAGCCCAAGGGGCGTAGACCAAGGTCTTCCATGCGTTTGGTGAGCAGAAGGCCGAGCGTTTGTTGGCCGTTACGTCCGGCGAAGCCGTAGAACACCGTCTGTTCGGCAAAGTCATGGGGGAAGCTTTCCACCAGCAGCGTGCCGGGCTGCGGCAGTTGGCTGACCTCGCGTTGCAGGCTGAGCCATTCGGCGGTGTGGAGCGGCAGTTCGGGCCAGCTGTCTTGGGTGAACATTTGTTGCACACGGGCCGAGAGTTGGGTGGAGGTGGCGAATTTCGTACCGCCGAAAGTGGCCACTTTCGGCTTTTTCGCGGCATTTCGGCTGACCTCCACCACGGTTTCGCGCAGCCCTTCGTAGCGCACGATTTGCCCGCCGATCAGGAAGGTATCGCCTTTGGTTAGCGTGGCGGCAAAGCCTTCTTCGATTTCGCCCAGGGGTTTGCCGCCGCGGTTGCGTTTCATGCGGACCTTGAGCTTGTCGGTGTCCTGAATGGTGCCGATGTTCATGCGGATGCGTTGCGCGGCGCGGGGGTCACGCAGTTGCCATTGCCCGTCGGGGCGTTGCAGCAGCCTTTGCCAGCGGTCATAGGCGCGCAGCGCGTAGCCCCCCGTGGCGCAGAAATCCAAGCAGGCGTCGAAGGCGGCGCGCGACAGGTTGGCATAGGCCCCGGCGGTGCGGATTTGGGCAAAGAGGTCCTCGGCGTCGAAAGGCCCGGCGCAGGCGGTGATGAGGATGTGTTGGCAGAGCACGTCGCGCGGGCCGTCCCCCCGTGGGTCGCCGTCGAGCGCGCCTTCGAGCACCGCCTCTAGTGCCGCCACGCATTCCACCACTTCGAAGCGGTTGGCGGGGACCAGAAGCGCCTTCGACGGCGCGTTGTAGCGGTGGTTGGCGCGGCCGATGCGCTGGACCAGACGTTTCACGTTCTTCGGCGCGCCGATCTGGATGATGAGGTCCACGTCGCCCCAGTCGATCCCGAGGTCGAGCGTGCCGGTGCAGACGATGGCGCGCAAATCGCCGCGTACCATCGCCGCCTCGACCTTTTCGCGCTGCGCGCGGTCGAGGCTGCCGTGGTGGATGGCGATGGGCAGGGCGTCCTCGTTGGCGAGCCAGAGCTTGTGGAAGAAGATCTCGGCCTGCGCGCGGGTGTTGTGGAAAATCAGCGTCGTCTTGTGTTGGCGCACCTGCTCCAGCACCGCGGGGATCGCATAGGCGGCGCCGCCGCCGGCCCAGGGCGGGGCCTCCTCGGTGCGCAGCATCTGGATGTCGGGGGCGGGGCCGGGATCGGCCAAGAGCACTTCGCAGGGGTCGGGGTGGCAAGCCATCAGGTGGGCGATGGCCGCGGGGTCTTCGACGGTGGCCGAGAGGCCCACGCGTTTCAGGTCAGGGCAGAGGGCTTGCAGCCGGGTCAGCGCCAGCATCAGCTGGTCGCCGCGTTTGCTTTCGGCCAGCGCGTGGATCTCGTCGATCACCACGCGTTTGAGGCCGCGAAAGGTGCGCGCGGCGTCCTCATAGGAGGTCAGCAGGGCGAGGCTTTCGGGCGTGGTCAGCAGGATATGCGGCGGGTCGGCGCGTTGGCGGCGGCGGCGCGACTGCGAGGTGTCGCCCGTGCGGTCCTCGATGCGGATCGGCAGGCGCATCTCCTCGACCGGGCGGGTGAGGTTGCGTTTGATGTCCGCGGCCAGCGCCTTAAGCGGCGAGATGTAGAGCGTGTGCATCCCCTCGTGATCATGCTCGGCCAGATCGACGAGGGTTGGCAGGAAACCGGCCAGCGTTTTACCGCCGCCTGTGGGGGCGATGAGCAGCAGGGCGTGGGCCTCGGCACGGTCCAGCATCTCTTGCTGGTGCGGGTGCAAAGACCAGCCGTTCTGGGCGAACCAATCGGCGAATTTGGGGGGTAGGGCGCGCATGCACCCAATGTAGTATCGGCAGGGCGCGGTGCCAGCGGCAGCGGCTATTTAACGATCACCTCATCGCGAACGAACATATTGGCCCATGCCCGGTCCACCAGATCGGGGTTCATCTGATAGGGGATGCCTTCGAAATCGCAGATCGCGATCATCTGGTCGATCAGGAAATTCGGCTGATAATTCGCATAGACATTGTCGATGGTGGGGTATTTCACCTTGAGCAGATGAACCAGCGTCGCCTCGTCCAGCGGCATGCCGCGTTTGCGGGCGACCATGGCAAAGATCTTGAGGAAGTTCTCTTGGTCCGGCCCGTCGATCTTGATCTTGAAAAAGATACGCCGCAGGGCGGCTTGGTCGAAAATCTCATTCGGGTGGAAGTTGGTAGAGAAGATCACCAGCGTATCAAAAGGCACCTCGAATTTCTCGCCCGATTGCAGGGCGAGGATGTCTTTGCTTTCCTCCAGCGGCACGATCCAGCGGTTGATGATGCTTTGCGGCGGCTCTTTCTGGCGGCCAAGGTCGTCGACGATGAAGATGCCGCCCGTGGCCTTGAGCTGCAGCGGCGCCTGATAGGTCCGCGCCGTGGGGTTGTAAACGAGATCGAGCATATCGAGCGACAGCTCGCCGCCGGTGATGACGGTGGGGCGTTCGCAGCAGACATAGCGGGCGTCATAGCGCGTGATCCGGCGCAGGGAGGTGGGGTCTTGCACCTCGGCCTCGGCGGCGGAATGGACGATCGGGTCATAGACGGTAATGACTTGGCCTGCGTATTCGATGGCGCGGGGGACATAGACCCGATCGCCAAGCGCGTCGCGTATGCCGTTGGAAATGCTGGATTTACCGTTTCCCGGCGGGCCGTACATCAGGATCGACCGCCCGGCAGAGACGGCGGGGCCGAGGTGATCCAGCAGGCTGTCGGGCAGCACCAAATGGCCCATGGCCCCGGTTAACTGGTCACGGGTGATTTGCAGATTGCGCACGGATTGGCGTTTGACCTGCTCGCGGTAAACCTCAAGCGGGACGGGCATGGCGCCGAAATATTCCGACTGCGCCAGCGCATCCAATGCGCGCGCCTTGCCTGCATCGGTCAACTGGTAGCCCATCTCATTGCCGCTGGTGGCGCTGAGCGTGCCGGTGGCTTCGATCAGGCGCTGGCTGCGGGCTTGATCCACCATCTCCTGCGTGACCGGGATCGGCAGGCAGAGCGCTTGGGCCAGTTCGCTGACCATCTCGACGTTCTTGCGAAAGATGGTTTTCAAAAGGATATCGCGCATCATCACGATGGGCAGTTTCATATCCTCCAACCGCTTGGGGGGCGGCGGGGCAAGCACGGTGCTGGTCGGGGCGTTCATCAACGGCTTCCTTGGAAAGTCATGCGGCGGTGCGGCTTGTCGGTCAGACTGGAGGGTAAATCTTGAATATGGCGTGAATGTGGACGCATTTGCGCGCTGAAAAAGAGTTTGCAGCGGGGCGGTCAGCCCCCGAAGAGCGCCCCCAAGATCAGATAAAGCCCCAGCGTGGTGCCAAGGGCGAGGCCCATGGGGAATTTCTTGGTTTCCTGCCAGCTCTGCCAATCGGGGGCGAGGCGGCGCAGGGGGGTGTATTTCACCCCGCGGTGCGTGGCGGCGGCGGCGAGAAGGGTGGCCATAAATAGCATCATTAAGAGGCGTAGATCGCCCCATGCGATATAGGGCGCGGCGGCGGCGGCGAATTTTGCGTCACCGGCCCCCATGACCCCGGCGGCGTTCAGGACGATGCCGACCACCAGCACCACGACAAGGCTCAGCAGGCGCCAGAGATAGGTGTCAAAGGGCAGCAGAAACAGCCCCAGCAACACAAAGATCGCGGTCAGCACCAAGACCGCCTGATTGGTAATGCGCATCTGCTTCATGTCGGTGAAGGCGACATAGAAGCAGATCGGCAGGACGAAGGGCAGAAACCACAGGGCCGCCGTGGCAGAGATCGCCATGGATCAGCCGTTTTCCAATGCGCGCAGAGAGCGGACGGCGGCTTCGAAATGCTGGGGGTGCGTGTCGATCGCTTCGCGCAGCAGACCCTTGCCGGTTTCCACATCGCCGCGTTTGATCGCCGAGAGGGCCATCGTGTGCAAAAGCTGGGCGCGCTCAGATTGCTCCATCGGCATGACGGGCAGGGTGTAGTCGCGCTGCGCGGCGCGGGCCATGATCAGGTTGTTCTTGGCGGTGAAAAGCGTGTTGTCCTGACGGATCGCCTCGCCGAACAGTCGCTCGGCCTCAGCATAATCGCCGCGGGTCAGCTTTGAGTAGCCCCAGTTGTTCATCACGGCGGCGGGGGTGGTGGTCAGGCCGACGGCGATTTCGTAAAAGCTGTCGGCGCGGTCCCACTGTTCCTTGCTGTCGGCGACCATGGCCTCGAGCCGGTAGCGGGCAAAGGTCTCATGAGTGGGGGGGGATGCCGTTGAGCACCGTCTCGGCCCGCGCCCAGTTGCCCGAGCGGATCAGCGCATCGGCCAGTTGCACGCGGTCTTCGGGGGTGGCGCCCTCCATCTTGGTGACCTTGTCCCATTCGGTCACGGCCTCGGTCGTGCGTTTGGCGCGGACCAGTGACGCGGCAAGCCCGCGCTGGTGGTCGATGCGGTCGGGGCTTTCCTTGACCGAACGCGCGAAATAGCTCACCGCCTCATTCGGGTCGGCCACTGTCAGCATCACGTCGGAGAGGTTGGTCTCATCCACCACGTTGACGTCCTTGAAAGCCCGTTCAACGGTGGCGTTCGCGTCTTTTTCACCGCAGCCAGCAAGGGCGGTGACGCCTGCCATGCAGACGGCCAGAATGATTGGATGGCGCATTTTGCGTCCTCTTACTGCTCTGCCGGGTTATGGTGTCGGACGGATCAGGTAATCCCCGCTGCCGCGCCGCACCAATTTGTAATTATCCTCATTGACTTCTGTTATAACAGATTTCTCCGTTTTTGCGAGTGCCAAGCGCAGATTGTCCCGAATTGCGTCACTTTCGCCATTGTCGAGCGCATAGGCTTTGCGGAAAATCTGCTCGGCTTCGGCGGTCTGGCCGCTTTCCATCAGCACGACGCCAAGGTTGTTCCAGACTTCCGGCTCGGCGGCGTCTTTCTCAACGGCGCGGCGCAGCAGGGTTTCGGCTTGTCCCAAACGCCCGAGCCCGAGGTTGGCGCTGCCGAGGGCCGAGAGGATTTCCCCGGTCAGCCCATGCTCCAGCGCGGCGCGGTTGAAGGATTTGATGGCCAATTCATATTGCCCCGCCGCGATGAGCCTATGGCCCACTTCGATCCCATCAACCGCCTCGGCCCGTTGGTTCACGCCGGGGGCATAGAGGTTTTCGGGTGTCTGATCCCCGCGCAACGCGGAAAAGCCGCCTGTCGAACAGGCGGCCAGAGCAAGGCCCAAGATCGGCCCGGTGAAAACGGCGCGGAGAAGGCTGCGCCGAATTTTGCCCGTCATTAATTCCCTACCTGACCCAGTTGCGAGATGCCATGTGCCGAGGGGCCGATCAGAATGATCAGCAGCGGCGGCACGGTGAGGCCCATAGTGGCAAGGGTCATCTTGGTTGGCAACTTGTTTGCCGCTTCCTCGGCCCGCATCACACGTTTGTCGCGCATCTCGGCGGCATAGACGCGCAGGGCGTCGGCGATGGAGGTGCCGAAGGCCGCCGATTGGATCAGCACGGTCACGAAAGAGGAGACATCCTGCACGCCGCAACGCTCGCCCATGTCGTTGAGCACCGATACCTTGTCCTTACCGGCTTTCATCTCATAGGCGACCATCTCGAACTCTTCGGAGAGGGCGCGGTAGGAGGCGCGCAGCTCGCGGGCCACGCGGACGATGCATTGGTCCAGCGATTGCCCGGCTTCGACGCAGACCAGCATCATATCCAGCGCGTCGGGGAAGCCCCGGGTGATCTCTTCTTTGCGGGAATCGACCCGGCGGCGGACCCAGTATTTCGGCAGGTAGTAACCAATGGCGCCGGGGCCGATGGCCCACATCATGGTCTGCTGCGTGGTCAGCCCTTCGCCGCCGCCCAAGACATTGGTATAGACCAGACCGCCGACCAGCCCGAGCATCCCAAGGGCGAATTGCGCAAAGTAATAAAGCCGCACCGCATCGCGCGATCGATAGCCCGCTTGGCGCAGCATCAACTGTTTGGCGCTGAGTTCGGCCACGTCCTCGGGCTCAAGAAACTTGGCGAATTTCTGCAACTGCGCGTTTTGATCCGATTGGCGCAGCTTTTCGCGCGAACTGTCGCCCGTCGGGGCAGAACTGGTGCGTTTGAGCTTGGTCAGCGGGTCTTCGGGCTGGCGCAGCATCAAGACCAGCGTGATCGCCACCAAGGCGACGCCCAAAGTGCCGATGATGATGATCAGCCCCATCGGCCCCAAGGCTTGGTTGATCTGATCGTTAAGCTGATTGAAAAATTCCATCACCGGCCTCTCAGACTTTGATATTGGTAAGGATGCGCATCACGAAAAGGTTCAGCACAAGGAAAATCCCCACAAGGAAACAGGCGGGAATGAAATAGGGGTGATCGCGCACCTCGTCATAGTAATGCGGATCGCCGAGGTTGATCACCACCAGCGCGGCCAGCGGGAAGCCCGACAGGAACTTACCCGACCATTTCGCCTCGGCCGTGATCGCTTTGACACGGCGGAACAGGCGGAAACGGGCGCGGATCACCTTGGCCAGACCGGCGAGGATCTCGGCCAAGTTGCCGCCCGATTGCTGCTGAATGGTCACGGCGACGGCGAGAAAGCGCAAATCCTGCATGTCGAGCCGTTCGGCCATATCTTTCAGCGCCTCGCCCAGATCGCGGCCATAGGCGGCCTCATCGGCGATCACGCCGAATTCCGAGGCGAGCGGGTCTTGGATTTCCTTCGACACGATGGAGATCGCGTTGGAGAAAGGGTGCCCCACCCGCAGGCTGCGCACCATCAGCTCCACCGCATCGGGAAGCTGTTCTTCGATCATCGCCATGCGTTTGCTGGCCTTATGCGACACCCAGAAGAACACCGCGCCCACGCCCATGCCGATGGAGATAAGCGCGCGCACCGACACGGATGTATCGGTGCCGATGGTCAGCCCCAGAAATGCCAAAGCGGCCAACCCGGCCATGATCATCAACAACTGCTGCGGCGTGAAGGCAATCGCGGCCTTCTGCGCACGTTCTGACAGCAGAGAGTAGAGCGGGATCGACTTGGCGTTCATATGCTGCTGCATTTCCTTGCGCAGCTTATCGAGCACCTCTTCGCGGCGGGCGCCTTTCTCCAGCATCTCAAGGCGGCGGTTCACGCGGCTGTTGAGGCTGATGGATTTGCCGAATGCGACAAGGTACAGCCCCTCGACCAGCACCAGAACGCCGATGAAGATCAGGCCATAGATGATTGGTTCGGCACTCATTGCATCAATCCTTACTGGGCCGCCACGGGTTCGTAGATCGAGGCGGGCAGGTCATAGCCCCACATGCGGAACCGCTCAGAGAAGTGGCTGCGCACGCCGGTGGCGGTGAAATGGCCGATGATCTTGTTCTCAGGCGTCAGGCCGACGCGCTGGAAGCGGAAGATCTCTTGCATCGAGATGACCTCGCCCTCCATGCCCGTGATCTCGGTGATCGAGGTCATTCGGCGCGAGCCGTCTTGCAAGCGGCTGGCCTGCACGATCAGGTTCACAGCCGAGGAAATCTGGCTGCGCATCGCTTTCAGCGGCATTTCGATCCCGGCCATGGCAATCATGTTTTCCAGACGGCTGATGCCATCGCGGGCCGAGTTGGCGTGAATCGTGGTCATGGAACCGTCGTGGCCGGTGTTCATCGCCTGCAACATGTCGATGACCTCTTCGCCGCGTGTCTCGCCGACGATGATGCGGTCGGGGCGCATCCGAAGGGCGTTTTTCAGACAGTCGCGGGGGGAGACTTCGCCCTTGCCTTCGACGTTGGGCGGGCGGCTTTCCATCCGGCCCACATGGGTCTGTTGCAGTTGCAATTCGGCGGTGTCTTCGATGGTCAGAATGCGTTCGGCATTGTCGATGAAAGACGACAGCGCGTTGAGCGTGGTGGTCTTACCCGAGCCCGTACCGCCCGACACGATGATGTTGAGACGCGTGGCCACGGCGGCCTGCAAATAGGCGGCCATCTCTTCCGAGAAGGCGCCGAAGTTCACCAGATCGTCGATGCCCAGCTTGTCTTTCTTGAACTTACGAATGGACACGAGCGAGCCATCGACGGCCACCGGGGGCACCATGGCGTTGAAACGCGAGCCGTCTTTGAGACGCGCGTCAACGTAAGGGTTGCTTTCGTCCACCCGACGCCCCACCGCCGAGACGATCTTGTCGATGATCCGCAGCAGGTGTTTTTCGTCTTTGAAGGTGATGTCGGTCAATTGCAGCTTGCCGTCGCGTTCGACGAAAATCTGCTGCGGGCCGTTCACCAGAATATCATTGACGCTGTCGTCTTTCAGCAGCGTCTCTAGGGGGCCAAGACCGGTGACCTCGTCATAAAGCTCGGAGTTCAGCGTCATGCGGTCTTCGCGGTTGAGCACGATGCTCTTTTCCGAAAGGATCTCAACGGCGATATCGTTGATTTCCTGCCGCAAATCAGCTTCCGAGGCATGTTCCAGCGCGGCGAGGTTGAGGTTGTCCAAAAGCGCGCGGTGCAATTCGAGTTTGATCTCACTCATCCGCTGCTTGCGCTTGACCTCACGGTCCTCGGGGGAGACGGCGGCGGGCTTGACCGCGCGGCGCATTGAAACCGGTTTGGCCGCCGGCGCGGGCGCAGGCGCCGCGGGGGCGGGCTGGGCGGCTTTGGCTGGCTTGGCCTCACGCGCCGGCGCGGGGGCGGCGGCTTTCGGGCTGGCAGAGGCTGGTTTCTTGTATTTCGAGAACATCGGTACGCTCTTTCGCTAGGGGGCTCAGGCGGCTTTGGCCTGCTCGCCCTTGAGATCGTGGATGGAGCTTGCCAGTTTGGCGATTTCGCGGCGCAGCGGGCTTTTCGGCGCGGAATTGGCCAGCGGCAGCCCGTGGTCATTGGCCTGCGTCACCGCCTTGCCGCCATCGGGCATCTGCACGTCGATCGAAATGCTCAACGATTCGGCCATGCGCTTGACCCGGCTCTTGGCGCTGAGATCGGTGAATTTCGGCGCGCGGTTCATCACATAGCGCAGCTTTTCAAAGGGCAGTTCCTCGGATTGCAGTGCCCGTTTGAAGCGCAGCGCGTTCTGGGCCGAGCGCATGTCGAGTTCCAGCATGGCAAAGTAGACATGCGCGCTGGTCAGCACCGTTTCGGACCATTGTACCAGCGTCGAGGGCATGTCGACGATGACATAGTCGAACTGGTTGCGGGCCATGTTGAGGATGCGGTCGATATCTTCGTTGGTCACGATGTCGAGCGGCAGCATCTCTGCCGGGGCGGTCAGCACATGCAGCTTGTCCTCAAAGGTTTGCAGCGCTTGGCCAAAGATCTCTTCGTCCATGGATTCCGTGTCGGACATCATCTCATAGACCGCCTCGCGACGTTGCAGATCAAGGAAAGTCGCGACCGAGCCATATTGCAGGTCGAAATCCAGCAGGCAGACCGAGGGCGGGTTTTTCTTGTCGGCATTCGCCAGTTCCCAAGCGAGGTTCACGGCAAGGGTCGTGGCCCCGGTGCCGCCAGCCAAACCATGCACCACGATCAGTGCGCCATCCTTTTGCGCACCGGCCTTCAACTGCGGCGTGCTGCTGTCGGCTGCGGGGGCAGGGGGGGCGTTCTCTCCGGCGCGGACGCGGGCGATGGCCTGGGCCAATTCGCCTTCGGGCAGCGGATAGGGGACGAATTCATCGGCCCCCTGCCGCAGCAGCGAATGCAACGCGGCGGGGGTCATGTCTTCGGCGATCAGGATCACCCGGATGTTGCGCGCCTTGGCCTGCGTGATGATTTCACTCATCAAAACGAGGTTGTCCTCGTCGGTCTCATCCATGGCGAGGGCGACGAATTCCATCGCCTCGGCTTCGGGTTGGCTGAAGAATGCCAGCGCCTCGGCGAATCCCAGATCGCCCCAGCTTTCGCCCAAAGTGGCTTCCATATCTTCGATCAAGAGGTCGAAGTTCTGTACATCACGGCTGATTGTGCAGGCAACGATCGGCGCTGCTTCGGGTTGTGGCATAGTGCTGCTCATGACCTTTTGTCCTTTACATCAACGGTTTGGCCGGAGGGCGGCGATATTCTGTCGCTGCGAACGCTCTGACCTCTGCCTCATGCGCGGCTCTTGAGCCGGGCACATTTATCCTTCTGCGTCGAATATCACCCCCAACTGGGGCGAGATTGGGGCCAAAAAGCCTCTATTGTTGGGTATCTTGAAACGATACGTCCATTCGCGCCCGATTGGACATGGCTTTTCAGAGACGAAAACCCCCGCGACCCAAAGGCGCGGGGGGATATTATCCATGCGAAAGAAGGGCTTACCTTTACTCCCCGCCGCCACCTGCTTCGGTGGCACCGGAGCTTAGCTGAGAGGGGGGCACGGCGCTGGCTACATATTCGCGGTAGATGATCTGCGCATATTTGCCGTCCAGCAGCATCGGGTGGCCCTGGACGAAGCCGCTGACCTCGGTCACCGTGCGCCGGTTGCGGCGCTCGCGGCCCTGGGTCACGATCAGCGGCTGCGTTTCGCCAAAGGAAACAACGGCTTCCAAACGGCTGGGGCTGATTCCCAAGGTCGAGAGATAGCGCACCACGGCCTGCGCCCGGCGCAGCCCCAAGGCGCGGTTATAGGCCTGCGAGCCGACCAGATCGGTGTGACCATAGACGCGGAAGCGAATCTCGGGGAATTGGCGAATCCAGCTGGCCTGCTGGCGCAGGATGGCTTTCGCATTCGCGTCCAGTCGGGCCGAGTTGAAGGCGAAGGTGACGGTCGAGCGGACTTCGTTAGAGAAACGGTTCGCCAGATCAAAGGTCACACGCTTTTCGCCGGTCATGACTTGGCGGTTGTGCAGCGTAGCATTGCCGAATTGGCCGGTGTCCACGATCGACCCCGCCTCGCGGTAGAACTGCGTATAGACCGGATCGTTGCTGGGCGCGCAGGCGGCGAGCCCGGCAAGGGCCGCGGTGCCAGCGATCAACGTGATATGTCTGCGTGTCATCGGATCAATCCAGTACATAACCGTAGGAACCGCGGAAGTCCTGCTTGGCCACTTCGCCCGCAGCACCGCGGCTCGGGGTGCGGGTGCCATCCGCCGTGCGCCCGTGCAGGAACAGGTCTTTTTCAGAGGGCGGTTTGATGCGGTCCGTGGGCAGGGCCAGCGCTTCGCCTCGGGTCGGGGTGACCAGATGGGCGGTGACGATGATGACCAATTCGGTCTGGCTGCGCTGGTAATCCGCCGAACGGAACAGTGCGCCCAACACCGGCACATCGCCGATCCACGGCAGTTGCCGCGTGCTGTCGGTGAAATCGTCGGTCAAAAGGCCCGCGATGGCAAAGCTTTCACCGTCACGCATCTCGACCGTGGTCGAGGTCTCGCGGCGGGTGAAGGCGGAAATCTCGATGCCGTTGCCCAATGAAATGCTGTTGCTTGCGTCGATGGCCGAAACGGCGGCGTTCATCTCAAGGTTGATGATATCCTTGTCCACGACGCGCGGAATAAAGGCGAGTTCTACGCCGAAGGGTTTGAACTCCACCGACACCGTATCACTGGTTTGGGCGACTGGGATCGGGTACTCGCCCCCGGCGAGGAACTTGGCCTCTTGCCCTGAAAGCGCCACGAGGTTCGGCTCTGCCAAGAACCGGACCACGCCCTTTTCTTCCAATGCTTCCAACAGGATGCCCACTTGGGTAGAGCCTGCGTTGAAGCCGAAAAGCACCGCGCCTGCGTTCTGGTTCGCCGATGGGATCGACCCGCCAAGCGAGGTCGCGACCCCGCCTGACGTATTGGTGCTGCCAGTGCCCGCGCTGAAATCGGAGCCGCCGTTGATTGCCAGCGAAGAGCCGAGCGATTTCGACACGTTGCGCTGCATCTCGGCAAAACGGACCTTCATCATGACCTGCTGGATGCCGCCCACGCTCATCAGGTTGCTGACCCGTTCGGGAGCATAGCGTTCGGCCAGATCGAGCGCGCGTTGCAGCCGTTGTGTGGAAGAGACAATGCCCGACAGCACGATACCGTCATTAGCGGTGCGCACTTCGATCTTCTCACCCGGCAGGATTTGACGCAGCCGTTCTTTGAATTCAGAGACATCCGCCGCGACGCGGACATCGACATTGGTGATCAACTGCCCTGCCGCGTCGAGCAGCGTGAGCGTGGTCAGCCCCGGCGATTTGCCCAACACATAGATCGTGCGGTCAGACAGGGAGGAGATATCCGCGATGCCGGGGTTGGCGATGCTGAGTTCCGCGAAGGGAATGTCGCTTTCCACCACCACGGCGCGGTTCATCGGGACGTCGAGGCTGGAATTGGTGCCGCGTTTGACAACGCGCAGCGTGTCGGCGCCAGCTGAACTGGGCAGGGTCAATGCCATCGGCATTGCGCCCAGTGTCAGCCCCAGAAGGGCCGCTTTAAGAAATCTATCGATTTTCATGTGACCTGCCTTTTTGATCACGCCTCGGGATGGGTCTTTTTGCCCTCGTTTGGCAACACTCTGCGGCAATTCCAAATTTATTGCAAGAATCAAGCTCTTCGCGGGCGCTGTGCATGTGGGCTATGCGCAACATAGCTGCAAAAATGAAAGACGCCGCAGGGGGGGT
>NZ_SZNL01000017.1:6918-47536 GCF_005068605.1 Sulfitobacter sp. 15WGC | reverse complement strand
CAGGGGGGGTGCGGCGCCTTCATTAACTTAGCAAGAGGTTGTTTTCAGGTCAGTTTGTGCAGGGGATCGGCAGTTCGACCACCTCAGCCCCGCGGCGGGTGCGGATCGTGCAAACCTTCTCTTTGGTTACTTCGGCGATGGTCTCTTGCGCCTCGATTCCCAGAAGCGAACGTTGGTCGACTTCGATGGCCTCGGCCACGGTGTCGTCATTCGTGCCGACGAGAGCGAGGGAGAGTTTGCCGGTAGATTGTGCCTGGGCAAGGGCGGCCACCTGTTGCGGCTTTACGGCCACCGTCACTGTCTTGGCGATCGAGGCTTCTTCCATCACCAGCGCATCGGCGCTCTGGTCGATGGCGATCAGTTGCACGCCAGATTCGATCAGCTTGGTCACATCGCCGTTGCTGGATTGGTTGCCCACGTTCACGCGGCCCGTCCAATAGACGTCAACCCGGTCCCCGGGGCGCAGGAAGCCCGAAACGCCGCTAGAGACGTCGACTTTGATGGTGAAGGCACGCGTGCCGCGGGCCAAACGGGAGGTGAGACCGGAATCTTCGCCCGGCTCGGTCACCTTGACGGCCATGATCGCTTCATCTTTCTCGATGTTGCGCAGCACGATGCGTTGTTCTTTGGTGTTCTCCGGGAAAAGGGCGATTTCTTCGACGAAACTGCCCTCGGGAATGGCATTCTCAGGCCATTTCACCGCACGAACGTCCTCGCGGGTGAGGGGCTGCCCGTATTTCAAGGGCTTGTCGGCCACCCAAACGGTTTTCGTTGGCACGACCTGCGCCAGCGCGGCTTGGGCTTGCGCGTTGGCGGCTTGATACTGTGAAATCCGGTCTTTCGCCAGATAAACGGCGCCGCCGGCAAGTGCGACACCTACCAAAAGAACCAATCCGAATACGGCTCGCATGATGTTACCTCTTTGCTATGGAAGCGAATCTCGGCTCGCTTTGATCACCCCAGAAAGTTAGCTGCCGATTATGGCGAGAATTGGTCTGTGTGGGGGCGACGGGAAGGACTTTGGCCTAGTGCATCGCGGCATTAGATGGCTCAAGTTGTGAGCTTTACCCGGATATATTCAACAAGTACGTCTAGGCTGTCGGAGAACAGGCTCAGCGCTAGGATCGCTAGGCCGGCCAGCCCGGCGGTCAGGACAAGCCAATCTACAGTGATGGCACCAGATTGACTGCGTAAAAAATAGTGAAGGGCGCGGCGCATAAGGTTTTTTTCCTAAGAAGCTTCGTGCCTAGTTTGAAGACAAAAGGGGCCGCTCCCGGCTGGAGGTGCGGCCCTAATGATTAGATTTCGCTCAACTAGCGATTAGTTGCTGCGGTCAGCTGTTGTTTCGAAGTTAGTGATGTCTGTGGCGATATTGTCCGACATTGTTTCGACGTTGTCACCGATTGTGTTGAACGCAACAATGGCCAGGCCAACGATCGCAGCGGTCAGAACGACCCAGTCAACTGTCACGGCACCGTCTTCGTCTTTGCGGAAGTTTTTGATAAAGTTCATCATGTCATGTCCCTCCAAGGATCACTGAGTAAAAGGTCTTAACCTCGCCGTCCGGTTTGCCTCGCTCTCTCATTTGAAGCTGTCCGACTTGGTATGACCCTATATAGCCGTCAGATTGGGGCGCGAATTTGGCAGCAAACGTGCCTTTTCCAGACTGTCCGCGTTTTTCTTGCGGAAACATGTTAACTCTCTGTTTATAGTCGTTTTAATTCTCGTATCGGGTCTTCCGCCTGCGCTTTCCCACCGTCGAACACCGCAATTGCGGCGAAATTGCCATGATCCCCCGCCTCAAACGCTGGCCCGATTCCACGATTCGTGTGATATTGCCGCGCAAAGGCGCGTTAGACGCAAGGTAGAGCAGGCATGTATCGCATATTGGCATTCTCGCTGGTCACGGCTCTTATGGCCCCTGCCGCCATGGCAGAAGGGCCGAAACCGTTCCCTGAGTTCTCGGCCAAACGGGTCGGCCCGCCCAAGAAGGGGGCCAAACGCATCACGGTGCAAATCGATCCGGCGGCCCGCGCCGCGGCAGCGGCGGAGGTGGACGCAGGCCCCGCGGTCGCCGCGACCCCGAGCGGCGCGATTGCGCCTTTGAATGCCGGGCAGTTCGATTGGTTCTGGGATAAAATCTCTCCAGCGGCTGAGCGGAGCGGGGCAGGGCGGTTGGCGCCCGCGATGGCGGCGCTTTCCGGCGGTCAAGTCCCCGCGCCGCGTTTGCAGCATCTGCAGGATATCGCGCGCAGCAATGGGGTGGATATCCTGCGCGCTACGGTTGGTACGAATGTCTCTCCGGCGCTGGTGCTGGCGGTGATCAGCGTGGAATCCGCAGGCCGCGCCGATGCGGTCAGCCGGGCGGGGGCGGCTGGCCTGATGCAACTGATGCCCGATACCGCCGCCCGTTTTGGTGTGCGCGACAGTATGGTCGCGGCCGAGAATATCTCGGGCGGGGTCAAATACCTCGACTGGCTGATGGGGGAGTTCGACCGCGATCCGATTCTCGTGCTTGCGGGTTATAACGCGGGGGAGGGGTCGGTGCGCAAACATGCGGGCGTGCCGCCTTTTGCCGAGACGCGCGACTATGTGCCCAAGGTGCTGGCGGCGTTTCAAGTGGCGCAGGGGCTTTGCCTAACACCGCCGGAACTGATCAGCGATGGCTGCGTTTTTGCCGCGATGAACTGAGCGCGACGGGCATGCCCCCGGCGGATGCCGCCGAGGGCTGTTTTCTCAAACGATGGTCGCTTGGGTCGCGGCGCGCAGCTCGTCCTCGGTCACGCCATCGGCGCATTCGACGATCTTCAAGCCACCTTCGACCACATCGAGCACACCGAGGTTGGTGATGATCCGGTCGACCACACCCTTGCCGGTCAGCGGCAGGGTGCATTCTTTCAGCACCTTCGAGTCACCGGCCTTGTTCTGGTGGTCCATCACCACGATGACCTTGCGGACACCGGCCACGAGGTCCATCGCGCCGCCCATGCCCTTGACGAGCTTGCCGGGGATCATCCAGTTCGCCAGATCGCCGTTCTCGGCCACTTCCATGGCGCCGAGGATCGCCGCTGCGATCTTGCCGCCGCGGATCATGCCAAAGGACATGGCGCTGTCGAAATAGGCGGTGCGGCTCAACTCGGTAATGGTCTGCTTGCCAGCGTTGATCAGGTCGGGGTCTTCCTCGCCCTCGTAAGGGAAGGGGCCCATGCCCAGCATGCCGTTCTCGGACTGAAGGGTGATGTCCTTATCGCCGACGTAATTCGCCACCAGCGTCGGGATACCGATGCCGAGGTTCACATACATGCCGTCTTCGAGTTCCTCTGCGGCCCGCGCCGCCATCTGATCTCTATCCCAAGGCATTATGCGTCCTCCCGCTTGCGTGTCGTGACCTTCTCGATGCGTTTCTCATGCTCGCCTTGAATGATGCGATGCACGTAGATGCCCGGCAGGTGGATGTGGTCGGGGTCGAGGCTGCCGCGGGGGACGATCTCTTCGACCTCGACGATGCAGACCTTGCCGCACATGGCCGCGGGCGGGTTGAAGTTGCGCGCGGTCTTGCGGAAGACGAGGTTGCCGGTGTCATCGGCCTTCCACGCTTTCACGATCGACAGATCGGCAAAGATGCCCTCTTCGAGGATGTAATCCTCGCCGTGGAACTGTTTCACTTCCTTGCCCTCGGCGATCTGGGTGCCGACGCCGGTCTTGGTGTAGAAACCCGGGATGCCCGCACCACCCGCGCGCATGCGCTCGGCCAATGTGCCCTGAGGGTTGAATTCGAGCTCAAGTTCGCCCGAGAGATACTGGCGCATGAACTCGGCATTCTCCCCCACATAGGAGGAGATCATCTTCTTCACCTGCCGCGATTGCAGCAGAATGCCGATGCCGAAGTCATCGACGCCCGCATTGTTCGACGCAAAGGTGAGGTCTTTGGCCCCGTTTTCCTTGATCGCCTGCAACAGCAATTCCGGAATGCCGCAAAGGCCAAAGCCCCCGGCGGCGATCAGCATGCCATCCGACAGAACGCCTTCCAGCGCCTCGGCGGCGGATCCATAGATTTTGTTCACGGGCGACCTCCCTACAGTTTCGCTGCGCCATATGTGACCCTGCGTCGGGGCAGTGTCAATTACGTGGTGCTACGCAGGAAAGGCCGCCCGGAAGGTCAGATGATGCGCACCTGCGTGCCCACGGGGCAGAGGCCGAAAAGCTCTTCGATCTTCTCGTTATAAAGCCCGATGCAACCGTCCGAGGACCGCCGCCCGATCTTGCGCGTGTCATGGGTGCCGTGAATGATATAGGCGGGCCAGCTGAGGTACATCGCATGGGTGCCGAGCGGGTTGTCGGGGCCCGGCGGCATGTATTTGTAATGCGGAAAGCGCTCCATCATCGAGGCGGTGGGCGTCCAGTCGGGGCCTTCCTTCTTGCGCACGATCTCGGTGTAGCCGCGCTTGGTCAGCTCTTCGGTGGCGGGCACGGAGGTAGGGTAGACCTTATAGGTCTGACCGTCCGCGCTCCAGTAATGCAGGGCGCGGCTGGTGGTGTCGGCTACGATCGCGCCTTTGCCAAGGCTGTCGAAATGGTCCTGCCAACGCTGGGTGGCAAAGCTCGACGTGTTGCGCGACACCGGAGGTTCGGCGGAATATTCGCGGGGCGCTTGGCCGGGTTCCTGCGCGCGCAGGATCTGCGGCGTCATCAGCGCCGCGCCGCTTGCGGCGATCAGCCCGCGCCGGGTGAATTTCATGCCTGACATTGATCTGCCTTTCATAGTGGTCTTGCCGCCGCCCCTGATCCGAAAATCGAAGGGGAATGGCAAATCACATATTCATGATGCCGGATATAAAGGCAGGCCGCAGGCGGAACCACGCCGACCCCCGGCGCGGTTGCTGTGCCTAGGCGCGGCTTACGCGCTGTCGGCTTTTTTCGCGGTTGTTTTCTTGGCCGCGGGTTTCTTGGCCGCCGTCTTTGCCGGGGCCTTTTTGGTGGACGTCTTTTTCGCCGCGGGCTTCTTGGCTGCCGTCTTCTTGGCCGGTGCCTTCTTCGTCGCCGCTTTGCGTTTGGCGGGGGATTTGGCGAGCTTCTCTTCGATCAACTCCACCGCGCGCTCCATGGTCAGGTCTGCCGGTTCGATCTCCTTCGGGATCGTGGCGTTGACCTTTTCCCATTTCACATAAGGCCCGTATTTGCCCTCCATGACGTTGACCGCGCCGCCCATATCCGGGTGCTCGCCCATCTCGCGGATCGGTTTCGCGGCCTTGCCCCGGCCACCGCGGCTGGCGACTTTCTCGGCCAACAACTGCACGGCGCGGTTCATGCCGACGGTCCAAACCTCATCGATGCCTTCGAGATTGGCATTGGTGCCGCCCCGGTGCGAGGTGCTTTCGGCGTGTTTGATGTAAGGCCCATAGCGCCCGATGTTGGCCCAGACCATGACGCCATCCTCGGGGTGGGGGCCGATCTCACGCGGGAGCGACAGGAGCATCACGCCCTGTTCCAGCGTCAGATCCTCGGGCACCCAATCCTTGGGGATCGACTGGCGCGGGGGCTTCTTGTTTTCTTCCGTCACCGGGCCGCGTTGAACGTAGGGCCCGAAGCGGCCCTTGAAGACGCGGATTTCGTCGCCCTGATCCTCACCTAGAAGCTTGCCGTCGGGCGGAATGGCCGAGGCTTCGGCCTCCGGGTCTGGCGGGCCGAAGGGGCGGGTGTAGCGGCATTCGGGGTAGTTCGAGCAGCCGATGAAGGCGCCGCCCGAGCGCGCGGTGCGCATCGACAGGCGGCCAATCTCGCAATTGGGGCAAAGCCTCGGGTCGCTGCCGTCTTCGGTGGGCGGGAAGAGATGCGGCTCCAGCACCTCGTTAATCTTTTCCAGCACTTCGGTAATGCGCAGCTCGGATGTCTCGGCGATGGCGGCCGAGAAATCGCGCCAGAAGCGGCGCAGCACTTCTTTATAGGCAGCATCCCCGGCGCTGACCTTATCGAGTTGGTCTTCCAGATCGGCGGTGAAGTCATAGCCGATGTAGCGGCGGAAGTAGTTTTCAAGAAAGGCGGTCACCAGACGGCCCTTATCCTCGGGGATCAGGCGGTTGCCATCCTTGCGAACATATTCGCGGTCCTGAATCGTGGTGACGATGCTGGCATAGGTCGAGGGGCGGCCGATGCCGAGCTCTTCCATCTTCTTGACCAGCGTCGCCTCGGTGTAGCGCGGCGGGGGCTGGGTGAAATGCTGCTCGGGCGTGACGCTGCGCTTGTCCATCGCATCGCCCTGATGGATCTGCGGCAGGCGCTTGTCGTCCTCATCAACCACATCGTCGCGGCCTTCCTCGTAGACCCGCAGGAAACCGTCGAAGAGCACGACCTGACCGTTGGCGCGCAGGCCGACCTGCGCATCGTCGCTGCCGATCTCGACGGTGGTGCGTTCCAGCCGGGCGCTTTCCATCTGGCAGGCGAGGGTGCGTTTCCAGATCAGATCATAGAGTTTCGCCTGATCGGCGTCGAGCTTCAGCGCTTTGGCGTCCTTGGTCATATCCGTCGGGCGGATACATTCGTGGGCTTCCTGCGCGTTCTTCGCCTTGTTCTTGTAGATGCGCGGCTCTTTCGGCACGTAATCCGCGCCAAAACGGTCCTTGATCGCGTCGCGCGCCATGGAGACGGCCTCGGGCGCCATGTCGATGCCGTCGGTCCGCATGTAAGTGATGTGGCCGGCCTCGTAGAGACGCTGCGCGGTCGACATGGTCTGGCGCGCGCCCATCGAAAACTTGCGGCTGGCCTCCTGTTGCAGGGTCGAGGTCATGAAGGGGGCCGAGGGGTTGCGGCTGGCCGGTTTCGCCTCGACATTCATCACCTTCAGCGCGCGGGAGGTGATCGCCTGCACCGCCATCTCGGCCTGTGTGGCGTCAGCCAGATCGAAACGTTCGAGCTTGTTTCCGGCCAGCGAGACGAGGCGGGCCTCGAATTCCTGACCGCGCGGGGTGGCGAGCAGCGCCTTTACCGACCAGTATTCCCGGGCGCGAAACGCCTCGATCTCCATCTCGCGCTCGACGATGAGGCGCAGGGTGACCGATTGCACGCGGCCCGCGGATTTCGCGCCGGGCAGTTTGCGCCAAAGCACGGGGGAGAGGTTGAACCCCACCAGATAGTCCAGTGCGCGGCGGGCGAGATAGGCCTCGACCAGCGGCATGTCGACCTGACGCGGGTTCTGCATCGCCTCGGTCACCGCCTTTTGGGTGATCTGGTTGAAGACCACGCGGCTCACCGGCGTGTCCTTCTTGATCGATTTGCGCTTGGTCAGCGCCTCTTGCAGGTGCCAGCTGATCGCCTCGCCCTCGCGGTCGGGGTCAGTCGCGAGGATCAATGCGTTGTCTTGGGCCAGCGCGTCGGCGATGGCTTTGACGTGTTTCTTGCTGTCGCTGGCGACCTCCCATTTCATGTCGAAATCGGCGTCAGTGTCGACCGAGCCGTCTTTTGGCGGCAGGTCACGGACATGGCCGTAAGAGGCGAGAACGGTGTAATCGTCGCCCAGATATTTGTTGATCGTTTTGGCCTTGGCTGGGGATTCGACGACGACGACGGGCATAAATACAGGCACCTTAGATCAAAAACGGGGGCGGCTTTGCGCTGTCTCATGTGGGATTGCAGGGGTGTTTGTCAATGCAGCTGCTGCGTATCGCGGATTTGCGGCGCAGCGGTTTCGCAGGCCGGATGGGCCATTTCGGCGGCATCGACCCTCGGCATTCGAGGCTTGCTTGGCCCGACCAACTGCCCCCCGGTTGGTCCCCGGTTTCGCGGCGCTTTAACCGGGCCGCGCTCCTTCGCGGCGTCAGGCAGAGCGGCTGAGCAGCCCGCCGGGTTGGCGCTGAATTTCCCCCTCCATCTCAAGATCGAGGAGCGCGGGGGCGACATCGCTACTCGGCACTTGCAGGTCGCGGATCAATTGATCCTCCGCAACCGGCGCATGGCCGAGACGAGAGAGGATCTGCGCATGGAGCTTCGCGACAGGGCTTTGGTTTCGCGGCGGCGATTCCGGGCGCGGGGCCGCGGGGGGCTTTCTGCGGGGTGGCGGGGTGTGAGCTCCCCCCTCCGGCAAAACCTCCAACACATCCGCGGCAGAGCGCACCAGCACCGCGCCGTCGCGGATTAGCATGTTGCAGCCTGCCGCGCGGGCGTCCATCGGATGGCCGGGGACCGCAAGCACGTCGCGGCCCTGATCCAGCGCATCGCGGGCGGTGATTAAACTGCCCGAGCGGGCCGCCGCCTCAACCACCACCGTTGCACGGCTCAGGCCCGAGATGATGCGATTGCGGCGAGGGAAGTGCCGCGCCATCGGTTGCAGCCCCATCGGTTGCTCTGACAAACGCAGCCCCTGCGCGGCAATTTGACCGGCCAGCGCAGTGTTCTCATTAGGGTATATAATGTCGACCCCGCCCGCCTGCACGGCGATGGTGCCGCGGGGCAATGCAGCCTCATGCGCCGCCGCGTCGATGCCCCGAGCAAGGCCGGAGACCACGACTAACCCAGCTTCCCCCAGTTCGGCGGCGAGGTTGCGGGCCATGCGCAGCCCAAGCGAAGAGGCGTTTCGCGCGCCCACGAGGGAGATCATCGGACGGCCCAGCAATGCCGGGTCGCCGATCAGCCATAGGAAGGGCGGCGCATCGGGAAGGTCGCTGAGCAGGCGCGGGTAGGGTGCCTCCCCCTCAACCAGTAGCCGGGCCCCGGCGCGGCGGGCGGCGTTGAGTTCCGCCTGAACCACCCCTTCGGGGCAGATGCGGTAGTCTGATATCCCGGCGGCACGCGCGACTTCCGGCAGCGCCTTCAGCGCCTCTTGGGCAGAGCCATGTTCATCCAGCAGGCGGCGATAGGTCGAAATACCCACGCGGCGAGAGCGCAACAGACGAAGCCGGGCAAACTGTTCATCTTCCTGGGTGGGTGGGAGTGGGGGGTGAGTGGAAGAAGGATGTAGGTCCTTGTCAGTCATCCCGAAACTCCGTCCGTTGCAGAATCAGGTATAGGATTTAGTGCTTAACAACCTATGAACATTTCCCCGCGTATTTGATTCAACCCCAGCGTGCTGTCAGGTCGCAGCCCCGCCGACGGTCAGCCCGCCGATCATCAAAGTGGGCTGGCCCACACCCACCGGCACCCATTGCCCCTGTTTGCCACAGTTGCCCATGCCGGGGTCGAGCGTCGGGTCATTGCCGATGGCGCGGATCTTTTGCAAGGCCGTGGCCCCATCGCCGATCAACGTGGCGCCTTTGACCGGCGCGCCGATCTTGCCGTTCTGCACACGGTAGGCCTCGGTGCAGGAGAAGACGAATTTACCATTGGTGATATCCACCTGCCCGCCGCCGAAGCCCACGGCATAGATCCCGTCCTTGAGATCAGCCACGATATCGCCCGGGGCCGCCTCGCCGCCCAGCATATAGGTGTTGGTCATGCGCGGCATCGGGATATGCGCATAGGACTGCCGCCGCCCGTTCCCGGTCGAGGCGCCGCTCATGAGCCGCCCGTTCTGACGGTCCTGCATATAGCCGACCAGCACGCCATCTTCGATCAGCACATTGCGCGCCGAGGGGGTGCCCTCGTCATCGACTGAGATTGAGCCGCGCCGGTCGGGGATCGTGCCGTCATCCAGCACGGTCACGCCCTTGGCGGCGATCTGTTGGCCCATCAGCCCGGCGAAGGCGCTGGAGCCCTTGCGGTTGAAATCGCCCTCAAGCCCGTGGCCGATAGCTTCGTGCAGCAGAATGCCGGGCCAGCCGGGGCCAAGCACCACGTCCATCACGCCCGCGGGCGCAGGGACGGCTTCAAGGTTCACACAGGCGATGCGCAGGGCTTCGCGGACCTTGGCCTGCCAATCTTCGGGGGCCAGCATACCGTCGAGGCCGATCCGCCCGCCGCCGCCGACCCCGCCGCTTTCGCGGCGGCCTTCCTGCTCGACAATGACCGAGACATTGACCCGCGTCATCGGG
The DNA here is from genome assembly GCF_005068605.1 of Sulfitobacter sp. 15WGC. Taxonomy (NCBI): domain Bacteria; kingdom Pseudomonadati; phylum Pseudomonadota; class Alphaproteobacteria; order Rhodobacterales; family Roseobacteraceae; genus Sulfitobacter; species Sulfitobacter sp. 15WGC. The sequence continues at coordinate 37,577 of NZ_SZNL01000017.1, read as the reverse complement.
CGCACGTCGCGCACCGAATGTCCTTCGGGGCGGAGAATCTCGACTTCTTGAATGCTGGCGGCGATCGTGGCGCTCACCTGTACCACGCGGGAATCGAGGCTGCGGGCATAGGCGTCGATCTCGCGCAGGGTATCGACCTTGACCGGGAAGGCGTGGCCCGCGATCGGGTCTTCGTCCGTATAGAGACGCGTGTTGCTGGCCTGAGGCGCATCCGCCCAAGTGCCGCCGCCATCGCCCACCGCCAGCCGCGCCGTTTCCGCCGCGCGGCGCAGGGCGGCCTCGCTCAGCTCGGTCGAATGGGCGTAGCCTGCCACCTCACCGCGCACGGCGCGCAGGCCAAAGCCCTCGGCGGCGTCATAGCTTGCGGTTTTGAGGCGTCCGTCGTCGAAAACCAGCGCCTCTGAACGGCGGCGTTCGAGGAACAATTCCCCGTCATCGGCACCGGCCACGGCCTCGCGCAGCACGCTCAGAGCGGTTTCTCGGTCCAGATCGGCCTCGAAGGGGGTGAAATGCGCGCGGCTCATCGGGGGTATCCTTGCTTGCTGTCACAAAACTGTCTCGCGCGGCTCTATGACGCAAGCATGTGACTTTATCTTGTAGGCAGAATATGATTGTAAGCACCCAGGATTACAACGGCACCGGATCGCAGCCGCGGTTTGGGGTGCTTATCGGCTTCTTAATGGTCACAAGATCAGGACGACATATGAAACATCTACTCCCCCTTTCCGGTCTTTTGACCAGCCTTGCCGCCCTGCCTGCATTGGCACAGGACAGCCTGCGCATTGACGGGCTTGATGTCATCGGCAGACCTGTTGACGGCGAGACAGGCTTTCAACCCGCCGTTACCGAATTGGCGCGGGATATCCACGATCTCGATTACCTGATTCTCGTGATCATCACGGCGATCACCGTCTTCGTGACGGGTCTGATCGTCTGGGTCATGATCCGCTACAACAAAAAGCGGAACCCGAACCCCTCGTCCTTCACCCACCACACCCCGATCGAGATCGCTTGGACCATCGGGCCGATTCTCATTCTTGTGCTGATCGGTGCCTATTCGCTGCCGATCCTGTTCCGCCAGCAGGAAATCCCCGAGGCGGACATCACGATCAAGGCCATCGGCAACCAGTGGTACTGGACCTATGAATATGTCGACGAAGAGATCGCCTTTGACAGCTACATGATCGGCGCCCCGGCGACGCTGGGCGACGGCGATGAGGACGTGACCCCCTTCGTGCTGGATGACGCGATGGTCGCCAAGCTCGAAGACGAAGGCTACAGCCGCGACGACTTCCTGCTGGCCACCGACACATCCGTCGTGATCCCCGTGGGCAAGACCATCGTCGTGCAGGTGACCGCCAGCGACGTGATCCACTCTTGGACAATCCCCGCCTTCGGCGTGAAACAGGATGGCGTGCCGGGCCGTCTGGCCGAACTGTGGTTCACCGCCGAGCAAGAGGGCGTCTACTTTGGCCAATGTTCCGAGCTTTGCGGTCAGGCCCACGCCTATATGCCGATCACCGTCAAAGTGGTTTCGGAAGAGGCCTATGCGGAATGGCTTGGCAACGCCAAGGCGGAATATGCTGGCATCGAACAGCCGCTGACCGTCGCCTCTAAGTAAGCCAGTTCCACGGGGCAGGGCGCAGGCCCGTGCCCCGTGTTTACCCTTGGAAGGTTCGGGATGACTGACATCACCAATACGCCAACAAGTGAATACGACGCGCAGCTGGGGGATTACTTCGCCCTGCTGAAGCCGCGCGTCATGTCGCTGGTCGTCTTCACGGCCTTCGTGGGGCTGTTGGCCGCGCCGGTTTCGGTCAATCCCGTCATCGGCTTTTGCGCGATCTTGTTCATCGCCATCGGCGGCGGTGCCTCGGGCGCGCTGAATATGTGGTGGGACGCCGATATCGACGCGGTGATGCGCCGCACGCGCGGGCGCCCGATCCCCTCGGGCCGGGTCCAGCCCGGTGAGGCGCTGACGCTTGGCGTTGCGCTCTCGGGTCTGTCGGTGATGATGCTGGCACTGGCGACCAACCTGCTGGCGGGCGGGATGCTGCTCTTCACCATCCTTTTCTATGCCGTTTTCTATACCATGTGGCTCAAGCGTCTGACGCCGCAGAACATCGTCATCGGCGGCGCCGCGGGGGCCTTCCCACCGGTGATCGGCTGGGTCGCCGCCACGGGCAGCTTCTCGGTCGAGGCATGGCTGATGTTCGCGCTGATCTTCATGTGGACACCGCCGCATTTCTGGGCGCTGGCGCTCTTCATGCGCTCGGACTACGACGACGCCAAGGTGCCGATGCTGACCGTGACCCATGGCCGCCCGGCCACGCGGCTGCATATCTTCGTCTACACCGTCCTTCTGGCTGCTCTGGCCATTGGTACGGCCTTCACGGCCATCGGCGGCATCTTCTATTTCGCCGTGGCGCTGGTGCTGAACGCGGCCTTCCTCTTGGGCGCCTACCGCATCTGGAAGCGGGATGAGGTCATGGCCGAGGGTGACGACTATGCCGAAGAGCGCAAGTTCTTCCGCCTGTCGCTGGCCTATCTCTTCTTGCACTTCGGCGCGATCTTGGGCGAAGCGGCCCTGCGCACCTTTGGCTTGGGAGGCTGGTAATGGGCATCCGACCCGAGCATGAGCTGCACGACCGCCGCCGTGGCCGCAACATCGGCGTGGGCCTGATGCTGGGCGCCTTCGTGGTGCTGATCATGGCGCTGACCTACGTCAAGATCACCCAGACCGATTTCGAACTCCCCCCGGAGCAACGCGAGGTGACACAGTAATGGCGCTTTCCGGTCCTCAGAAAACAGTGATGCAAACCGTCGGCGTGGTGGTGCTCATGGGCGGGCTCGCCTGGGCGTCGGTGCCGTTTTACGACTGGTTCTGCCGCGTCACCGGCTTTGGCGGCACGCCGGGGCAGGTCTCTGCCGCCAGCGCCGATGTGCTGGATCAGACGGTCAAGGTGCGGTTCGACGGCTCCCTCAATGACGGCATGCCGTGGGAGTTCAAACCCGTGGTGCGCGAAATGGAAGTCCGCATCGGCGAGACCGGGTTGGCCTTCTACGAGGCTTACAACCCGACCGACAAACCGGTGGCAGGGCAGGCGAGCTATAACGTCACCCCCTATACCGCCGGGGCCTTCTTCGAGAAGATCGACTGCTTTTGCTTTACCGAACAGGTGCTGGCCCCGGGCGAGCGTGTGCAGATGCCGGTGAGCTTCTTCGTCGACCCGGAAATGGTCGAAGACCGTGATGGGAAGTTTGTACATACCATCACTCTGTCCTATACATTCTACGAAATTGACCTGCCCGAGGGCTATGCCGCCCTTGATCAGGTCAGCGCCACAACAACCAATTAACGACCTGATTGAACAAAGGTGAGGGACCCGCAACCATGGCCCATGCAAAAAACCACGACTACCATATTCTCCCCCCCTCGACCTGGCCGCTGCTGGGGTCGGTAGGCGGATTTGTCATGCTGGCGGGTGCCGTCATGTGGATGCACGGGATGACGCCCTTCGTCTTCTTGGGCGGTCTGGTCGCCACCCTCTACGTCATGTTCGGCTGGTGGGCCGAAGTCGTCTCGGAAAGCGAAGTGGGCGATCACACCGGCGTGGTGCGGATCGGCCTGCGCTATGGCTTCATCCTCTTCATCATGTCTGAAGTGATGTTCTTCGTCGCGTGGTTCTGGTCCTTCTTCAAACAGGCCCTCTACCCGATGTATGAATATGTCGGCACGGAATACGTCCAGCCCGAGATTCACGCGGTTGACGCTTTCCACCTGCCGCTGATCAACACGCTGGTCCTGCTGCTGTCGGGCTGTGCCGTGACATGGGCGCACCACGCGCTGGCGCATGAGAACAACCGCAAAGACCTGATCTCGGGCCTGACCATCGCGGTGATCCTCGGCGTGCTCTTCACCGCGCTGCAAGCCTACGAATACTACGAGCTGCTGGTCCATGACGATTGGACATTCGGCGGCGACATGTATTTCTCCAGCTTCTTCATGGCGACCGGCTTCCACGGTTTCCACGTGATCATCGGCACGATCTTCCTCTTCGTCTGCCTGCTGCGCGCCATGCGCGGCCACTTCACCCCCGAACGCCATGTCGGCTTCGAGGCGGCAGCGTGGTACTGGCACTTCGTTGACGTGGTCTGGCTGTTCCTCTTCTTCGCCGTCTACATGTGGGGCCAGCCCTGACCATAGGGCGGGGTTGCATCCGCGCCCCACACCCGTAAAACCCAAACGCGCGAAGCCCTCTTCGCGCGTTTGTCGTTTCAGCCAGAGAGATTCGAATGCGGCGCAGCCTGTTCTTCATCATCGTCGGCCTTGGCGGGGCAGCCATCCTCGTCGCACTCGGGGTCTGGCAGGTGCAGCGGCTGGCGTGGAAAGAGGCGATCATCGCCGACATCAACAACCGCATCGCCGCCGCGCCCGTCGCCTTGCCCGCCGATCCTGACCCGGAGGCCGACGCCTATCTGCCCGTCACCGTCAGCGGAGAGATCGGGGCGCAGGCGCTGCATGTGCTGGTCAGCCAAAAGCAGAAAGGGGCGGGCTACCGCGTCATCGCGCCTATGGCGCTGGAAAGCGGGCGGCGCGTGCTCATCGACCTCGGCTTTACCGCCACATCGAACAAAGACGCTATCGCCCCCGCAGGCACCGCCACCCTGACCGGCAACCTGCAATGGCCTCAGGAAGTCGACAGTTTCACGCCCGAGGCCGACATGGATCGCAACATCTGGTTCGCCCGCGATGTTGAACTCATGGCCGAAACCCTCGACACCGAACCGCTTTTGATTGTCATGCGCGAAGGCACCGGGCCGGACCCAAAGATCACCCCGCTGCCCGTCGATACCGCCCGCATCCCCAACGATCACTTGCAATATGCGATCACCTGGTTTTCCCTCGCCGCCATCTGGCTGGCGATGACCGTCCTTTTCCTGCGCCGCCGCCGCGCCCCTGCAACGCCGAAAGTCGACTGACCCTATGCGCTATATCTCTACCCGTGGCTCCGCCCCTGTTCTGTCCTTCGAAGAGGCGATGCTGACCGGCCTTGCCCGTGACGGCGGCCTCTACGTCCCCGAAACGATCCCGACGCTGAGCGCGGAACAGATCGCGGCCATGCAGGGCCAAAGCTACGAAGAGGTGGCCTTCACCGTCATGCGCCCCTTCATCGGTGACACTTTCACCGACGACGAATTCCGCGCCATCATCGCCCGCGCTTACGCAGGCTTCGGCCACTCCGCCCGCGCGCCGATGGTGCAACTCGCCCCGAACCACTTCCTGCTGGAACTCTTCCACGGGCCGACACTGGCGTTCAAAGACTTCGCCATGCAGCTCATCGGCCAGATGTTCCAAGCCGCCTTGGGCCGCAAGGGCGAGCGGGTGACCATCGTGGGCGCCACCTCGGGTGACACCGGCTCCGCCGCGATCGAAGCCTTCAAGGGGCTCGACAATGTCGATGTCTTCATCCTTTACCCCCATGGCCGGGTGTCTGACGTGCAGCGCCGCCAGATGACCACGCCTGCGGAATCCAACGTGCACGCGCTGGCCATCGACGGTGATTTCGACGATTGCCAAGCGCGCCTTAAGGACATGTTCAACGATTTCGACTTCCGCGATTCCGTGCGGCTGGCGGGCGTGAACTCGATCAACTGGGGCCGGGTGCTGGCGCAGGTGGTCTATTACTTCACCGCCGCCACCAGCCTTGGCGCGCCCCTGCGTGAGGTCAGCTTCACCGTGCCCACCGGCAATTTCGGCGACATCTTCGCGGGCTATATCGCCAAGCGCATGGGCCTGCCCATCGCCGATCTGGTCGTCGCCACCAACCAGAACGACATCCTGCACCGCTGCCTCTCGGGCCAAGGCTATCATAAGGGGAGCGTGACCCCCTCGATCAGCCCCTCGATGGACATTCAGGTCTCCTCGAATTTCGAACGCGCCCTCTTTGACGCCTATGACCGCGACGCCGGTGCCGTGGCGCAGTTGATGGACGAGTTGGGGCAGGGCGGTTTCGACGTCTCTCAAGGGGCGATGCAAGCGCTGCAAGACATCTACCGCTCGGGCCGCGTCTCCGAAGAGGAAACCACCGCCACCATCGCCGACCGCCGCCGCACCACCGGCGAGCTGCTTTGCCCGCATTCCGCTGTCGGTGTGAAAGTCGCGGATGATCTGCGCGATCCGGCAACGCCGATGGTCACGCTCGCCACCGCCCATCCGGCAAAATTCCCCGACGCGGTCGAAGCCGCCACTGGCATCCGCCCGGGCCTGCCGCCCCGCATGGCGGACCTTTTCGACCGGGAAGAACGTTTCACCCGGCTGTCCAACGACCTCGACGCGCTCAAGGCGCATATCAAAGGAAACCTCTCCGCGTGAGCCTACAACAGACCACATTGCCCAACGGCTTTCGCATCGTCACCGAACATATGGAGGGGCTTGCCTCCTCCGCCATCGGCGTCTGGGTCAACGCAGGCGCGCGCCACGAGACGCCGCAGCAAAACGGCATCGCGCATTTCCTCGAACATATGGCGTTCAAAGGCACCGCGACCCGCTCCTCGTTGCAAATCGCCGAGGCGATTGAGGATGTGGGCGGCTATATCAACGCCTATACCTCGCGCGAAGTCACCGCCTATTATGCCCGCGTGCTGGAAAACGATGTGGCGCTCGGCCTCGACGTGATTGCCGACATTCTGCGCAACCCGGTGCTAGACCCTTCGGAGGTTGAAGTCGAACGCGGCGTGATCCTGCAAGAGATCGGCCAAGCGCTCGACACGCCCGACGATGTGATTTTCGACTGGCTGCAAGAGCAGGCCTACCCGGATCAGCCCATCGGTCGCACGATCCTTGGGCCAAGCGAGCGGGTCTCGGCCTTCTCGCGTGACGACTTGCAACGGTTCATCGCCGATCACTACGGGCCCGAGCAGATGATCCTTTCGGCGGCCGGTGCGGTGGACCATGACAGAATCGTCAAACTCGCCGAAAGCCTCTTTGGCGACATGCCCGCCAAGACGCTCTACCAGATCGACAGCGCCCGTTTCGGCGGCGGCGAATATCGACAGGTCAAACAGTTGGAACAGGCCCATTTCGCGCTTGGCTTTGAGAGCCCCGGGTACCGCTCCGACGACATCTACATCGCCCAGATCTATGCCTCGGCCTTGGGCGGCGGCATGTCCTCGCGCCTGTTCCAAGAGATTCGTGAGAATCGCGGCCTTTGCTATACGATCTTCGCCCAAGCCGGCGCCTATGCCGACACGGGCATGACCACGATCTACGCCGGCACCAGCGCCGAACAACTGCCCGAACTGGCCAATATCACCATCGACGAGATGAAACGCGCGGCCGCCGACATGTCGCCTGCCGAAGTCGCCCGCGCCCGTGCGCAGATGAAGGCCGGGCTGCTCATGGGGCTCGAAAGCCCCTCCAACCGTGCCGAACGACTTGCCCGTCTGATCCAGATCTGGGACCGCGTGCCGCCGCTGGAAGAAACAGTCGCGCAGATAGACGCGGTGACCACCGGCGACGTGCGCGATTTCGCCGAACGCATGGCCACACAAGCCCCTGCGGCTCTCGCGCTCTACGGTCCGGTCGATGCCGCCCCGACGCTGGACGACCTTCACAACCGACGCGCCGCCTGATGCTGGGGCGACGCAAACTGCGGATAGAGACGGAACGGCTGACCCTGCGCCCGCCGATCCACGCCGACTTCCGCGCCTGGGCGGCCCTGCGCCGCGCCAGCAACGACTACCTGCGCCCGTGGGAGCCGACATGGGCCGAGGATCACTTGACCCGCAAGGCTTTCACCAACCGTGTCTACTGGGCGCAGCGCTCGGTCTCCTCAGGCAACGCCATGCCGCTCTTCCTGATCCGGCGCAGCGATCAAAACCTCGTCGGTGCGATCACCCTCGACAACATCCGCCGCGGGCCGGCCCAATCCGGCACCTTGGGCTATTGGACGGGCGAACCCTTCGCCCGCCAAGGCTACATGCGCGAGGCGATCGAAGCGACGGTGCATCAGGCCTTCACCCGGCTCGACCTGTCGCGCATTGAGGCCGCCTGCCTGCCGGAAAACCAAGCCTCCCGCGGCCTGCTCGAAAAGGCGGGCTTCAAATACGAAGGCGTTGCGCAGAGCTATCTGCAAATCGATGGCCGCTGGCGGACCCATGTGCTCTACGCCTCCCTGCGCAAGGACCGGCGGGGCCGCACGGACGTAGGCTAAGCCCCAACGCGAAACGCTTCGCTGACAACATAAGCATCGCCGGGGCATGATCGCCCCGCCTCATGCCCCGCATTCTCCCAGCCGTTCCGACGCTTTGCCCTTGCATCCGCGCGCCACGCGCAGGATCAAAGGCCCATGACATTGAACCCCGCCGACACCGCCTTCACCGACACCCTGCGCGCGCAACTGCCAGACGATGTGCTGCGCGACCCAGAGCAGCGCTACCTCGAAGAACCCCGCGGCCGCTACGCGGGCCAGGGGGGCGTTTTGGCCCTGCCGCGCAGCACCGAAGAGGTCGCCACCCTGATCCGCGCCGCCCATGCCGCCCGCGTGCCAGTCGTGCCCTATGGCGGCGGCACCGGCCTTGTTGGCGGCCAGATCAGCAGCGATGGCCTGGCGCCTCTCATCCTCTCCCTCGAACGCATGAATCGCATCCGAGCCGTCCTGCCCGAAGAGAACTTATTGGTTGCCGAAGCAGGCACGATCCTCGCCGATGTCCAAACCGCCGCCGAAGAGGTAAACCGCCTCTTCCCCCTATCCCTCGCCGCCGAAGGAACCGCGCGCATCGGCGGCACGCTTTCGACAAACGCAGGCGGCACCGGCGTGCTGCGCTACGGCAACGCCCGCGACCTCTGTCTCGGCCTCGAAGCCGTCCTGCCTGATGGCCAAATCTGGCATGGCCTGACCCGCCTGCGCAAAAACAACACCGGCTACGATCTGCGCAACCTGCTGATCGGCGCCGAAGGCACCCTCGGCGTGATCACCGCCGCGGCCCTCAAGCTCTACGCCCGCCCCGCCCGCAGTGGCACCGCACTCATGGTGGTCGAGAGCCCCGCCGCCGCATTGGCGCTCCTCTCCCTCGCGCGCGACCACTTGGGCGAAATGATCAGCGCTTTCGAATTGATGCACCGAAGAGGTTTCGATTTCCTTAACGAAACCCTGCCCAACATCCGCCAACCCTTCGCCGAAACCCCGCAATGGTGCGTCCTGATCGACATCGGCACCCCCGGAGAGATCGATACCGACGCCGCCCTAGAGGCCCTCTTCGCTGCAGCCCTCGACGCCGGCCTCGTCTCCGACGGACTTATCGCCCAGAACGCCCAACAGGCCCAAGACTTCTGGGCCATCCGCGAAACCATCCCCGAGGCCAACCGCCTGATCGGCTCGGTTTCCAGCCACGACATTTCGGTGCCCCTCGGCGCGATCCCCGAATTCATCACCCGCGCCACCGATGCGCTCTTGGCGCTTGGCGACTTCCGCATCAACTGTTTCGGCCATGTCGGAGACGGCAACCTGCACTACAACGTCTTCCCCGCAAAGGGCAAAAGCCGCGCCGATTACGAAGACAAGCGCGACGCCGTGAAACGTCTGGTGCACGACCTCGTCCACGACCTCGGCGGGTCGTTCAGCGCGGAACATGGCGTGGGCCGCATCAAGGTAGACGACCTCGAACGCTACGGCGACCCCGCCAAACTCACCGCCATGCGCGCCATCAAAACGGCGCTCGACCCCCAAGGCATCATGAACCCCGGCGCCGTCCTAAGGGCTTAAAGCCCGTCGAAAGCGCAGAGCGCATGGACCTCTTTGCCAAGCGCTTCCAACCGCTTGCGCCCGCCCAACTCGGGCAGATCAATGATAAAGGCGCAAGAAACGATTTCGCCGCCCAAACGCTCAATCAGCTTGATCCCAGCCTCCGCCGTGCCGCCGGTGGCCAAAAGATCATCCACAACCAGAACCTTCTCGCCCGGTTTGATCGCATCGTCATGCAGCTCGACAATGGCCTCGCCATATTCAAGCTGATAGTCCTGACTGATCACCGTGCCGGGGAGCTTGCCCTTCTTGCGGATCGGCACGAAACCCACGCTCAACTGATGCGCAATCGCCCCGCCAAGAATAAAGCCACGCGCCTCCAGCCCCACGACCTTATCAATCGCAATCCCCGCATAGGGGTGCAGCATCTGGTCGATCGCCATGCGAAACCCGCGCGGATCGGCAAAAAGCGTTGTCACGTCACGAAACATGATCCCCTCATGGGGAAAATCTACGATCGTGCGAATATAGTCCTGAACCTGTTTCATGCCGCCCTTCCGCGTGTTTGACCGGACCCGTCTTAGCGCAACGCGCCGCCCGGGCGAACCCCCCATCTGCGCCCGCCGCACAACATCCAAGAAGGGGCGCCAACCCCCTCCCTTCATCCTTTCTTAAATACCTTCCGCCCTCCGCCAAGCAGAGCCGCCGCCTGCGGTCAAAGCATCCGCCCCGCCACCGCATCCAGCTTGGCCAGCAGTTCCGGATCGCGCGCATCCGGCTGGGTCAGGATCGCAAATTCCAGCGCCCGGTCACAGCCGTGCGGGCAGGGCGCGCGCGCGGCCCCCAGAAGCGCGGGCAGGCGCGAGACCATGGCGCGGCCCTTGTCGGCGTTGCCCATCAGCGTGGCGATGATCTGCGTCACATCCACCTCGCCGTGGTCCGGGTGCCAGCTGTCGTAATCGGTGATCATTGCGACACTGGCATAGCAAAGCTCCGCCTCGCGGGCGAGTTTCGCCTCGGGCATATTGGTCATGCCGATCACATCCGCCCCCCAGCTGTCGCGGTACATCTTGGATTCCGCAAGCGTTGAGAACTGGGGCCCCTCCATCGCCAGATAGGTGCCGCCCCGGTGCACGTTGATGCCCGCGTCTCGTGCTGCGGTCTCGCAGGCGTCCCCCAAGCGCGGACAGGTGGGATGGGCGACCGAGACATGGGCCACGCAGCCGGGGCCGAAGAAGCTCTTCTCGCGCGCCATGGTGCGGTCGATGAATTGGTCGACGATCACGAAGTCGCCCGGGGCCATCTCCTCGCGGAACGACCCGCAGGCCGAGACGCTGATCACATCCGTGCAGCCCAGCCGTTTCAGCGCGTCGATATTCGCGCGGTAGGGGACGGAGGTTGGCGTATGCACATGCCCGCGGCCATGGCGTGGCAGAAAGACCATGGCGACCCCATCCAGCGTGCCGGTCAGCACTTGATCCGAGGGTGCGCCCCATGGGGTCTCCACGGTGACCCAATCGGCATCCTGAAGCCCGTCGATGTCGTAAATGCCGGAGCCGCCGATCACGGCGATTTTCGTATCTGTCATGAGGGGTAAGCCTGTGCCTTGGATGGTTGCGGGTAAGGGTCAAAGAACCTCATAGAATGCCACGGGGATCAAGTGTTTTTGCCGAGAAGCAAGACACGACTGCGTCAGGGGAGGGGGTGAAAGTGTTTCTGCAATGCAGCAACTTCCGTGGCCCAATCGCCAAGATGCTTTTCTTTGCGGCGAAATTCCTCTAGGTGCAGCCAAAAGCGCCCCGCATCCGCGGTCAGGGCGCTCTATCCGTTTTCCGAAAGTCAAAGGACGCCCCCATGCGCGCCACGCTGCACAATTTCGCCAAGAACCTCGATGTGACCGATCTGCGTTGGATGCCGGATGACGGTTTCTCCATCGGGCGGCTGCGGATCGAACTGCTGTCGGGGCTGACCGTGGCGCTGGCGCTGGTGCCCGAGGCGGTGGCCTTCGCCTTCGTCGCCGGTGTGCACCCGCTGGTCGGGCTCTATGCCGCCTTTCTCGTGGGTCTCATCACCGCGCTGATCGGTGGGCGGCCCGGGATGATCTCGGGCGCGACCGGGGCGCTCGCCGTGGTCATGGTGGCGCTGGTGGCGCAGCACGGGGTCGAATACCTCTTTGCCACCGTCGTGTTGATGGGGCTGTTGCAGATTTTCGCGGGCGTCATGCAATGGGGCAAGTTCATCCGGCTGGTGCCGCATCCGGTGATGCTGGGCTTTGTCAACGGCCTCGCCATCGTGATTTTCCTCGCCCAGATGAGCCAGTTCAAAGTGCCGGGCACCATGGTCGACACCGGTCATGGCGTGGGCGGTGGTGAATGGCTTTCGGGCCAGCCGCTCTACCTCATGCTGGTGCTGGTGGCTGCGACCATGGCGATCATTTGGATCACCCCGCGCATCACCAAGGTGATCCCCGCGCCGCTTGCGGGCATCGGCGTGATTGCCGCCGTGGTGATCGGTTTCGGCCTCGACGTGCCGCGGGTGGGTGACTTGGCGTCGATCCAAGGTGGCTTGCCGAGCTTGCATATCCCCATGGTGCCGCTGACTTGGGAAACCTTTGAGATCATCCTGCCTTACGCCGTCATCCTCGCTGCCATCGGTCTGATTGAAAGCCTGCTGACCCTGAACCTCGTCGGTGACCTGACGGGCAAGCGCGGCGGCGCGAGCCAAGAATGTATCGCCCAAGGTGTGGCCAATACGGTCACCGGTTTCTTCGGCGGCATGGGCGGCTGTGCGATGATCGGGCAAAGCATGATCAACGTGAAATCCGGCGGTCGCACCCGTGTCGCCGGGATCGCGGCGGCGGTGTTCTTGTTGCTCTTCATCCTCGTCGGCTCCTCGGTGATCGAGCTTATTCCGCTGGCCGCTCTGGTGGGCGTGATGTTCATGGTGGTGATCGGCACCTTCGCGTGGAACTCCCTGACCATCCTGCGCAAAGTGCCGCTGATGGACGCTTTCGTCATCATTCTGGTGACCGTGGTGACCGTGATGGAAGACCTCGCCGTGGCGGTGGTCGTCGGCGTGATCGTCTCGGCGCTGGCCTATGCATGGAACAACGCCCGGCGCATCCACGCGACCACGCGGGAATCGGTGACCGAGAAGGGGGCCAAGGTATATGAGATCCACGGGCCGCTGTTCTTCGGCTCTTCCGATGGCTTTGCCGAGCTTTTCGACGTGGAGAACGACCCCGAGGTGGTGATCGTCGATTTCGCCGACAGCCGGGTGGTGGACCAATCCGCGCTTCAGGCGATCGAAGCGATGGCCGCGAAATACGAGGCCGCGGGCAAGCGCTTGCAACTGCGCCACCTCAGCCGGGATTGTCACCGTCTGCTGAACAAGGCGGGGCATTTGATGGTCGATAGCGATGACGACCCCGATTACGAATTGGCGGTTGATTACGATGTGCGCACCGGGGTTCTGGGCGGACACTGAATGGAAAACCCGGCGCCGAGAGGTGCCGGGTTTTTTGTAGCCTTCTTAGTCAGCAACTTTTCGGTCAAGTTTGCCAGCCGGCCCGGGACAAGCCGCAGGCGCCGGGCCATCGCCTGCCCGCCCGTCACGCCAAAGGCGTGCCGTATTATTCTGAGCGCACCTCCGGTGCGACCGGGTAGGCGATTTGGTGAGGCTAGGTGTGACACTGAGAAGGCACATCACGGCTGAGCCATAAAGTGGCACGACCCTAGCGTTGCATCGCCGACCCGCGGGCAGGCGATGGCCCTCATCAATCATCCGGCCGCTTCAATTCGAACACATCCCGCACCACTGTGTAATCGCGGTACCCCAAACGCGACAGCGGCTGGAAACGGGTCACGTCGAACCGCCCGTCGACCACGCAATCGTCGCGCATATGCACGCCCACGACCTCACCGAAAACCGCGAAATTCGCCTCGCCCGGCAGTTGCACGATCTGGGTCAGCTTGCACTCGAGGCTCGCGGGCGCATTGGCCACCCGCGCACAGGCGATCTGTTCGCACTCGGCCTTGTCGATCCCGGCGCGGGCGAATTCATCCTCGCCATGAGGCAGCATGGCAGAACTCACGTTCATCACGTCGCGCGCCGCATATTCCACCACGTTCACGCAGAACACCCCGGTCTCCCGGATGTTGGCCACGGAATCCTTGGTGCCGTCCACGTCTTCCTTGGCGCTGGTCGAGGCGAACATCACCTGCGGCGGCACATAGGCGACGGCGTTGAAAAAGGAATAGGGCGCGAGGTTGTCGCGGCCCGCACCATCACGGGTGGAGATCCAGCCGATCGGGCGGGGGCTGATGATGGCGTTGAACGGGTTATGCGGCAGACCATGGCCGTCTTCGGGACGATAGAACATGTACACTCCTTGATGGTTTGCACCCATGGCTAGCCTCATGCTACGTCCAGCGCCACCCGCAATTGCTCCCGAAAGCCTCCGGCCTTGCATCAGACGCCCTACAAGATGACCCCGGAGGTGCCCGGCGACCATTGGGAGGTCGAAGCGCTCTATGACACCTGTTTCGCGCCGGGGCGCGAGGCGCTGTCGTCTTACCGTCTGCGCGATGGCGTGCCGCCGGTGGCGGGGCTGAACCATGTGGCGCGCGATAGCGGTGGGATTCTGGCCGGGGCGATCCGCTATTGGCCCGTGCGCATCGGCGCGGCGAAAGCGCTTTTGCTGGGGCCGGTGGCGGTGCACCCCACAAGGCAGGGCGAAGGGCTGGGCGCGGGGCTGATCGAGACCTCGCTTGCGCAGGCGCCCCCCCTGGGCTGGGAGCGGGTGATGCTGGTGGGCGACGCGCCCTATTACAACCGCTTCGGCTTTGCCCTGTTGCAGGGTGTCGAGATGCCGCCGCCCACGAACCCCGCGCGCATCTTGGGCCGCGCCTTGACCGAGGGGGCTTGGGCCGGGGTGACAGGCAAGGTTCGCCGCTGGCACGATTGATTTTACCCCGCTCGCGACCCACATTGAGCCTAAGCTCAAAGAGGGACGCCCATGCAGATCGAAAGCAACCTGCCCAGCACCATTGATGTCGATGCCCGGCTGGATGAGATCGCCCGCCGGTATAAACAGGCGGGTGGCGTGGGCATCCATGTGCTCAACCTCATCGGCGGCAGCGCGGATGGGTTGATCGACCGTTTGCCGGGGGCGGTGCGCCGCAACCTCGAAGGGGCGACGATGAAGGCGCTTAGCCATGCCATGCAGGCCGCCCATTCCAGCCGCAGCTATGTGAAAGACCAACAGAGCTGGCTGAACCAAGCCGTCTCGACCGCGATGGGCGCCGCAGGCGGGGCCGGGGGGCTGCCGACCGCATTGGCTGAACTGCCGGTGACCACCACGCTGCTGTTGCGGGTCATCCAAGGGGTGGCGGCGGAACATGGGTTCGATCCCTCGGCGGAGAATGTGCAGTTCGACTGCGTGCATGTCTTTACCGCCGCCGGGCCGCTGGCGGATGACGATAGCGCCGATCTGGGGTTTCTTACCGTGCGCATGGCGCTCACGGGCCGCGCGATGAATGCGGTGATCGCCCGGGTGGCGCCGCGTCTGGCGCTGGTGCTGGGGCAAAAGCTTGCGGCGCAGGCGGTGCCGGTGCTGGGTGCAGTGGCTGGGGCTGCGACGAACTATGCCTATACCAGCTATTATCAGGACATGGCCCATGTGCATTTCGGCCTGCGCAAACTGGCGATTGAGGCGGATATCCCGCAAGAGGAACTGGTCGCCCGCCTACGCAAGAAAATGGGCAGGACGCCGCCCAAACTATGATCAGCGCCCGATGCTGCCCGGGGCTACGGTGGTGGCCTTGAGGATGGCATAGCAGCTCATGCCCGCGCGCAGATCAAGGTCGCGGACCGCCCGCGCTGTCACCCGCGCCAAAAGGCGGTCTCCGCCTGCGTCGAGCGCGATGGCCGCACCGGGGCCGTCGCCGGGATGCACGGCCTCGACCCGCACGGGCAGGATGTTGACCGAAGACAGCCCCTCGGGCCGCGCGCGCGACAGGATCACATCCTGCGCCAAGACCCGCAGCCGCACCCGCGCGCCCACCGGCGCTTGCACGCCGGGAAGCTCCAACTGCCCCGCCCGCACGGCGAGGGTCGAAAGCCCGTCTTCGGCATGGGCAATGACATCGGCCTCCAACACTGCGCCCGCCTCGCGCACGCCCAGCAGCGGCACGGCGGCGGGGTCGGCCATCACGTCAAACAGGGCGCCCTGCGCCTTCAACCGCCCGTTTTGCAGCAGCACCAAGCGATCGGCGAGGCGGGCGATCTCGTCCACCGCGTGGCTGACGTAGAGGATTGGCAGGCCCAACCCCCCGTCGCGCAGCCGTTCGAGATAGGGCAGGATCTCTTGCTTGCGCGGACCGTCAAGGCTGGCCAGCGGTTCGTCCATCAGCAGCATGCGCGGATGGCACAGCAGGGCGCGACCAAGGGCGACGCGCTGTTTTTCTCCGCCTGAAAGCGTTGCCGGGGCACGGCCGAGCAGGGGCTCAAGCCCCAGAAGTGCCACGACATCGGCAAAACCCGCACCTTGGCTGCCGCGGGGCGCATAGCGCGCGCCGAAGGTCAGGTTGCCGCGTACGTCCAAATGAGGAAAAAGCCGCGCGTCTTGAAAGACATAGCCCAGCCTGCGGCGATGCGGCGGCACCCAGATGCCGCGCTGCGTATCCAAAAGCACCTCACCGTCCAGCACCACGCGCCCGGCACTGGGGCGCAGCAATCCGGCAAGCGCATTGATCACCGTCGTCTTGCCCGCGCCGGAGCGGCCAAAGAGCGCGGTGATTCCGCCTTGGGTGGTGAAAGAAAGGTCCAGATCAAAGCCGTCGAACCCATGGCGCAGCGTGACCTCTAGCATCAGCGCGCCCCCGAAATGCGTTTGGCGACCCGCCGCGCCAAGGCTTCGGAGAGCAGCACGGCGGCCAGCGCCACCAGCCCGGCCAGCGCGGCCATCGCCAGCGCACGGTTCTCACCGCCGGGCACCTGCAAGGCTGTCCAGATCGCGCTTGGCAGGGTTTGGGTCTGGCCGGGGATATTGGCGACAAAGGTGATCGTGGCGCCGAATTCACCCATCGCCTTGGCAAAGCCCATCACCGCCCCGGCGAGGATGCCGGGAAAGATCAGCGGCAGGGTGACGCGGCAAAATACGCTCAGGCGCGGCGCGCCCAAGGTGGCGGCGGCGTCTTCGATCCGGGGGTCGACCGCTTCGATCGCCAGCCGCATGGCGCGAACCATGAGCGGGAAGCCCATGATCAGCGCGGCCAGCACCGCGCCCGTCCAATGAAAGGCAAGACCAATGCCGAGGCTCTCTAACAGGCGGCCCAAAGGGGCGTTGCGGCCAAAGCTGAGCAGCAGCAGATAGCCCGTCACCACCGGCGGCAGCACCAGCGGCAGATGGACCAGCGCGCTCACCACACCTTTGCCGCGAAACTCCTTCCGGGCGAGGATCCACGCCACCCAAAGCGCCAGCGGCAGGGAGCAGAGCATCGCCACGCTGGCCACCCGCAGCGACAGCAACAGCGCGCTCCAAGCGGCGGCATCAAGATCCATGATCGGCCCGAAGGAACCCGTGGTCCACAAGGATCGCCTGTGCCGCCTCGGTGGTCAGGAAATCGACCAGCGTCTTGCCCTCGGGCGTCAATGCGGCGGCGGGATAGGTGATCGGGGCATGGGCCTCGGCGGGCACCTCATAGACGGTCTGCACCGCCGGCTCGGCCTGCGCGTCGCTGGCATAGACCACGCCAAGCGGCGCATCGCCTCGCGCGACCAAGGCCAATGCGGCGCGGACATTGTCGGTCTCGGCCAAGCGGCTTTGCAGCCGCTGCCAAAGCCCCGCATGGGTGAGCCATGCACGGGCATAGCTGCCTGCGGGAACGGCATCGCGTTGCCCCATGGCAAGCCGCCCCTCGGGGCCAAGCCGGGCGGGCATCTCGGCGGGATCGGCCAGCGGCGCGCTGTCGGCGAGGGCAATTAAAACGAGCCGGTTGCGGGCGATGATCTGCGCAGTCTCTGCCCCCTCCACGCCTTTGTCCGCGAGCCATGTCATCCAGTCGCTATTGGCCAGCAAGACCACATCGGCGGGCGCTCCGGAGGCGACTTGCCGTGCCATCGTGCCCGACCCGCCGTAAGACAGCACCACCGGCGCGGGGAAATCCGCCGTGACCTCCTCCAACGCGCCGCGCAGGCTGGCGGCGGCAAAGACCGTCACGGGCGCCTCGGCCCGAAGGGGCAGGGCAAGGCTGCAAAGCACGGTCAGAAGAGCGGAAAATCTTATCATTTTGGTAGTATCTTTGATGCGATGAAAGGGGGCAAGGGGATATGGCCAGACGGGGATCGCCGCGCTAGGGTCAAGGGGAAACAACCTGCCAAGGGGCGCGGCTGCAACGGATGGTGAAACAGGCTCCGATATCCTTGAACGGCGGACAGAAGGATGAGCTGCGCATTCAATTCGCGGCGCTTTGCTGGCGTCGTAAACGGGGCAAGTTGCAGATCCTGCTGATCACTTCGCGCGGGAGCAAACGTTGGATCATTCCCAAGGGCTGGCCGATGGAGGGCAAGACCCCCGCCGCCTCGGCCTTGGTCGAGGCTTGGGAGGAAGGCGGCGTTGTGGGGCAGGCGCGGGGGCAATGTCTGGGCGTTTATAGCTATGCCAAAACCGGCGCGGATGGGACCTTGCCCTGTCTGGCGATGCTCTACCCGGTGAAGGTCAAGGCGCTGGCCAAACACTTCCCCGAGAAGGGACAGCGCAAGCGGATGTGGTGTTCGCGCCGCAAGGCCGCCCGGCTGGTGGAGGCCCCCGATCTGGCGCGGCTGATCCGAGATTTCGATCCGCGCAGCGGTGGTTTGGCAGGCTGACCGCGCGGCGTTTCGATGCGCGCCGCGCCCGCGCTTGTCTTGACCTCTTTCGCGCTGCAGCCCATTTAAAGCAGAGAGTTTGAGGACCGGGCGAATGATCCGTTATGCACTGAAATGCGAAGCCGGGCATGGTTTCGAAAGTTGGTTCCAATCCGCGGCAGCCTTTGACAGCCTCGCCCGTGCGGGCCATCTGAGCTGCGCGGTCTGCGGGTCGACGGAGGTGAGCAAATCGCTGATGGCCCCGCGGGTCACCTCGGGCGGCAGCGCTCCGGCTGCGCCGGAAGCGGCAGAAGAACCGCAACCCGCCGAGACACCGGCTCCGGCCCTGTCCAATCCGGCAAGTGATGTGGAAAAGGCGCTGAGCGCCCTGCGCAAAAAGGTCGAATCCACCTCCGATTACGTCGGCAAGAATTTCGTGCGCGAGGCGCGGGACATGCACGCAGGGCGCAGCCCCGAGCGCCCGATCTATGGCGAGGCGCGCTTGGATCAGGCGCGGGCCTTGGTGGCGGAGGGTGTGCCCCTGATGCCGCTCCCGTTCAAACCCAAACGCCAACTTTCCTAAAGGCCCGTTTTCATAAAGGATCGCCCATGACCATCGTTATCACCGGCGCCAGCCGCGGCATCGGCGCGGCGCTGGCCCGCCAGTATAAAGACGCGGGCGAAGAGGTGATCGGCACCGCACGCGGCGCAGGCGCGCAGGCCGTGCTGGACGTGACCGACCCGGCAAGCCACGCGTCCTTCGCCGCAAGCCTGCAAGACCGTCCGCTGGACCTGCTGATCTGCAATGCGGGTGTGTATCTCGACAAGGGCGATGGCTTGGATACCGGCTTTGGCCCCGACCTCTGGGCGCAGAGCTTTGCGACCAATGTGACCGGGGTTTTCCTCACCGTGCAATCCCTGCTGCCCAACCTGCGGGCGGCGCAGGGGGCGAAAATCGCGATCATTGCCTCGCAGATGGGGTCGCAGACGCGGGCGCCGGGGGGCAGCTATATCTACCGCGCCTCCAAAGCGGCGGCGATCAATCTGGGGCGCAATCTGGCGGTGGATCTAAAGCCCGAGGGCATCTCGGTGGGCATTTACCACCCCGGCTGGGTGCGCACCGATATGGGTGGCGATCAGGGCGAGATCAGCGTTGAGGACTCCGCACAGGGGCTCGCCGGGCGGATCGCCGCTCTGGACCTCGCCCAAACGGGTTGTTTCGAAACATGGGATGGCCGCGCGCATCCGTTCTAGGCGGCGCTACATAACGTCATGTTAAATAGGCTTGCCCTTGCCGTGCCGTGGGCTTAGACCGCGCTGGACTGTTGCGCGGGGGACAATATGCCTGTTCTGGTTATGAAATTTGGTGGGACTTCGGTTGCCACTTTGGACCGTATCCGCCGCGCGGCAAAGCGCGTCGGCGTCGAGGTGGCCAAGGGCTATGACGTGATCGTCATCGTATCCGCCATGTCGGGCGAGACGAACAAGCTGGTGGGCTTCGTCAATGAGACCTCGCCGCTCTATGATGCGCGCGAATATGACGCCATCGTGTCGAGCGGGGAGAATGTCACCGCTGGCCTGATGGCGCTGACTTTGCAGGAAATGGACGTGCCCGCACGCTCGTGGCAGGGCTGGCAGGTGCCGGTGCGCACCACCGATGCCCATTCCGCCGCGCGGATCGAAGAGATCCCCACCGACAACATCAACGCCAAGTTCGGCGAAGGCATGAAGGTGGCCGTGGTCGCAGGTTTTCAGGGCATCAGCCCGCAGGGCCGGATCACCACGCTGGGCCGGGGCGGGTCTGATACAACCGCCGTCGCCTTTGCCGCCGCCTTTGGCGCGGAGCGCTGCGATATCTATACCGACGTCGATGGTGTCTACACCACCGACCCGCGGGTCGAATCCAAGGCCCGCAAACTTGACAAGATTTCCTTTGAAGAGATGCTGGAACTGGCCTCTCTCGGGGCGAAGGTTTTGCAGACCCGTTCGGTCGAACTGGCGATGCGCTACAAGGTTAAACTGCGGGTGCTGAGCAGTTTCGAAGAACAATCTGACGACGCCGGGACGCTCGTCTGCGATGAGGAGGAAATCATGGAAAGCAATGTGGTGGCCGGGGTCGCGTTTTCCCGTGATGAGGCAAAGATGACCTTGGTGTCCGTGGCGGACCGCCCCGGCATCGCCGCGACGATCTTTACCGCGCTCAGCGAGGGCGGCGTGAACGTCGATATGATCGTTCAGAACATTTCCGAAGAGGGGCGCACCGATATGACGTGGTCCTGCCCCGTCGATCAGGTGATCCGCGCTGAAAAGGCGATGGAAAAGGCCCATGAAGAGGGGATCATCAACTATCAGGAGTTGATCGCCGACAAGGCCGTGGCCAAGGTTTCCGTGGTGGGGATCGGCATGCGCAGCCATAC
Organism: Sulfitobacter sp. 15WGC; assembly: GCF_005068605.1. Classification (NCBI taxonomy): domain Bacteria; kingdom Pseudomonadati; phylum Pseudomonadota; class Alphaproteobacteria; order Rhodobacterales; family Roseobacteraceae; genus Sulfitobacter; species Sulfitobacter sp. 15WGC. Next base: position 16,567 of record NZ_SZNL01000017.1, on the reverse strand, counting down.
CGGCGTGGCCGCCAAGATGTTCAAGGTGCTCTCGGACGAGGGGATCAACATCAAGGTGATCACCACTTCTGAGATCAAGATCAGCGTGTTGATCGACCGCAAGTATATGGAATTGGCCGTGCAAGCCCTGCACGACGCTTTCGAGCTTGATAAAGCGGCCTAAACACCTGCGATGACACGGGTTTTACGCAAGGTGACCCCTTGCGTAAATCTGCAGCATCCCGCCGATATGCTGGCTGAGGATGTAGGGTATGGCGCGAATAGCATTTCTATCCTTGCGCGAGTGCGCTAAACCCTGCTCCAGAGGGACAGGGACCGGATCATATGGCCGAACGGGTTGAGACAGAAAGCCGCAAGCTGCTGGGGCGGCTGCGTGATGCGATGGCCAGCGATGTGGCGGGCCAAGCGCGGCTGGACAAGATCACCCAGTTGATCGCCAATTCCATGGGCTGCGAAGTCTGCTCGATCTATCTGTTCCGCGACGAAGACACGCTTGAGCTTTGTGCCACCGAAGGGCTGAACGAAGCGGCGGTGCACGAAACGCGCATGAAACTGGGCGAAGGTCTGGTCGGTCGGGTCGCCAAGAGGCGCACGGTCATTAACACGCCCGATGCGCCCCAAGCCGCCGGTTTCCGCTTCATGCCCGAGACGGGGGAGGAGATTTATTCCTCCTTCCTTGGGGTGCCGGTGCAACGTCTGGGTGAGACGCTGGGTGTTCTGGTGGTGCAGTCGAAAGTCGCGCGGGAGTTCTCCGCCGATGAGGTCTATGCGCTTGAGGTTGTCGCGATGGTGCTGGCCGAAATGGCCGAGCTTGGCGCCTTTGTCGGCGAGGGGGCTGCGATGTCGGCCCGGCATAGCCAGCCGGTGCTGCTGCGCGGCACCGTGGGGCAGGAAGGCGTGGCCGAGGGGCACGTCTGGCTGCATGAGCCGCGGGTGGTGGTCTCCAACCCCATTGCCGATGACCCTGAACGCGAGACGGAGCGGCTGACCGAAGCGGTTGAGCAATTGCGGCTCAGCGTTGACCAATTGTTAAGCCTTACCGCCGACAAAGAGCAGCAGAAGGTGCTCGAAGCCTACCGCATGTTCGCCAATTCCAAAGGCTGGATGCGGCGCATGGTGGAGGATATTCAAAGCGGGCTGAGTGCTGAGGCCGCGGTCGAGAAAGAGCAATCTATGGCCCGCGCCCGTCTGGGGCAGGTCAATGATGCCTACCTGCGCGAGCGGTTGTCGGATCTGGATGATCTGTCGAACCGCTTGCTGCGCAATTTGACGGGGCAGGGCAGCGATACCGGGGCCGAGATGCCGGTCGATCCGATCCTCGTGGCGCGCAACATCGGCCCGGCGGAACTGCTGGATTACGGGCGGTCGCTGCGCGGCATCGTGCTGGAGGGCGGCTCGGTCGGCTCGCACGCCGCTGTTGTCGCGCGAGCACTGGCGATTCCGCTGATCGTCCATGCCAGCCGCGTGACCAATGACGCGCTGAACGGTGATCACATCATGGTCGATGGTGAGCAGGGCGTGGTGCATCTGCGCCCGGACGATACCGTGGCCACGGCCTTTCGCGACAAGATCGCGATGCAGGCGGCGGCGCAGGAACGCTATGCCTCGATCCGCGACAAACCGGCTGAGACGAAATGCGGGCGGATCATCAGCCTACAGATGAACGCAGGTCTGATGGCCGATCTGCCCTCGCTCGAAGGGTCGGGGGCCGAAGGGGTCGGGCTCTTCCGCACCGAATTGCAGTTTCTGGTGCGCAACCAGATGCCCCGCCGGACCGAGCTTGCCGCGCTTTATGCCCGCGTGCTCGATGCCGCCCATGGCCGCCGCGTGGTCTTTCGTACGCTCGACATCGGGTCGGACAAGGTGCTGCCCTATATGAAGCCCCATGATGAGCCGAACCCGGCCCTCGGCTGGCGCGCGATCCGGGTGGGGCTGGATAAGCCCGGTGTCATGCGGATGCAGTTGCAGGCCCTGATCCGCGCCGCCGCGGGCCGCCCGCTGGCGGTGATGTTCCCCTTTATCGCCCAGTTCGAGGAGTTCCGCGCCGCACGGGCCGAGGTCGACAAGGCGATGGAGCGAGAGCGTATTCTGGGCCATGTCCTGCCTGAAAAGCTGGAGGTCGGCGCTATGCTAGAGACCCCCAGCCTCGCCTTTGCCCCAAAGAAATTCTTTGAGGAGGTCGAGTTCCTGTCGATCGGGGGCAATGATCTCAAGCAGTTCTTTTTCGCCGCCGACCGTGAGAACGAGCGTGTGCGGCGGCGCTATGACACGCTGAACGTCTCTTTCCTGACCTTCCTTGAGGGCATCGTAGAACGCTGCGCCGAAACAGATACTGCGCTGTCTTTTTGCGGGGAGGATGCGGGCCGCCCGGTCGAGGCGCTGTGTTTCGCGGCCATCGGGCTCAAGACCCTGTCGATGCGCCCGGCCTCCATCGGGCCGGTCAAAAGCCTGCTGCGGCGTTGCAATCTCGACGACGTGCGCGCGGTCATCCATGCCGCACGAGAGCAGGGCGAGATGTCGGTCAGGGGCGCGGTGATGGACTACGTCCGCCAGCAGCACCAGCATTGAGCGCTGCGGCTATCTGCCGTGATAGTCCCGAAACCAAGCGACGAAACGCGCGATGCCTTCGTGAATGCCGGTCTGTGGGCGGTAGCCGGTGAGCCTATGTAGCAGGGCCGCATCGGCCCATGTGGCGGGGGCGTCACCCATCTGCATCCCCATGTAATTACGGACCGCCCGCTTGCCGAGCGCGGCTTCGATCGCCTCGACGAAATCCAGCAGGCGCACCTTTTCGGAATTGCCGATATTCACCACACGGTAGGGGGCCGCGGGGGAGAGCGAATCCCAGTCCGGCGGCGGTGGCGCCGTGCCCGGTTGCGGCGGGACGCAATCCATCAGCAGCCGGATGGCGCGCACCAGATCGTCGACGCAGGTGAAATCGCGGTACATCTCGCCGTGGTTGTAGATGTCGATCGGGCGGCCATCGAGGATCGCGTCGACGAATTTACTCAAGGCAAGGTCGGGCCGACCCCAAGGCCCGTAGACGGTGAAAAACCGAAACATCGTCGTCGGCAGACCCCAGAGATGCGCATAGGCATGGGCCATCCCCTCATTCGCCTTTTTCGTGGCGGCGTAGATCGACAGGGGCCGGTCGGTGGCCCCGGCCTCGGCGAAAGGCATATCGGTATTGGCCCCGTAGATTGACGAGGAGGAGGCCATGAGCAGGTGTTTCACCTCCAACCGCCGCGCGGCTTCCATCACGTTGAAGGTGCCGGTGATATTCGCCTCCAGAAAGGCGCGGGGGTGGTCGATGCTATGACGCACGCCCGCCTGTGCGGCAAGGTGCACGATCATGTCGGGGGCAAAGTCATCGACCAGCGCGTCGAAGGTCTCGCGGTCTTCCAGCAGGGCTTCTTTGGTGGTGAAATGCTCATGCTGAAGCAGCATCGCGTGGCGGCGTTGTTTCAGGGCGACATCGTAGTAATCGGTCATCCCATCATAGCCCTGCACCCGCGCGCCTTCGGCCAGCAACAGCCGGGCAAGGTGAAAACCGATGAAACCGCCCGTGCCGGTGACAAGTATCCTTTGCGTGCTGTCCATTCTGGCATCCTCGCTTTGCGCGGCTTGAGTTGCCTTTCCCATCGTCCTGGTAAAGGTTGGGCCGTGAATGCTAAAAATTTGGTTAAACTTGGCTAAGAAACTGCAAAGCATTGGCAGGCGAGCCAAAATCAAGTCGCGGCACGACGAAATGCTTCGCGGGCAGGGCGCGCGAAGGACCATCACAGGGAAAGCGGCCCATGCCCAAGAACGTTCTTTTCATCATGTGCGACCAGCTTCGCTGGGATTACCTCTCCTGCACCGGCCATCCGCATCTGCACACGCCGCATATCGATGCGTTGGCCGCGCGCGGGGTGCTTTTTGACCGCGCCTATGTGCAATCGCCGATTTGCGGCCCCTCGCGCATGTCGTTCTATACGGGCCGCTATGTCAGCTCGCATGGGTCAACTTGGAATGGCATCCCCCTGAAGGTGGGGGAGATGACGCTGGGCGACCATCTGCGCCCCTTGGGTGTGCGCACGGCGCTTTGCGGCAAGACCCATATGGCCGCCGATATCGAAGGGCTGCGCCGCCTTGGCCTGTCGCCCGACAGCGAGATTGGCGTGCTGATTTCGGAATGCGGGTTCGAACCCTATGAGCGTGACGACGGCCTGCACCCCGACGGCGGGCCCTACGCCCGCAACTCCGCCTATGACGCGCATATGAAGGACCGCGGGTGGCAGGATGAGAACCCCTGGCATTCCGTCGCCAACAGCGCCGAGGACGCAGAGGGCAATATCCTGAGCGGCTGGTTTCTGGACCACGCCGACAAACCGGCCCGCGCGGCGGATGAAGATAGTGAGACACCCTATATCACGGGCCGCGCCATGGATTTCATCCGCGAGGCCGGCGATCAGCCGTGGTGCCTGCACCTGAGCTATATCAAACCGCATTGGCCCTATATCGTCCCCGCGCCCTACCATGATCTCTATGGGCCTGAGCGCCATCTGGACCCGGTGCGCAGCGCGGCGGAAAAGCGCGACCCGCATCCCGTCTATGGCGCATTCATGCAGGAGCGCGTCTCTCAAGCCTTTGCCGATGATGCCACCCGAAGCCGGGTTCTGACCGCCTATATGGGGCTGATCAAACAGCTCGACGACCAGATCGGCCGGCTGATGGCGTTCCTGACCGAAGAGGGGGTCGCGGATGACACGATGATTGTCTTCACCTCGGATCACGGCGATTACCTTGGCGACCACTGGATGGGGGAGAAAGAGCTTTTTCACGACCCCTCCGCGCGCATCCCGATGATCGTCGTCGACCCTAGCCCCGAGGCCGATGCGACCCGCGGCGCAAAATCCTCGGCACTGGTCGAGGCGATCGACGTGGTGCCCACCATCCTTGATTATTTCGGCGGCGCCGCCGTGCCGCATATCATCGAAGGCCGATCCCTCTTGCCGCTGCTACATGGCAAGGCCGAAGGGCTGCGCGATTTCGTGGTCTCGGAATACGACTACGCGCAGCGCGACGTGCGCAAACGCTTGGGGGTCGAGGTGAAGGACGCCAAGCTGACGATGCTCTTCGACGGGCGGTGGAAATACGTCTTTGCCGAAGGGTTCGGCCCGATGCTGTTCGATCTTGAAAGCGATCCCGATGAGTTGGTCGATCTGGGGGCCGACCCCGCCCACGCGCCTGAGCGCGCGCGGCTGGAGCAACTGCTGTTTCGCTGGACGCGCCGTACCGCTCAGCGCACCACCATCACCGACGCCAAGATTGCAGCCAGCGATGCCACGATGGGCGAGGCGACGGCGGGTATTCTAATCGGCTACCGGAATGAGGATGAGTTGCGCGAGGTTTTGGCGGCGGCGGGGAAAGGTGGTGGGGGGTGAGGCCGGCCGCGCCCGCGCCGCCATGCCTGAACTTAAGCTGCTCTTAAAACGTCAGCCTGCAGCGCCCCGCTGAAACGTGATCTGACCGTCCATGACCACCGCAATCGCATTCACATCGGTGACCGCCTCGGCAGGGCATTGGGTCAGATCATGGCTCAGAACCGCGATGTCAGCGTCCATGCCCTCTGCCAGCCGCCCCCGCCTGTCCTCGGCGAACTCCGCCCAAGCGTTGTCGCGGGTATAGCTGGCGAGGGTGTCTTGCAGGCTTTGCGCTTGATCTGGCCACGTCTCTCCAAGGTCCAGCGGCGCGATGGCGGCTTTGACCGTGGCCATCACATCCACCGGGATCACGGGCCAGTCGGTCGAAAAAATGACCTTGGCCCCTGTCTCCCGAATGGTTTGCCATGCATAGGCGCCTTCGATCTGCTGGGGATGGATGTAGTTGCCCACCCCAGAAGGCGGAAAGATATGGCCGCGGGGGGCGTGCCCGGGCTGGAGGGAGGCCACGATGCCCAAGGCGGCAAGCCGGGGAATGTCGTCGGGGTGGATCACTTCGATATGCTCGATCCGGTGGCGGCTGTCCCGTTTGCCATTTGCCTTTTGGGCAGCCTCGAAAGCGTCGATGGTGCGGCGCACGGCGGCATCGCCGATGGCATGGACAGCGATCTGAAACCCTAGCCGATCCGCTTCGACACAGGCCGCGACGAAATGCTCTTGGGTGAAAACCTCATCGCCGCAATTGCCGTCTTTGCCCATTTTGCCCGGATAGGGCTGAAGCATCAGCGCGGTGCCGCTTTCGATCACCCCGTCGATGAACATTTTGACGTGGCTACAGCGGACCTTATCGCCTTGAAAATCGGCGCGCAGGGCAGGGGCTTCGCGGGCCAGCCGCGCAACGGGGTCCGTGCCTTTGAGGTGAAAGGGGACAAGACAGCGACAGAGCAGGCGGCCCTCGGCCTCCAACTCGGACAGGAGTTCGAGTTGATAGCGGTTGCCGTCCATCAGATGCAGACCGGTGATGCCCTGCGCCGCGCAATGGGCCAGCCCGCGTGCGATGACATCCTTGTCCATCTCACGTTCTGCCGGTGTGGCGGGCGGCTCGGGGTCGCGCCCGGCGGTGAGACCCAGCATATCGCGGCCGCCATATCGGGTGAGCGACAGGATCGGACTATAGGCGCCGGGCTCAAGCAATTCGCCGCTGGCAAGCCCGTCATCCCCCATCACGATCTCGGAGCCTGCATCGACCGTGCCGCCTTGCAACAGCCCCGCCGCCTCTAATGCCGCGGTATTGGCCCAGACGGTGTGATGGTCCGGGGCGAACATCGCCAGCGGGCGGTCGGGCAGGATGGCGTCGAGATCATGGCGGGTGAGGGTCTTGCCGGTGCCCAGAATGCCGTAATCCGCCATGACGCAGAACAGCATCTTATCCTCGGGGTTGGCCTCGGCATAGGGCAGGATGGCTTGGCGCATGTCCTCCAGCCCGGTGATGCCGTAGAGGCTGAGATATTCCAGTTCGACCGATCCGCCAAAAAGATGCACATGGCTGTCGATGAACCCGGGCAGCACCGTGCCGCCCTGCGCGTCGATCACCTTGGTCGTTGGGCCGATCAGCACCATGATCTGAGCGTCTGATCCGACCGCCGCAATCTTGTTGCCGGTGATGGCCAGAGCGCTGGCATGAGGCTGGTCCGGATCGAAGGTGACCAACGCGCCGTTATGGATGACGATATCTGCCGACATGGGCTTGAAGTCCTTATTGCGATGCGCGCCCCGACCAAGGCCGGGGCGCAATGTGTGTATCGAGCCGGGTTGGCGTTACTTCTGAAGGTCGGTCCAGATCGCGGTGTAGAGCTTTTGCGCCTCGGGCGGGCAGACCTTGGCGACATAGGCGGCCCCCTTCAGGTCTTCTGGCACCACCACTTCCGGGGCAGACTTCATGTCTTCTGGCATGAACGCCTCGGAGCCCTTGATGCCATTGGCATAGCGAGCGAACTCGGACAGCATCGCAGCATTTTCCGGGTCCATGATGAAGTTGAGGAAGGTCTTGGCCTCTTCCACATTCTGAGCGTCGGACAGGATCGCGGCATTGTCCATCCAGACCGGATAGCCCTCTTGCGGGTAGCCGAAGGCGATGTCCGGGTTCTGGTTGCGCGCACGGAAGGAGGCGCCGTTCCAGTTCACCCCGGCGGCGAGGTCACCCTTGGCGTATTTCTCGATATTGCCATAGTCCATCGATAACCAATTGGGCTTGGCCTCACGCAGGATGTCGCGGACTTTCTTCAGCATTTCCTTGTCGGCGGTGCACTGCTCCCCCCCCGCAAAGTGGATCGCCATGCCCATCACGTCATTCATCTCGGGCACCACATTGATCTTGCCCTTCAACTCTTCTGGCGGGTCAAAGATCACGGCGGCGGTGTTGATATCCCCATCATAAACGGAGGTGTTTACCGTCACGCCCACGGTGCCCCACTGCCACGGAACGGTGTAATTGCGGCCCGGATCGAACTCCACATCGACCCATTGCGGGTCCATATTCTTGAAGTTCTCCATCTCATTGGGCTTGCTTTCCATCAAAAGCCCTTCGCCCACGAAGATTGGCACATAGGTGCCCGAGGGCACGACGATATCAAAGCCGTGACCGCCCGCTTTGATCTTGGCCAGTGCTGTATCGTTGCTGTCGTAGTCGGTGATTGTGACCTTGATGCCGGTCTCTTTCTCGAACTTCTCGATCATCTCGGGACTGGTGTAATTGCCCCAGTTGTAGATGTTCAGCTCGCCCTCGGCCATGGCTGGCCCGGCGAGGATGAGGGTAAGTGCCGTCAGTGTCTTTTTCATTTTAAGCTCCCGTTGGTTGATTATTTTTTGACTTTGCTGAGCAGGGTATAGGCGATCACCATCGTCACGGAGATAAAGAGCAATACGGTCGATATTGCGTTGATCTCAGGTGTCACCACCCGCCGTAATTGGCCCAGCATATAGGTTGGCAGGGTATCCTGCCCGGCGGATTTCACGAATTCGGTTATGACCACGTCATCAAGGCTGATCACGAAGGCCAGCATCGCCCCGGCAAGGATCCCCGGCCAGAGCTGGGGCAGGGTCACATGGCGGAAGACCTGAAACGGTGTGCCATAAAGGTCCGCCCCCGCCTGTTCGAGGGTCAGGTCCATGCCTTGCAGCCGTGCGCGGATCGGAAGATAGGCAAAGGGAATGCAAAAGGCCGAATGCGCGATGATCAGATACATCAGGCCAGTATAGCCCGTGACGACCTTGATCGAGGCAAAGAAGATCAGCAGCGCCACTGCGGTCACGATCTCGGGCACCATGAGCGGCTGATGGATTAGCGCGAAGACAGCGGTCTGGCCCCGAAACTTGCCCGTGCGGGTGGTGCCGAGGGCGGCAAGCACCGCCACACTGGTCGAGATGGCCGCGGCGGAGACGGCGATCACGAGGCTGCGCACCGTGGCCTCCTGCACCATCTCATTGTCCCAAGCCGAGACGTACCACCGCCAAGAAAACCCCTCCCAGATCGCGACCGAGGTGCCCGCGTTGAAGGAATAGACCACCAGCAGGATGATCGGCATGTAGAGCATGAAGAAACATGCCATCGCGATGGTGGAAAAGCCCGGAAGCTTGCGAATGTCGAAGCCACGATTAGCCATGTTTCACCTCCTCATTCCCCGCCGCGCGGACATAGGCCAGCAGAGCCACCATCACAATGGCGAGCAAGGTGATCGACAGCGCCGCCCCCAAGGGCCAGTTGCGCCCCTGCCCGAATTGCAATTCGATCAGATTGCCGATCATCAATTGATTGCCCCCGCCCATGACGCGCGGCGTCACATAGGCTCCCAGCGACGGTACCAACACGAGGATAGACCCCGCGATCACCCCCGGCTTCACCAGCGGCAGGATGACCCGGCGTAGCACGTGAAAGCGCGTCGCATAGAGGTCGTAGCCTGCTTCGACGAGCCGGAAATCCAACCGCTCAAGCGAGGCATAGATCGGCAGGACCATGAGCGGCAGGTAGACGTACACCATGCCCAGAATGATCGAAAACTCGGTGAAAAGCATTTGGATCGGCTCATCAATGATGCCAAGCGCGATGAGGATCGAATTCACCGTGCCTTCGTTTCGGATCAACTCCAGAATGGCGAAGGTGCGGATCAGCAGGTTCGTCCAAAAGGGGATGATGATCAGCAACATCCAGAATTCGCGCTGCTTTTTTG
>NZ_SZNL01000017.1:0-6819 GCF_005068605.1 Sulfitobacter sp. 15WGC | reverse complement strand
CGCGATGAGGATCGAATTCACCGTGCCTTCGTTTCGGATCAACTCCAGAATGGCGAAGGTGCGGATCAGCAGGTTCGTCCAAAAGGGGATGATGATCAGCAACATCCAGAATTCGCGCTGCTTTTTTTGGCCGCGTGGCGATGAAATAGGCCGTGGGGAAGCCAAAGAACAAACAGGCGAGCGTTGTCAGAATCGACAGTTTGAGCGACCGCCAGAAGATGCTGAGATGCGCATCCGACCAGCCCAAAGTGTCGTCAAAGATATCGCGCTGCATCAGCACGCCGAACCATGCATCGGTGGAGAAATCCCAAACCACCCCGCCATAGTCGCCGGGCGTGAGAAAGGAATAGAACAGCGTGATCAGCAGTGGCCCGCTGGCGGCGAAGACCAAGATGATAAGTGCCGGCGCCAACAGCAGCCAACGGTTGCGGGCAGCGCGTTTTGCGACGGTGTTTGAGAGCTCTGTCATGGGTCAGTCCCTCAGAACCTGAGCGGCCCCGGCGGGGAAGGAGACGCCAACCCGATCGCCGGTCACATAGGAATGCGCGACCTCGGGGCCGTTTTGTTGGCGCAATACGAATTCGCTGCCGTCATCGAGGTCGACGTGAAAATGCGTATCGGTGCCGAAGTAGACCACCTCGCGCAGGCGCCCGGCCAGAAGACCGTGAGCCTCTGGGGTCAGTTCCGCATGTTCGGGCCGCAGGGCGAGGGTCACCCGACCTGTGGCCGCTTCATTCGCGTGGGCCGCGATCATCTTCCCTGAGGGCAAACGCAGCTGCGCGGTCTCACCTTCGCGGCCAGTGATCTCGGCGGGTAGAAAATTGGTATCCCCGATGAAATCCGCCACGAAACGGTCCGCGGGGCGGTCGTAGATTTCGCGGGGGCGCCCGACCTGACGCACGGCGCCGTTGGACATGACCGCGATGCGGTCCGACATGGTCAACGCCTCTTCCTGGTCGTGGGTCACGAAGATGAAGGTGATCCCCGTCTCGGTTTGTAGCCGCTTTAATTCCAATTGCATCTTCTTGCGCAGCTTGAAGTCCAAGGCGCTCAGTGGTTCATCCAGCAGCAGGATCTTGGGCCGTGGCGCCAAGGCGCGGGCGAGGGCCACGCGCTGCTGTTGCCCGCCGGAGATCTGGCTGGTCTGACGATCCGCCATCTGGGTCATTTGCACCAGTTCCATCATCTCATCAACGGTGGATTTGATCGCCGATTTGGGTGTGCCCAGCATCTGTAAGCCAAAGCCGATATTCTCGGCCACGGTCATATGGGGAAACAGCGCGTAGTTCTGAAAGACAGTATTGATGGGCCGTTTGTAAGGGGGCGAGGCGAGCAGGCTTTCGCCAAACATGTCGAGGCGGCCCGAGGTGGGGTGTTCGAACCCCGCGATCAGGCGCAGCAGGGTCGTCTTGCCGCAGCCCGAAGGGCCGAGCAGCGTAAAGAACTCATTGTCCTGAATTTCCAGATCGATACTTGCAAGCGCTTCGACCGGCGGGTTGCCGGGGTATACTTTGCGCAGCGCCTGTGCGGTAATTGCCTTGGTCATCTTTCCCCCTGATAGCCCATCTTGTTTCTTGCTTTTGAGCAAAGCTTGGCTCGTATGATTGCGCCAATAGTAATTGGTGAATATACCCCCTTGGGGGTAGTGTTCTTGGAATTTTGATCAGATTCTGGAGTATCTTTGGGCGAAAGGCTGATAAATACAGCGATTGAGCAATTGCGCGATGTACTTCGTGCGGTCGGCACCCCGGATTTTTTCGAGGCTTTCAAAAGCTTTTTCAGCAGCCGCATCACGTTCGGCACCTTTTTGATGCTGCGCTTCGATGCCGATCAACCGCCCTTGTTGCTGGACTATTGGATCGAGCCCGGAAAACTGATCGGGCGACCGCTCGAAGATTATATGGAGAGCAGCTACGGCTTTGATCCCTTCTATCTGCACCGTAGCCTGCCCAAGGGCGGTGGGCTGTTTCGTCTGGCCGACATCGCGCCCGATCGGTTCTTCTCCAGCGAGTACTATCTGCACTATTATCGCGGTACCGGGCTTTGCGATGAGATCGGCCTGCTTGCCCCGCTGGGGGACGGTGGGGTGGCGCATCTGTCGATAAGCAGGCGGGATGGTCAGGGGCCGTTTCGCCGAAACGAGCTTCGGCATCTAGAGACCTATGCGCCGTTGTTGCTTGAGCTTTTGATGCAGCATTGCCGGACTGTGGCACCGACCCCTGTTGGCCAACAGGCAACCCGCCCCCCGCTTGCCGATGCCATACGGCTCTATGCCGGGGGTCGGTTGAACATCGGCCTGACCCTGCGCGAGGCGCAGATCGCGGGGCTGGTGCTTCAGGGCCATTCCAACGCATCCGCCGCCAAGCTTCTCAATATCGCGACAGAGACCTGTAAGGTGCATCGCCGGAACCTTTACCGCAAGCTTGTCATTTCATCGCAGAGCGAGCTTTTCGGCGTGTTCAAACATCTGTTGTAGCGGGTCTGCGGTGCGTTTGCGCTGAGGGCGCCCCATTGGCCCGGGCGGACCCGCGCGACCCGAAGTGTCCCCCATCCCCAAGGCCGCAGCGCGCTTGATGCATGCAAATGGATGGGCTAGCGTTTTGCCGAAAGGCGCCAACACATCGGTTTCTGAGGGGGGTATGGGATCGTGAAAGCACTGAGCCGTATGTCCACGAAATCCACCCCTATCGAAGTGCTGCGCAATGATATTATGCAAATCTGCGGCGCTTTCGAGGTGGAGCCGGCACGCCGGGGCGGGCCGTCGCACGGTCGGGCGCGCAAGCGTGGGATGGGGGGATTCGACGCGGCGCTGGTCTCGCTCGATGCGCAGGAAGCGGCCCGCACGCAGACCTGCATTCGGCGCGATCCGGGTGAATACTTCTTTATGCTGGTGCAGGATGTCGGCGAATGCGTCGTGCAGCAAAGCGGCGCATCAACCCTGTTGCGGCCCGGTGATATGTTCATCGTAGATGCGACCCGCCCCTCGAAATTCGTATATGAGGGGCAGTTGGCGCATCAGATATCCGTGCACCTCCCCCGGGATGAGATGATCGGCAGGTTCGGCGGCGTCTGTGATGGCGGGGTGGCGATTGACCGCAAAGATCCGCTGTGGCTCGCGCTGCGCGCCGTGCTCTACAAGATGATGCATGCCCCGCCCGACGCGGGCACGCAGTTGAGCGAAGCCTTTTATGGTCTGATGGGTGCCTATTTCCACGAGCGGCGCAGCCAGACCTTGGATGCACGCGGGCAGATCATGGAACGCGCCCTGCAACTGATGACCCGCCATTACCGCGACCCGCAGTTCGGGCCGAGCGCTTTGGCATTGCAATTGGGCGTATCCCTGCGCAGCCTGCAACGCTATTTCGAACCCTTGGGCGAAACACCCGGACAACGTCTGCTGCACCTTCGGTTAACCCAAGCCCATGCAGAACTCTCTCGCCCCGGGGGCAGGGAGGTTTCTGTCACCGACTGCGCCTATGGCTGCGGCTTCAACGATCTTTCGCATTTCTACCGTGCCTTCCGTCAACGCTATGGGATGACCCCCGGGGCCGTTGTCGCTCAGGCCCGCGACGGTGGCGCGATCGTCCAATAGGGCTGTCGCGTTATCCCAAGATGTCCGCCCGATCCGCGCCTACGCTTTGGCGAGAGGAGGCGTTTCGGCGCGGTGCCGGAACGGGATGACGGAGGACATCATGAAAGACACGATTGATAGTATCGGCCTGATCGCGGGTGGCGACCGCGTAGAGACGGGCGCACGTTTTGCCGTGGCCAACCCCGGCACGGGCGGGCAGGCGGGCACAGCACCGGACGCCGGTCAGGCCGAGTTGGGCCGTGCTGTCGCGGCGGCGAAAGCGGCTTTCCCAAGCTGGTCCGCCACCTCTGACGAAGAGCGCGCGGCGGCCTGCAACGCCGTGGCCGACAAGATCGAGGCCCATGCGGAGGAATTGGCGCAGCTGATCACGGCGGAACAGGGCAAGCCCTTAGGTGGCATCGGCTCGCAATGGGAGATGGGCGGCGCGGTCGCTTGGGCGCGCTATACCGCGAGCCTCTCGCTGCCAATGGAAGTGTTGCAAGACACGCCCGAGGGCCGGGTAGAGATGTACCGCAAGCCGCTGGGTGTGGTGGGGTCGATCACCCCGTGGAATTTCCCCGTGCTGATCGCGGTTTGGCATATTCTGCCTGCGCTGCGCAGCGGCAATACCTTGGTCAGCAAGCCATCGCCCATGACGCCGCTCGCGTCTTTGCGTATGGTCGAATTGATGAACGAAGTTCTGCCGGCTGGGGTGGTGAATTCCCTTAGCGCCGCCGATGGCGCCTTCAACATGGGCGCGGCCATGTCGGCGCATCCGGATATCGCCAAGATCGTCTTTACCGGCTCCTGCGGGACCGGCCAAAAGGTCATGCAATCCAGCGCCGAGACGATGAAGCGACTGACCCTCGAAATGGGCGGCAATGACGCGGGCATTGTCCTGCCCGATGCCGATCCACAGGCGATTGCCGAAGGGCTGTTCTGGGGCGCCTTCATCAACAACGGCCAGACCTGCGCCGCGATGAAACGGCTCTATGTGCATGACGATATCCATGACGCTGTCTGCGACGCACTGGTCGCCTATGCCCGCAACATCAAGGTGGGCGAAGGCACGCAAGAGGACAGCGTGCTTGGCCCCGTTCAGAACCAGGCGCAGTTCGACAAGCTGTCGAAACTCGTCGCGCAGGCGAAAAAGACCGGGAATGTGCTGCTGGGCAGTGCGCCGGGCGAGGGGCTGTTCTACCCGCCCACGATCATCGCGGGGATGACCGCCGATGACCCGCTGGTCTACGAAGAGCAGTTCGGCCCCGCGCTGCCAATCATCCGATATACTGATCTCGACGATGCGCTGGCACAGGCCAATGCGCTGGATGTGGGCCTTGGTGGGTCGGTCTGGTCGGCGGATAAGGCGGCGGCCAAGGAGGTCGCCAAACGGATGGAATGCGGCTCGGTCTGGATTAACAGCCACGGCATGATCCAGCCCAACGCCCCCTTTGGCGGGGTTAAGAAGTCAGGCTTCGGCGTCGAATTCGGCGAAGAAGGGCTGAAGGAATACACCGACATTCAGGTAATTTTCGCCTGAGGCTGAGAGGCAACGGTGATCATCCGGTGTCCGCTGCGGCTGGCACCCGCATTGCAACATGAAGGGAGACAGCATGTTACGAAAGACAATACTCGGCGGGGCCGCGGCCCTTGCCCTCACCACCGCGGGGGCCTTGGCCCATCCGCTCGACGGTTTTTCCGGGGAGGAATACCAGAAGATCAACGAGATCCTGCGCGCCAATGATCTGGCGGGGGATGACACGCTCTATCCGCTGATCGAATTGATTGAGCCGCCCAAGGCCGATGTGCTGGCGTGGGAGGAAGGGGATACGCTCGACCGTCGCGCGATGGTGCATATGTCCAACGCCGACAACAGCGGCTTTGTCGAGGCCATCGTGAACCTGACCACCGGGGAGGTCGAAAGCAGCGCCCCCACCGAGGGACAGCCGATGATCCTCTTCAACGAATTTGCCAATGCCATGACCGCGGCGCTGGAACACCCTGACATGATCGCAGGGCTCGAAAAACGTGGCCTGACGCCGGATCAGGTATTTTGCCTGCCGCTCACTGCGGGTAACTTCTTCTCAGAGGAAGACGACGGTACGCGGCTGATGAAAGTGCCCTGCTACGTCTCTCCCGAAGGGTCGAATTTCTACGCCAAGCCGATTGAGAACATCTATGCCGTGGTCGATCTGCAAAGCGGCAAAGCGCTGCGGGTGATCGACGAAGGCAATGTCGCGATTCCCGAAGACGGGTGGGGCTATACCGGCGAAGAGATTGAGGCCCGCACCCCGCAACGTGCCGCGATGAATCCCGCCGTGCTGACCCAAGAGGGTGGGCCCAACTACACCTATTCCGATGGTGCGCTGGAATGGGACATGTGGCGCATGCGCTTGCGGGTGGACAAACGCCCCGGGCCGGTGCTGTCGAACATCGACGTGAAGGATGGCGACGAATGGCGCTCATTGCTCTATCAGGCGCATCTGTCCGAGGTTTTCGTGCCCTATATGGACCCGAGCGCGGGCCTCTACTGGCGGACTTATATGGACAGCGGCGAATACGGTTTCGGCCTGTTCCTGACGCCGCTGGTGGCCGGGATCGACTGCCCGTCGCACGCGACCTTCCTGCCCGCGATGATCGCCGGCGACGATGGGCAAGCGCTGGAAATCCCCGATGCGGTCTGCATCTTCGAGCGTAACATCGGCGATCCGGCGTGGCGGCATTTCGAGGTCTTTGCCCAAGGCCCCGATCAATACACCCCCGCCGAGGGGCGGCCCGAGACCGAGCTGGTGGTTCGCACGGCGTCGGAGGTCGGCAACTACGACTATCTTATCGACTACCGATTCAAACAGAACGGCCAGATGGAGATCAAGATCGGCGCAACCGGGCTTGATGGTGTAAAGGGCGCGGATGCGACCTCGATGGATGATCCTTCGGCGGCGCGCGAGACAGAGTATGGCACGCTCATCGCGCCGAACCTCGTGGCGGCGAACCATGACCACTACTTCAACTTCCGTCTCGATTTCGACATCGACCAGCCCAGCAACCGCTTCATGACAATGGACATCGTTCCGGCTGAAGTGGCCGAGGACAGCCCGCGCCGGTCGCTGTGGAAGGTGGAGTGTTGATTGTCACTGAGAACTGACCCGGTATTTTCACCGAGATTTGACCCACCCTCAGTTATGCGTCGTGGTCTATGATGCGGTCAATGTTTTGGCCTCCTTTGCAGTTTTCTTTGCTGCCTCAGA
>NZ_SZNL01000179.1:0-253 GCF_005068605.1 Sulfitobacter sp. 15WGC | reverse complement strand
AACGATCACAGCGCTTCAGGATATTACCCAACGCCAACAGCATCTGATCGCTGAACTGAACCATGCCCTGCATGGCAAAAGGTCGGAAAAGCTGCCCGAGGATGAGCGGCAGCTGGCGTTCGAGGACTATCCATCGCACTGGCCGAGGTCGAGGTGCAGAAGGAACATTTGGCTGCCAAGGCAGGTGAGAAAACGGCAACCAGGCCTGCGCCAAAGCGCACCATCGGCAATCTCCCGGCTGCACTGCCGCGCA
>NZ_SZNL01000178.1:0-253 GCF_005068605.1 Sulfitobacter sp. 15WGC | reverse complement strand
CGTTCGCTCGCCGCTACTAGGGGAGTATCAATTGATTTCCTTTCCTCCGGGTACTTAGATGTTTCAGTTCCCCGGGTTTGCCTTTTTAAGCCTATATATTCAGCCTAAAAATACCTGGTCTTACACCCTGATAATCACTTCGCTGGCGACCACCCAGTGTTTTGATCGAAGATCAAAATGTACCGACCAAAGGTCGGCACGGAGCGGACATTGCGAAGCAATAACAGAGTATAATCAGGTGGGTTGCCCCATT
>NZ_SZNL01000177.1:0-253 GCF_005068605.1 Sulfitobacter sp. 15WGC | reverse complement strand
CAAGGCCTGCCCGAGGAATTGGCGATGCAATTGGCCAAGGCGACGGTCGCCGGGGCAGGGCGCTGGCGATGCAGGCTGAAGAGGATCCGGCGCAGTTGCGCGTCAACGTCACCAGCCCCAATGGCAGACCCAAGCGGCGCTTGAGGTTTTGATGGACAAGGCCGAAGGCTTCCCGCCCCTTCTCAAGCGCGCGGTCGCCGCCGCGGCGGACAGATCGCGGGAGCTGGCCAATGGCTGAGATCACTTTCGACGA
>NZ_SZNL01000176.1:0-254 GCF_005068605.1 Sulfitobacter sp. 15WGC | reverse complement strand
TGTCTTCACCATCCAGCCGCACATGGCCCTTGCGCATGTCGAGCATGCCGAAGACCGCCTTCATGCCGGTGGATTTGCCCGCGCCGTTGGGGCCGACGATCACCGCGATCTCGCCGCGGTCGACCGCATGGTGCAGTCATGCAGGATGTCGGGGCCGTTGCCGTAGCCCGCCGTCATGCCGTCACCAATCAGGAAGGGGCCGCCGGGGGCGGGGTGGGTTTTGCCGCTGGCCTTGGGCATGATGCTGCCTTGGC
>NZ_SZNL01000175.1:0-254 GCF_005068605.1 Sulfitobacter sp. 15WGC | reverse complement strand
CGCGGAGAGGGGTCTTGGGTCACGGGGCGGCATCCTTTTTCCTATTCGCTGTTTACTTATCACTACGCACTGGTGATAAGTAAACAACTGATATCCGGGAGGGGGATCACATGGCCAAAGGCATCATATCGTGGGGGCGGGCACGATGGGCCAATCCATCGGCAGGCTCTTTGGCCAACACGGCTGGAGGGTCCAAGCGGTCGACCCGACCAAGGCCGCGCGGGAGGCATTTTTGACCGCGGTTCCGGGGTCGA
>NZ_SZNL01000174.1:0-253 GCF_005068605.1 Sulfitobacter sp. 15WGC | reverse complement strand
CCGGCAATATCGCCCCCGCGGGCGCGGGGATGAGCCTACTGTCGATCCTCGTGATGATCGGCGTCTCCGTCGTCGTGGGGATGATCTTTGCCTGGCTTTCCGTGCCCGCGCCGCTTTTGATGGGGCATGGTGGTCTCGGCCATCGCGCATCTGACGGGGCTAGAGACTGGCGTTCTGCCGGGCTGGCTGACCCTTGTCGCCTATCTCGTGCTCGGCAGCCTCATCGGTACGCGGTTTTCCGGCATCACGCCTG
>NZ_SZNL01000173.1:0-254 GCF_005068605.1 Sulfitobacter sp. 15WGC | reverse complement strand
CCGACGCCTCGCGCCCCTACCCCTTCTACCTCGCCTATGCGCTGGAGGACGGGCCGGAAGGCTTGGGCGAACCTGAGGACTGGCGGGCGGAGTGGAAATGGGACGGCATCCGGGGCCAGCTCATCCTCGCGACGGCGACTATTTCGTCTGGTCGCGCGGCGAGGAGTTGATGACGGACCGTTTCCCCGAATTGGCCCGCGCCGCCGATCACCTGCCCCCGGGCACGGTGCTCGACGGCGAATTGCTGGTATGGC
>NZ_SZNL01000172.1:0-254 GCF_005068605.1 Sulfitobacter sp. 15WGC | reverse complement strand
CTGGTCCAACACATAGGCGGCGGTGGCGCGGGTATCGAAAGCGGCGGCGGGCTGGAGCGTCAGCACCAGTGCCACGGCGGCGGCAAAAAGGCGGATCATAGGAAGCATTTCCTCCGGTTTGTCAGTTGACACGGCGTAGGCGTCGGTAAAGCCCTCGGCCTTGACCTTCTTGAGAAGGGTATCGAGTTCGGATTTGCTGGTGGCGGGGCCGATCACCACGCGCCAGAAGGGTTTGTTATTGATCGCGCTTTGCT
>NZ_SZNL01000171.1:0-254 GCF_005068605.1 Sulfitobacter sp. 15WGC | reverse complement strand
GTGCCATGCGGGATCACGGCGCGGGCGAACTCGGCGGGGGTGAGCATGGTGCTCTCGATATGCATATGCCCGTCGCAAAGGCCGGGCGCCATATAGCGGCCCTTGGCGGCGATGATAAGGGTATCATGCCGCGGCAATGGCTCGCGTCGGGGCCGACAAAGGCGATGCGCCCGGCGGCGATGGCGATGTCATGGTCGGGCAGGCATTCGCGGGTGTGCACATTGACCCATGTGCCGCCGGTGATGATCGTATCG
>NZ_SZNL01000170.1:0-254 GCF_005068605.1 Sulfitobacter sp. 15WGC | reverse complement strand
GGGCGTGGCGCAATCGGTGATCCTGACCCGCACCTCGGGCCGCGCCACGGCGATGCCCGAAGGCGAGACCCTGGCCAATTTCGCCCGCACTGGAGCGACGCTGGCCATCCACCTGTCGGTGCATGTGTTGATAAAGTCGTCGAAGAACTGACCCCGCATTACGGTGCCGATTGCCCCGTCGCCGTGGTCTGGCGTGCAAGCTGGCCCGATCAGCGCATCGTCAAGGCGACGCTTGCCACCCTGCGCACTGAAGT
>NZ_SZNL01000016.1:71191-83187 GCF_005068605.1 Sulfitobacter sp. 15WGC | reverse complement strand
GACCCCGGCCGCCAACCGGGAGAACCTCCGATGTAGTCTCCATGGAGAAAATCCAGTCCAACAATCAACAGGGTCCAATGAACCCATCACCATGACAGACGGAAGGTGGGCGGCAGGAAACGCTTACGAACGAGGTGACTTCGATCCTACGTGATCTCTATGCCGCCTCGCGGGTTGAGGTTGATTGGCAGGTCACAAGCCCCCAATCGCGCAATTGCGTACGGATGGCCTTCCTCGCGCTGCTCTGTATCGAAACGGCCCTGCACCACGGCGGGCGGATCACCATCGCCGAAGAGGCAGGCCATTGGTCCCTACAGGCCGAGGCCGACAAAATCGCGATAGACCCTGAACTTTGGGCGCTGCTGACACAGCCCGGGCCGGACCGGCCGCTACAGCCCGCGCAGGTTCAATTCGCGCTCTTGCCAATTCTGGCCGAAGCGCAGGGGAAAGAAATCACGCTCGACAACAGCGATACGGCACTGACCCTGTCTTACTAAAGGTCAGCCGCGCACGGTCCCCTCGCCACGCACGAGGTATTTGAAGCTCGTCAACTGCGCCGCGCCAACGGGGCCGCGGGCATGAAGCTTGCCTGTGGCGATGCCGATCTCTGCGCCCATGCCGAACTCTCCCCCATCCGCGAATTGGGTCGAGGCGTTATGCATCAGGATCGCCGAATCCAGCCCGTTAAAGAACGCCGCGGCGGTCTCCGCATTCTCGGTCAGGATGCAATCGGTATGCCCCGATCCATACTCGCGAATATGCGCCATCGCAGCGTCCAGATCGGGGACGACCCGCGCCGCGACGATCATATCGAGGTATTCTTGCCCCCAATCCGCATCGCTGGCCGGGACCGTGCCGGGGACATCCTGCAAGGCTGCATCAGCGCGCACTTCGACGCCTGCGTCGATCAGCGCCCGGATCACGCCATTGCCAATCGTCTTGGCCACATCCTCATGGATCAAAAGACATTCCGCCGCGCCGCAAATGCCCGTCCGCCGTGTCTTGGCGTTAAGCACGACCTTCAACGCTTTCTCGGGGTCCGCCTCGGCGTCGATATAGATGTGCACGATGCCTTCCAGATGGGCAAAGACCGGCACCCGCGCCTCACGCTGGACCAAGCCGACAAGCCCCTTGCCGCCGCGCGGCACGATCACGTCGATGGTATCGGTCATCGTCAGCATCTCACGCACCGCCGCCCGGTCGCGCGTCGGGACCAATTGCACCGCGTCTTCGGGCATGCCCGCATCCCGCAGCCCCTGTTGCAGACAAGCGTGGATGGCACGCGATGAATGAAAGCTTTCCGACCCGCCGCGCAGGATCACCGCATTGCCCGCTTTGAGACAAAGCGCGCCGGCATCCGCCGTCACATTAGGGCGTGATTCATAGATCACGCCGATCACGCCGAGCGGGGTACGCACCCGCTGAATGTTCAGGCCCGAGGGCTGGTCCCATTCAGCGATTACCTCGCCCACCGGATCGACCTGTTCCGCGACCGACCGCAGCCCGTCGACCATGCCGCAAATACGCTCTTCGTTCAGCATCAGCCGGTCCATCATGGCGTCCGACAGCCCCTTGTCGCGGCCAAAGGCGAGGTCTTGCTCATTGACGGCAATGATCTCGGCCCGGTTTTTCCAGACCGCATCGGCAGCGCTGATCAGGGCGGCGTGTTTCCTCTCGGCCGTGGCGGTTGCCAGTTGCGCTGCCGCTGCACGGGCGCGGGCGCCGATATCGGCCATCAGTTCAGAGATATTTTCGATGTCGTTCATAGCCTTATGCCCCTGTCTTCATCTTCTCTTAGAGCGCCATATCGTCGCGATGGATCAAGGCCGCCCGCCCGGGATAGCCCAAAAGCGCCTCAATCTCCGCGCTCTTGTGGCCTTTGATCTGCCCGATCTCCTCCGCCGAATAGCGGCTGAGACCATGGCCCACCGCGTGACCGGCGGGATCATACATGGCGATGCTATCGCCCCGTTCAAAACGCCCCTCAACGGCGGTCACCCCGGCCGGCAAGAGGGATGTGCCCCGCGCCAAAGCCGCCACGGCTCCGGCGTCCAAGGTCACTGCCCCGCGCGGTTTCATCGCGGCGATCCAGCGCTTGCGCGCGGCCTGTGGATCGCTCTGCGCGCTGAACCAAGTGGCATTCGCCCCACTTTCTAGCGCGGTGAGCGGGCGCATGACGAACCCATCGGTGATCGCCATCGCACAGCCCGCCGTTGTCGCCGTGCGCGCGGCCATCAGCTTGGTTTTCATACCACCTTTGGACAGGCCCGACCCGGCATCACCGGCCATCGCCTCGATCTCGGGGGTGATGCTATCGATCACGTCATAGCGTTTCGCGGTGGGGTCCTGTGAGGGGTTGGCACTGTAGAAACCATCCACATCGGAGAGCAAAATCAACTGATCCGCCCCCACCGTCACCGCGATCTGCGCGGCGAGACGGTCATTGTCGCCAAAGCGGATTTCATCGGTCGCGATCGTGTCATTCTCATTCACGATGGGCACCACGCCGAGCGAGAGCAACTGCTCCAATGTCGCGCGGCTGTTGAGGTAGCGCCGGCGGTTGGCGCTGTCTTCCAGCGTTACCAGCACCTGCGCCGTGGTGATGCCGTGGGGGGCCAGCACCTCTTCATAAGCCCGGGCAAGGCGGATTTGCCCCACCGCCGCGGCGGCCTGCGCCTGTTCCAGCGCCAAGACGGTCGGCGGGAGGCCCAGAACACCCCGGCCAAGCGCGATGGAGCCAGACGATACCAGCACAACATCGCAGCCTAAGCCCTTGAGCCACAAGACATCTTGCGCCAATCCAGTCAGCCAGTCCCGGCGCAGATTGCCGCTATCGCGGTCCACCAGAAGGGCGGAGCCGATCTTGATGACGACACGGCGGGCGGTGCTTAGGGTTGCCAAGGCGTCTCTTCCTCGGTGCTGCGGAACCGCAGGCGATCTTCGTCAATGTTCTGGCGCAGGGTGCGCAATACTTCCGTCACGCCTTCGCCAGCCACACTGGACATCATCATCACGCTGCCGCCAGAGGCTTTTTCCAATTCTTTCAAACGGCTTGCACGTTCTTCCTCATCCAAAGCGTCAACTTTGTTCAACACAGTGACACGCGGCTTTTCGGCCAGATCGCCGCCATAGGCCTCCAGCTCTCCGATGATGGTGTGGTAATCCTCGGCCACGGTTTCAGAGGTGCCGTCGATGAGGTGCAACAACACCGCGCAACGCTCGACATGGCCAAGGAAAAGATCGCCCAGACCCCGCCCTTCGGAGGCGCCTTCGATGAGGCCGGGAATATCCGCCACCACGAATTCAGTGTTATCGACACCGACCACGCCAAGGTTGGGGTGCAACGTGGTGAATGGGTAATCGGCAATCTTAGGCCGCGCGTTCGACGTGCTCGCAAGGAAGGTCGACTTGCCCGCATTCGGCAGGCCCAGCAGGCCCACATCGGCGATCAGCTTGAGCCGCAGCCAGAGGGTCCGCTCCACCCCTTCCTGCCCGGGGTTCGAGCGGCGGGGGGCTTGGTTGGTCGCGGATTTGAAATGCAGGTTGCCCCAGCCGCCATTGCCGCCGCGCGCAAGCTGCACGCGCTGGCCAAGCTCGGTCAGGTCGGCGATGACGGTTTCCTGATCCTCATCGAGGATCTCCGTGCCCACGGGCACCCGCAGGATGATATCCTCACCGTCCTTACCGGTGCGCTGTTTGCCCATGCCGGGCTGGCCGTTCTTGGCAAAGAAGTGTTGCTGATAGCGAAAGTCGATCAGCGTGTTCAGCCCATCGACCGCCTCGGCCCAGACCGAGCCGCCGGTGCCGCCATCCCCGCCATCCGGGCCGCCATATTCGATATATTTCTCACGCCGGAACGACACACAGCCGCCGCCCCCGGCGCCGGATCGGATGTAGACTTTGCACAGGTCGAGAAACTTCATGGTCTTGCCTTTCAGGCACGGGAAACGGAGCTACAGCTTGCGGCTATAGGTCCATGTGGGTACGGCAGCATCGCGGGCCAAGCAATAGGTTTCCGCGTCGCCGAGATAGACAAAGCCCGCATTGGTCAGCACCTTGGCCGAGGCCGGGTTGTCATGGAAAACAGAGGCAAAAAGCGCGTCATTGCCCAAAGGGTTAGCGTTTACCAAAGCCTGCACCGCGTCAGAGGCAAGATGCGTGTTCCAGAACGCCGGTGCCACCCAATAGCCGATTTCGGATTGGTTGCGGTCCAGCCGGGTGAGGGAGATCACGCCCATCACTTCGGAACTGTCCGCGCGGGTACCGTCCATGACCCAGACGTCTTCTTCACGGTCATCGGACATGGCGCGGGTGACATAGGCCTCAACACTGCCGGGCGGCAGCGGATGCGGGATCGAGGATGTGGCATTGGCGACCCGCGGGTCGCTGGCATACATCTCAATCATGCCCATGTCGGACCGGCGCACCGGGCGCAGGTCAAACCGCTCTGTCTCAATAAGGGGTTGGTTCACAATCGCTTCCAACTGCATCGTCATGTTCCTCCTCCGAACAGACTGGATTGGGGGCCTTTGGCCAGACGGGCCGCCCCTGCCCCGATCGCGCGCAACCCGCGCGCCGAGGCGTTGACACATTCGACATATTCCTCCCTGCCGAATGTAACGACTTTATCAAAATTCAGCCGCCTTCCGCAAAGAGCGGAGAAACGGCCCGGCAGGCCAATGGGCCCTAAACTGGAAAACAAAAACATCGGGGGTCTTTCCGAAAAAGAAAAAGGGACCGGCGGTATCGCCGATCCCTGATTTTTTCAAACCCTTTGGGGTACGGCTTATTCAGCGGCCTCCGCGCGTGGCAGAACCGAAATGAACGTGCGGTTTTTCAGACCTTTGTGGAAGGTCACAGCGCCGTCGACGGTTGCAAAGATCGTGTGATCCTTGCCCATGCCAACGCCTTCGGCAGGCCAGAACTTGGTGCCGCGCTGACGCACGATGATGTTGCCGGGGATGACGGCTTCGCCGCCGTATTTTTTCACGCCAAGGCGACGACCAGCTGAGTCGCGCCCGTTACGGGATGAACCGCCTGCTTTTTTATGTGCCATCTCGGTCTCTCCTTAGCCTTTGGTCTTTTCTTTGGCCTGTTCGACCCAGCCTTCACGCTGGATACGGCCTTTGAAAGACAGTTTCTCGTCAACTTCAGCGATATCCGCTTCGGTCCATGCTGCGATTTGAGCGAAGGAGGTGATGCCCGCTTCGTGCAGCTTTTTCTCAAGTGCGGGGCCAACGCCGCTCAGCGCCTTCAGGTCGTCCGCGCCAGCTTCCGACATCTGGTCGGCTTTCTCGGCTTTCGGAGCGGCCTTGGTGGCTTTCGCCTTCTTGGCCTTCTTGATCTGCGCAGCCTCATCGGTCTTGCCGGTGATGGCAGCCACGGCGGCGGCGCTTACGGAGCCTGTGCCGACAGCTTCGGATACGCCCGACTTCTCTGCGCCGGAGGCGAGGATGTCGGTGATCTTGACCAGAGTCAGCTTCTGACGGTGACCCTTGGTGCGCTTGGAAGAGTGCTTCCGGCGGCGCTTGACGAAGTTGATGACCTTTTCGCCTTTGATCTGATCGACGACTTCGGCCTGAACGCCTGCATCTTTAACCGTGGGCGCGCCGAGCACGGGGCTGTCGCCGCCCAGCATCAGAACTTCGTTGAACTGGACTGTTTCGCCAGCATTGGCCGCAATACGTTCAACGCGCAGCATATCGCCTGCTTGAACCTTGTATTGCTTGCCGCCTGTCTTGATGACCGCAAACATGCGTCTTCCTTTTCTGTCATCCGCGTTCTGTGGCACCCGCTTGGGAGTTTGTGGATGGCTTTCCGGCCGATCCGCCTCGAACAGCGCGCCCATGGGGCGTCATTAAAAAACAATCCCGAAAACGGATTACCCGCCGGGATGCGGGCTTATCTTCGGAATAGCGGCGCAAGTCAAGTAGGTTTTCTTGGCCCCGCCCCTAGGGCCTGTCAGAGGCTTTCGGCCACCATGTTCAGCGCCAATGCGCGCCCCAGCCCGTAGGAGATATCCTCATAGGCCCGACCGAACCCGTCGAAAAGCCCGCGGTTGAGCGCCCGGCCCGCCGGTGTCTCGGCAAAGGCCGCATATTGCGCAATTTCGGCGTTGCTCAAGGGGTGATAGGCCAGCAGCATATAGGCGTGCAACCAGACGGAGGTATCTTCGGTCACCGCATCCAGATCGGCGCCAACATCGGCCAAGAGGTCTTCATCACTGTCCTTGAGCGCGTCGCCATCGCGCATGCCGCGCAGGAATTGGAAATTGCTGTTTAGCGCCGTGCCGACATTGCGGTCGATCATATCGGAAGCGTCGATCAATCGGCGGATCAAAGTCACCCGCGGATCACCGTCCCCCGCCAGCACCCCATAGTTCGCCCGCGCAATCTGCTCGATTTCAGGCTTGGCGATGGCGGCACGGGCGGCATTCTCCAGCCCAACGATCCGACGCCCCAGTTCGGTGGAATAAAAGGCGATCGCCTTTTCGACCTCCTCCGCCGTCATCGTCTCTTCTAAGGCGCGGCGGACCATTTCGACCATACGCTCGGGATCGTGGATGCTTTCGACCTGCATCTGCCAGGCTGGGCCGCCCTGCCCGCCCAGAATGTCTTGGTTCAGCACCTCCGCATGGGCCTGCCCTTCATCGCTGAGGATCACCGCCGCTTGGCGAAGCTCCAACAAGTCGACCAGCACAGTCATCCGCGCATCGGCCCAAGCAGGCAGCGCCAGAAGCCACAGAAGCGGCGCGAAAACCCAAGCCCGCATCAGATGTCCTGACTGGGCTGCATGGCCGCAAGCCGCGCGGCCACGGCCTCGAACCGGTTGGCCATGATCTCATATTGAACGGCGTTCATCAGCGTATAGACTTGCTGCATCTTGGGATGCTCCAACGCCTCGGCATAGGCGGCAAGGTCTTCGTCCGAGAAGGATTGATAGGTATAGGCGGCGTTGGCCAGCGCGTTAGCGGCGATCTGCGCGCCCAGCTCATCCGCCTGCGCCCGCATCGCCCCGCGCAGGTCCGGCTCTTCCATCTGCAATTCGATCACCCCGGCCGCCGCGGCGGCCAGAAGGAAACGAATCTGCACCTCTTGAATGGCCCGGACCGAAATTTCTTCGACATCGCTGGCCACGTTCAAGCGCCGCAGGGTCTCCAACCGGGGGGAGCCGATCCGCTCAAGCCCCGCGATGATGGCGGCACCGCTTTCGGCCTTCAGCCCATCATCCTCAGCCATATGCGCCTTATTCTCGACCGCCACCAAACGCTGGCCCAGATCGGAGGCATAGAACCCAGCGGCATGATCCAACAGGTCATCGCTGAGCGTCTCGGCAAGGATATCCATCGCCATGTCGTGCATCAACTCGGTGTCAAAAACATCGCGCACCAGCCGCGACCACTCCGAGCCGAAATCCTCGCTTTGCAGCCCCAACATCTCAGGCGCGGAATCGGCAGACAGGCGAATGCTCTCCAACGCCACGTCAAAGCCGGTTACCTCCAAAAACCGCTCCAACGCGCCGCGATCCGCCGCCCGCAGCGGCAGGGCAAGCGCGACGAGCAGCATCAACGCCATGACAAAGGGGGCTGCACTCATTCGGTTTTGGCGGAACATGGGCGGTCCTTTCGCAGAATTCTGCCTTTAAACTTAGGCTCTACCAGCCTCGGCGCAATGAAAATCCCCAAACTTTCAATTGATGCGCAAAACCCCTCTTGCCACTGCTGGAAAAGGCGACTAAACGGACCCCCCAGACCCCCGCGGAGAGGTGCCGGAGTGGTCGAACGGGGCGGTCTCGAAAACCGTTGACCCTTCACGGGGTCCCAGGGTTCGAATCCCTGTCTCTCCGCCACTAACGCCTTGGGCGTGGTGCTTATTTCGCCCGATACGAAGACGATGGTCAGTCGCCGCGCAAGCCGCGACGTCACTGTCCTCCAAACCGATCTGCTTAAAGACCAAGCACCCGCGTAGAAATCCAACGCCGCAGCCGCCCCCCTCCCGCTTTAGCCAAATCCGCGCCTTGAACATTTCGGCGGATTGACGCAACTATCCGCGCAGAGCGAGCAAGCGGTTTCATGAGTCCCAGCCAGCCAAGGATTTCTACAAGGGACAATAAAATGAAAACCACTACCGCCAAGCGCGTCGCGCTCTCTTGGCTGATGTGCTCGACCGCCACTCTCGCCTATGCGCAAGACGACACCGCCTTCGATCTCGGCGTGCTGCGCATTCAGACCTCAGCCGCACAGGCCGTTTTGGGCAATGACGAGATCACCGAAACCGAAATCGAACAGCGCAACCCGGCGACCGTGGCCGATGTCTTTGCCGGCGAATCCGCGATCACTGCCAGCGGCGGCGCGCCGATCGCGCAGAAGGTCTATGTGAACGGGATCGAGGAAAGCCTGCTTTCCGTCACCATCGATGGTGCGCGACAGAACAAATCGGCCTTCCACCATACCGGCAACGTCCTGCTGGATCCGGCCTTGCTGAAATCCGTTGAGGTCAGCGCGGGGCTTGCCCCGGCGGATCAGGGACCAAACGCGCTGGCGGGCTCTATCGCCTATACCACCAAAGACGCCCGCGATTTGCTGGACGGGGATGATCCCTTTGGAGGTCGCTACACGCTGTCCTATGGCAGCAATGGCCAAGGGTTCCGCAACACCCTGACCCTCTTCGGGCAGAACGACGGTTTCGATTATCTGCTGAGCGGCACCCGGGCGACGGGCGACGATTATGATGACGGCTCGGGCAGCACCATCACCGGCACGCGGGCGGACCTGACCGACTATATCGCGAAATTCGCCTATACCTCCCAAAGCGGGAAACGTCTGAGCTTCTCTGCTTCTGAGACCACTGACAGCGGCCTGCGCGCATCTCAGGGTGGCTTCATCCGCCCCGACTTTGCCGATGTGATCGGGCGCGACACGGTGCTTTATGAAGCGCTGTCGCAACGCACATCCTATAGCCTGACCTATGAAGACGAGAACCCCTCGGGCATCTGGGCGCCCTATGCGCAGCTCAGCTACAACGAGCAGGCGATGGACGTAGGCTCGCTTTATGGTGTGAACAAAAGCCTCAGCGGTGTGCTCAGCAACGAGTTCACGCTCCGCAACGGCAGCGTCAATGTCGGTGTCGATTTCTTTGACGAAAGCGCCGAAGGCTATGACAACACGGTCAGCCCGCGCAGTTCGAGCGGCCGCGAAGAGCTTAGCAACATCGGTATCTTCGCACAGGCACGGCAGGATCTGTCGGACCGCATCTCCGTATCCTACGGCGGACGCTATGACTGGGCGTCCTTCGAAGGCGCCGATGGGAGCGATTTTGACGCCAGCGGCGCCAGCCTCAACGGCTCTGTCGATTACGTCTTGAACGATCAATGGACCCTCAACGCCGGGGCCGCCTCCAGCTGGGGCGGTTATGAGTTGGGTGAGGCTGCATTGGTCAACTTCCGCACCCCGTGGAATTATGACGGCTTCACCACCTCGCGCGCCAATGCGGTGCGTCTTGGCCTGCGTTACGACAGCGGCCCTTGGGCGGTCAAAGGCGCGCTCTTCGACACTGAGATCGAAGACATCAACGCCGTTCTGCCCTCAAGCGGTGCACGCGGTGCAGTGGACGATCTGACATCGCGCGGCTTCGACGGGTCGGTCACCTATACCGGCGCGCGCGGCTTCGCGACCTTGAACTACACCTATGCCGATGTGCAAACCAACGACGCGACAACCGCTACGACCGCCTATTACCTTGGCCGTCCAGTTGGCCATATCTTTGGCTTCGAAGCGGGCTATGACGTGACCGAGGAGTGGCGCATCGGGGCGACCGCGCAGATCGCCTTGGAGAACGACGATACCGATGTGTCGCTCGACAGCTATGAGGTGGTCAATCTCTACGCGGAATACAAACCGCGGCGGATGGAGAACCTGAACCTGCGCATGGACGTGCAGAACCTGTTCGACGCGACCTATGCAAGCCGCAGTTCCGATGGGCTTGGGCTTGCCAATGTGGTGCCCTTGACCGAACCGGGCCGCACTGTCAGCCTGACCGCGTCGATCAGCTTTTAACTGACGCAGGTATCGCCCCCCTTTGTGCGGGGGCGATACCCTTTTCCGGCGCTTGCCGCCTACGGTTCTTTCCGCAGTCCTCCTCCCGCTTGATCCAGATCAATGCAGCCGCGCCCCGCCCGCCCCATAATGGCCGGGGTCACATGAGGAGCGTCGCCATGCAAAATGCTACAATCACAGTCGTGCTGGGGGTCGATGCCCGGCCCAATCAGCTAGAGGCCCTCGCCCGCGAGGCGCAGACCCGGGGCGCGCATCTGATCGTTCTTCTGCTCAGCGAAACCCCTGCCGTCCCGGTCTATTCGATGGGGGTGGGCGAACTCAGCACTTATTCCCTCCCCGCGGGCTGGCAGGCGGATGTGGACGCGGCCCGCGAGGCGGTCGAAAAACAGCGCGCGGAATTTTCCCTGTATCTCACCGACCAAGGCGCCAGCGCGGATGTGCGCGCGGTTTGTGGCGATGCCTCCGCCTTACGCAACACGGTGGCGCGGGCGGGGCTGACCTGTGACGCGGTGCTTATCGGCACGGACTTGCGCGAAGACAAGCGCCTGTTCGAGGACATCGTCCATGCCGCCCTCTTCGAGTCCGCCGCGCCCGTTTTGCTCAACACCGCGCAGGCCAAGGTGGCTTTGACCCCGCAATCGGTCTTCGTCGCATGGAAAGCGGGCATTCCCGCCACGCGAGCGACCCGCGCCGCTCTGCCAATCCTGCGCAATGCGCGGGAGGTTACCGTGGCGCTTTTCGACCCGGTCTCGATCTCGGCCTATGACGGGGAAAACCCCGGTACCGATGTCGCCGCTTGGCTGACCCACCAAGGCTGCAACGTTGCCGTGCAGCAATATGCCAGCGGAGGCGAGGACATTGGCACCGCCATCCTGAAACGCGCCAAAGAAACCGGGGCCGATCTGATCGTCATGGGCGCCTATGACCACTCCCGCCTGCGCGAGATGGTTTTTGGCGGCACGACCCGCAGCCTGATTGAACAAAGCGCCTTTCCTGTGCTTCTGTCGCACTAAAGCCCATCGAAAGGACCCCCTATGCGCCCTCACCTCGCTACCCTCGCCGGGCTATCCTGCGCCCTCCTCTCCGGCTGTTCGGAGGGGTCCTCTGGCGACACCGACCGGGTGCGCGCGGGGCAGCGGGTCTATGCTAAGGAATGCGCCGCCTGCCACGGGGCGCAGGGCGAAGGCGGCGGTCCGATGTCCTTGCATCTGGATGTGGTGCCGCCGGATTTGGCCGGGCTGAAACAGCGCAACGACGGCTACTTCCCGCGCGAGTTTGTCAGCCGCTTTGTCATGGGCCAGCTTGCAAAAGACGACCCCGCCTCACCCATGCCGGACTTCTCCGCCGTTGGCCTGCGCCACGTCTACCCCAATGGCGGCGCGGATGGGGAGGTGCTGGAAACCGATTTCGCCAATCTGCTCGACTATTTGGAAGCGATCCAGTGGTAGGACAGGCGTGGTTCGGGAGACAGCCCTCGGGCACTTAGCGCGCCCCCGCCCTGCATTGCGCCCCCGCCCCCTCTCACGCTATCGGATGCCCTGCCCCGCAGCCCCTACAGACGGAACCCTCGCATGAAGATCAACGACGAAAGCCCCGTTCTGCTGGCCCTTCTGGACGCCGCCGTCGATGCCATGGTGGTGGCGGATCACGCGGGCAATATCCTGCGGGTGAACAAGGCGGCGGCCACGCTCTTCGGCCATCCGGTTGAGGATTTGGTAGGGCAAAACGTGCGCATGCTGATGCCGGGAGACATGGCCGTTCAACATGACGGCTTCCTGCGCCACCATCTCGAGACCGGAGAGAAACGCATCATCGGCGTGGGCCGCGACGTGGAAGGGCTGCGCGCCGATGGCAGTGTCTTCCCGCTGCATCTTTCCGTGGGCCGCGCCGATATCTCGGGCGAGGTCGCCTTTGTCGGCATTATGCACGATCTGTCGCGCCG
>NZ_SZNL01000016.1:63832-71092 GCF_005068605.1 Sulfitobacter sp. 15WGC | reverse complement strand
GGCGTGGGCCGCGACGTGGAAGGGCTGCGCGCCGATGGCAGTGTCTTCCCGCTGCATCTTTCCGTGGGCCGCGCCGATATCTCGGGCGAGGTCGCCTTTGTCGGCATTATGCACGATCTGTCGCGCCGAAAAGCCGCCGAGGAGGCCAGCGCCCGCTCGCAACGGATGGATGCCATCGGCCAGATGACCGGCGGCATCGCGCATGATTTCAACAACCTTCTGACGGTCGTGATTGGCAATCTGGAACTGCTGGAGATGTCGGAAACCTCGGCCAAAAGCGGCGCGCTGATCTCGGACGCGTTGGAGGCGGCAGAGATCGGCGCGGACCTCACCTCGCGCCTGATGGTCTTTGCCCGCAAGACAACTTTGAACGCGGCGGAGATCGACCTTAACGCCGAAGTCTCAAAAGCCGTGGCGATGCTCAAACGTACCATCGGCGCGCATATCGCGGTCGAGACGGGCTTTGCCGAGGATCTTTGGCTGGCCAAGGTCGACGCCACCCAGCTTCAGACTGCCGTGCTCAACATCGCGCTCAATGCCCAAGACGCCATGCCTTCGGGCGGTAAAATCACGCTGGAAACCCGCAACATGCAGCTCGACGACACCTATGTCGCACAAGAAATCGGCATCGACATGGGCAACTACATCCGCCTGTCGATCGCGGACACGGGCGAAGGCATGTCTGCTGAGACCCGCACCCGCGCGATGGAGCCGTTTTTCTCGACCAAACCGGTCGGCCAAGGCACGGGGCTGGGCCTGTCGATGGTTTACGGCTTCATCAAGCAATCCGGCGGGCATATCGCGATCTACAGCGAATTGGGCAAGGGCACGACGATCAGCCTCTATTTCCCCGCCCTCGTGGACAGCACCAGCGCGCGGACGGCCTCCAGCGACGCGCCAGAGCAGCACGCCGGGATCGGCACCGGCCTGCGCGTGCTGCTGGTCGAGGATGACCCGATGGTCCTGCGCCTGTCGGAGCGACGGCTGGAGTCGCTGGGGTTCGACTGCGTTACGGCGACCACCGGCGATGCGGCTTGGGACATCCTGCAAGACCGCGATGACATCGACGTGGTTTTTACCGATCTGGTGATGCCGGGGGAGTTGTCGGGCCATGCGCTGGCCAAACGGGTCGCGGCGGAAATGCCCGATCTGCGGATATTGATCACCTCGGGCTTTTCCGAAAACGTCCTGCGCGGCGAGGAAGAGAGCCATGCCTTCTCCCTCTTACGCAAACCCTATAGGCAAGCGGATCTGGCCGAAGCGTTTCGCGCCTTGTTACAGGATTAAACCGAGGTGGCGGTGGGGCTTTCGGTCAACACATAGCCCACCCCGCGCACCGTTTTGATCAATAGCGGACGCGCCGGATCACGCTCGACCTTCTTGCGCAGCCGTGCCACTTGGTTGTCGATGGTGCGGTCCAAGGGCGCCCAATTCTGCCCGTCGATCAGATCCATCAACCGGTCGCGTGACAAGGGTTTTTTCGCGTGGTTCACAAAGGCGGCCAAGAGTTTGAAATCAGCCGTGGTCAGATCCCCCTCCTGCCCGTTCCGGCCCACCAGCAGCATCCGGTCGAGGTTGATCTTCAACCCGTCGAGCGCAAGCCAAGGGTCGGCGCTTTGCGGCGCGGGCGTCTCCGCCTCGCGTTTGCCGCTTCGCCGCAGGACGGATTTGACGCGGGCCAAGACCTCACGCACATGGAAGGGTTTGGTCAGATAGTCATCCGCGCCCAGCTCCAGCCCGACAACGCGGTCGATCACATCGTCCTTGCCCGTCACCATGAAGATCGGCACGTCATGATCGCGGCGAAGGTCGCGCGCGATGTCCAGCCCGTCCTCCGCGCCGAGGTTCAGATCCAAGGTCACCAGATCGAATGCCTCCGCCGCGAAGGCCGCGCCCACGCTCTGCGCGTCATGCGCCTCGGTCACAAGGTAGCCGTCGCTTTCAAGGCAGCGCCTCAGAAGCGTCCGGATCTTGGCATCGTCATCAACAACAAGGATCTTCTTCGCGGTCACGCCCATCACCCCAAAAGTTGCGTTTGTATAATCCGCAACCCAAGCGAGCACCACCCGCCACGCCATTCCCTGCGACAAAGCGTTACAAATGGATACGAGACCAAAGGTCGTTCTGCGACATGCGCTTGAGAATGTGACGGCGCCGCAGAAAGGACGATCGCATGTACGTGACGCTATCCAATGAGTTCACCCCCGCAACCAAAGTGCCCGAGGCGCAGCTTTGCTCCCGCACCCCCGCCGCGCAATCGCCGCGCAGGCGGCAGGCGGTCGGCAGCCATCTGTTTCGCGAGGGCGATATCGCCAACCATATCTATGAGATCACCTCGGGCGTCTTTCGCCTGACCCGCGTGCTCGACAACGGGCGGCGGCAGGTCATCGCCTTTGGCCTGCCCGGCGACATCATCGGCTTTCCCAATGGCGCGCTCCATCACAGCGATTGCGAGGCGATCCAGACGGCAGAGGTGATCGCCCACCGCCGCCATGCGCTCGACGATTTCGAGGGGGATCACGAGACGCATAAACGGCTGTTGAACGCCGCCCTGCGTGAGATTTCGGCGATGCAGGATCACTTCATGATGCTGGCGCGCAAATCTGCGCTGGAAAAGGTTGCCTCCTTCCTCATCACGCTGGCGGAGCGCACCGGCAGGCCGATCGGCAATTACACCACCTGCGCCCTGCCGATGACCCGCAGCGACATCGCGGATTTCCTCGGCCTGACGATTGAGACGGTGAGCCGCACCCTGACCCGCCTGCGCAAGCAAGATATCATCGCGCTCGAAACCTCTCAGACCGTGCTGATCAAGGATATGGACGCGCTCATCTCGGCCTCACAGGCTGCCGACTGACAGCAGTCTTCTATTGAGCTAAGAAAACGCGGGTCTCGGCCCGCGTTTTGCGTTTCTAGGTCGCCTTTTCGGAATCGCGCTGTTGGGTGTCCCCATTAGGCGCGCCATTCTCCAGCAAAATCCGCGCCGCGTCTCCTTCGAGGTCATCGTACTGCCCATTGCGCAGCGTCCAGAGACAGGCCGCAAGCCCCGCCGCGCCAAGACAGACGGAGACGGGGATGAGAACGATCAGGATATTCATCGGCGCACCGCATTCAAAACCACGAGGATAGACGAGGAAGACATCACCGCCGCCGCCATCAGCGGGGTGGCGAAGCCCATGACCGCCACCGGGATGGCGACCGCGTTATAGGCGGCAGCCAGCCCGAGGTTCTGGCGAATACGGCTGCGCGCCCGGCGGGCCAGCCGCAGGGTATCGGCGACCGCCGAAAGATCACCGCCCAGCATCACCCCGTCTGAGGCGACCCGCGCGGCATCCAGCGCCGTAGCAGGCGCGAGAGAGGCATGCGCCCCCGCAAGCGCCGCCGTGTCATTCAGCCCGTCGCCCACCATGAGCACCCGCTTGCCCCGCGCAGCCATGTCGCGAACCAGACCGGCCTTATCCTCAGGCCGAACGGCGGCATGAACCGTGGCGATCCCGAGGGTTTCGGCCAATACTTCTGCACGCTGCGCGGTATCGCCGGTGACCATCGCCACCTCCATCCCACGCCCGCGCAGGGCGCTGACGACTTCCGCCGCCCCGACGCGGGGCGTCTCGGACAGGGGCAAGGGAATAGAGCGGTCCGGCAGATACAGTTCCGGCCCTTCCTGCCCGCGACGCAGAGAGACCAGCGCCCCGTGCCAAAGGCCGCAGACGCCCTCGCCCGGCACCTCTTGCAGGTCGCGCAGATCGGCGGGCATCTGCCCCTGCAACGCCGCCGCCAAGGAGCGCGAGGCGGGGTGGTCAGACGCCTGCGCGAGGGCAAGCGCGACCGATGCCGCCTCTGCATCAAGCGCGGGCAGCCGCGCGACGCCTTCGGTCAACGTGCCGGTCTTGTCGAAGAGAACCGTGTCGATCTCGGCCAAACGCTCCAACGCCGTGGGGGATTTCAGCAACACGCCCGCGCGGAACAAACGCCCGGTCATCGCCGCCGTCACCGCCGGAATGGCCAGCGCCAGCGCGCAAGGGCATGTGATAATCAGCGTCGCCGTGGCCACCGCAATCGCGTGATAAAGGTCCCCCGTCAGCGCCCACCAGACCACGAAAGCCAGCGCCGCCAGCCCATGCACCACCGGCGCGTAAAGCCGCGCGGCGCGGTCGGCGATCCCGCTGTAGCGGTGTTTGCCGGTCTCAGCGACCTCGACCAAAGCCGCAAGGCGGCGCAGGGTGCTGTCCTCGGCCCGGCGGGCGACCCTTAAGGTCAGCGGCGTGCCAAGGATTACCTCGCCCGCGCAGATCGGCCGCCCGTCGCCACCGCGACGGGGTCGGCCTCTCCGGTCAGGGCGGAGCGGTCCACCATCACCGCGCCCAAGGCGATGCCATCCACCGGCGCGCGCGCCCCGGCAGCGAGGGCGATGCGGTCATCGGGCATCAGGGCGCTGACGTCCACCGTCTCACGCCCCGTCGCGGTCAGACGGGTCGCGCGGGGCAGTTCCAGCGCCGTTAACTCCGCCGCGGCGGAACGTGCTGTGGCCCGCGCGCGATGCTCTAGATAGCGGCCCACCAGCAGGAAAAAGGTCAGCGAGAGCGCCGCATCGAACCAAGTATGCGCCCCGGTGGCGGCGAAAGTCTCATAAAGCGAGGTTGCCGCCGCCAGCAGGATCGCCAGCGCAATCGGCACATCCATATTCATTCGGCCCGCCCGCAGGGCGATCGATGCCGAGGCGAAGAAGGGCACCGCCGAAAAGGCCAAGGCGGGCAACGCGATGGCGGCAGAGACCCAGTGAAACATTTCGCGCGTGATATCGCCCGCTCCGGACCAGACCGCGACGGAGACCGCCATCACATTCATCATGGCAAAGCCCGCCACGGCGGCGCGGGCCAACAGACGGCGGCCCGTGTCATCCCCCGCAGGCCGCAGGGCGGTCGCGTCCAGCTCATGTGCCTCAAAGCCCGCGTCGTTCAACGCCTGAAGCGCGGCGCTGGCGTCATACCCGGGGCTCAGCACGATCCGCACCCGTTTGGCCCCAAGGTTCACCCGCGCGGCTTTGACCGAGGGCAAGCGGGCCAAGACCCCCTCGACCCCCGCAATACAGGCCGCGCAACGGATCTGCGGCAGGGCGAGATGGATGGCCTTGTCGTTCTCCGCAATGTGCTGCGCCGCGGCCTCGGCCGAGGGGGTGCCTGCGATACAGCCGGGACAGGCGGCGACGGTCATCGTCTCACCTGCAAAGGAATGCGGCGGCGAAAGAGCGTGCCATCGGCGGCGCGCATCTCGATCCGCAGGTTCCAGTTGCCGGGGCCTGCGGTAACGGGCGCGGTCCACGCATGGCCATCCCAGGCGAAGTCGGGTGTCATGTCATCCGCCACGGTGGTCGCCCGGCCCAATGTCGCCGCGATGATCTCGGGCTGCACCACGCCATTGGCATCCTGCACCGCCAAGCGGAGCGCATCCCCCGTCAACTCGGTCTGCACCGCCCAGCCGAGCGCTTCTTGCGCCGCGCGGTCGCTGTCAAAATTTTGCGAGGCGACGTAGCTCGATTCGGTTTCCTTGCCCGGGAAGGTGCGCACCGCGTTGAAAGCGAGCGCGAGGTTCACCGCGATGATGATGGAAAACCCGCCCACGAAGATCGCCAGCACATGCCAGCCTGTCAGGGGGCGCCCCCGTTGCAATTGCGCTGCGGTCATTGGCTGTCCTTTCCGTTGAAAATCGTGTCACCAAAGGCCCGCTCGCCCGAGCGGACGTCTTCGACCCAGAACCGCAGATCGCTGCGCGGCGCGGTGGCGGCGTCACTCTGCGGCAGGGCGATGACATAGACCCGTTGCAGGCGGGTGGTGTCTGCGGGCACGGAAACCACCGAGCCCGCCGCCCCCTCGACGCTGAGGTCCAAACCGCGGTCTCCGGCGAGAGACAGCCGGAAATCCCGTGCCTCCCCATGTTTGTTGCGCAGGCGGATGTCATAGGCGTTGCGGATCGACCCGTCCGAGAGGGTGACGAAGGTCGGATTGCGCACCGGCGCCACGGTCATGTCGATCTCGGGCCGGATGAAGAGCGCCACGACAAGCGCCACACCAATGGCGGCCCAAGCGGCGGTATAGATTAAGGTACGCGGGCGGAAGACATGCTGCCAAAGCGGCTTGGGCTGCCAGGGCGGCGCAGTGGCCCCGGCGACGTCACCGGCAGGCGCTTCCGCAAAGCCCGCCACGGCGGCGCTTTCCTTGGGCGCGGTGGGCGGCTCATCATCCAGCGCGAGATAGTCGATCAGCCCGCGCGGTCGGCCAATCTTGGCCATCACATCGTCGCAGGCGTCGATGCAGAGCGCGCAGGTAATACATTCCATCTGCTGGCCTTCGCGGATGTCGATCCCCATCGGGCAGACCGCGACACAGGCGTTGCAATCAATGCAATCGCCCAAAACCTCGCCGTCCCGCGATTGGCGGTCGCCCGCGGTGTTTTTGTCGAGCGCCGCACCATAGCGGGCCACCGCATCGCCGCTGCCGATCGCCTCTGCCGCCGCTTTCTGGCGCTTCACCCCGCCCTTGCCCCGCGGCTCGCCCCGCCATTTGCGGTAGCCGACGGTCAGTGTGCCGGGGTCCATCATCGCGCCTTGGATACGGGGCCAAGGGCACATGTAGATGCAGACCTGTTCGCGCATGAAACCGCCAAAGATGAAGGTCGTGGCCGTCAGCACGGCGATGGTGGCATAGGCCACGGGGGCGGCTTGCAGGGTCACGAGGTCACGCGCCAGACTTGGCGCATCGGCAAAGTAAAAGACCCAAGCCCCGCCTGTCGCCACCGCGATCAACAGCCAGACCACCCATTTCGCCCCCCGCAGCCGCGCCTTGCGCAGGCTCCAGGGGGCGTTGTGCAGACGGATACGCGCGTTGCGGTCGCCTTCGATCCAACGCTCCACGGTCATGAAGAGATCGGACCAGACGGTCTGCGGGCAGGCATAGCCACACCAAACCCGCCCCAGAGCGGAGGTGAAGAGGAACAGCCCCAGCCCCGCCATGATCAGTAGCCCCGCCACGAAGTAGAATTCATGCGGCCAAATCTCGATCCAGAAGAAATGAAAGCGCCGGTTCGCAAGATCGACCAGAACCGCTTGGTCCGGCAGGTTCGGCCCCCGGTCCCAGCGGATCCACGGGGTGATGTAATAGACCCCCAGCGTGAGGATCAGGATCACCCATTTCAACCAACGAAAGAACCCGCTGACCCGGCGGGGAAAGATCGGCTCGCGGGCGGCGAAAAGCGGGGGGGGCG
>NZ_SZNL01000016.1:25811-63735 GCF_005068605.1 Sulfitobacter sp. 15WGC | reverse complement strand
GGGGGGGCGGCGTTGGACATGGGCAGTAGGCTCCGAGTTTACGTCTTGCGGCCTACACCCGTGGGGCGCAGGCCGCTTTGATCTGCATCAATCCGCAGATTATTTGTCGTACCGGTTTAGTCGGCAGCGGCACCCTCGGCATCGACCGCAGCCTCGCCGCCGCCCAGACCGTGGACATAGGCGGTCACGGCGC
The DNA here is from genome assembly GCF_005068605.1 of Sulfitobacter sp. 15WGC. Taxonomy (NCBI): domain Bacteria; kingdom Pseudomonadati; phylum Pseudomonadota; class Alphaproteobacteria; order Rhodobacterales; family Roseobacteraceae; genus Sulfitobacter; species Sulfitobacter sp. 15WGC. The sequence continues at coordinate 63,542 of NZ_SZNL01000016.1, read as the reverse complement.
GGACCTCGGCCTCGCCCAGACGGGCCTGCCACGGCGGCATCACCCCCATGCGCGGCGCTTTGAGTTGCCGCAGGATCGCCTCATGGCTGCCGCCGCGCAGCCAGATCGCATCGGCAAGGTTGGGCGCGCCCATCTCACGGTCGCCGAGGCCACGCTCCCCATGGCAGGCGCTACAGTTGTCGGCATAGACCTCTGCCCCCGCCAGCGCTGCGCCTGCGTCATGCTCAAGCCCCGAAAGGCTGCGCACGAAATGCACGGTGGCGTCGAGCTCGGCCTCCTCCATCCAATCAAACGGCGGCATCTCCGAGAAACGCGCGTCGGGGTCATCCTCGTTGCGGATGCCATGGCGCACGGTATAGGCGATATCCTCCATCGTGCCGCCCCAAAGCCAGTCATCGTCCAGAAGGTTGGGATAGCCCGAGGCCACCACCCCCCCTGCCCCCGCGCCGTGGCATTGCGAGCAATTGGCCGCAAAGACCGAGCGCCCGGCCTGTGTCGCGAAACGGTGCAGCTCTTCGTTGTCCTTCAGCACCGCCAGATCGACGTTGACGAGGCTTTCGGTCAAGTCGGCATTCGACAGGTCCACCCGCGCAATCTCGGCAGCGACTTCGCCACGGGTGGAATAGCCGAGCAGCCCCGCCGTCGCGCCTGAGACCATCGGCCAGGCGGGATAAAGGATGGTATAGATCACGCCCCAGACGACGGTGGCATAGAAGGTCCAGAGCCACCAGCGCGGCAGCGGCGTGTTCAGCTCTTCGATCCCGTCCCAACTGTGGCCTGTGGTCTCGGTCCCGGTGGCGGGGTCGATCTTGCGTTTATCGGTCATGTGCGGGCTCCGTCATTGCGGGCTTGATCGGGGTCGTCGTTGCGAAACGGGACGGCGGCGGCATCGTCGTGCAGGGCGCGCGAGCCGGGGCGAAAGGCCCAAGCAATGACGCCCAGAAAGATCAGCGTCAGGATCAACAGCGCCCAGCTATCAGCCAGTTCACGCAGGAAAGAATAGGTGTCCATTGCGGTCTCCTCAGCGGCTGGCGTCAGGCACGAAGGTCGAGAAATCGACCAGCGTTCCGAGCATTTGCAGATAGGCGATCAGGGCATCCATCTCGCTCACCCCCGGCTGGCCGTCGAAGTTGCGCACCTGCGCGCCGGGGTAGCGTTCCAACAGCCCGTCGTAATCGCCGAAAGGGTCGACCTGCACCCGGAAATCGCCACGGACATTTGCGATCATTTCATCATTATAGGGCACGCCGACCGTGCGGTGGGTGGCGACCAGATCGGTCACATCCTCAGGCTCAAGTTTGGCGTCCATCAGAAAGGCGTATTTCGGCATGACGCTTTCCGGCACCACCGATTGCGGGTCCATCAGGTGATCGACATGCCACTCATCCGAATAGCGCCCGCCGACGCGCGCCAGATCCGGCCCGGTGCGTTTGGAGCCCCATTGAAACGGGTGGTCATACATCGACTCGGCGGCGAGACTGTAGTGGCCGTAACGCTCCGTCTCATCGCGCATCGGGCGGATCATCTGGCTGTGGCAGACGTAGCAGCCCTCGCGCACATAGATCTCGCGCCCCGCCAGTTCCAGCGGCGAATAGGGGCGCATGCCCTCGACCTCTTCGATAGTATTCTCCAGCCAAAAGAGCGGCGCGATTTCGACGATCCCGCCGATGCTCACCACCCCGAGCGAGGCGATCAGCAGCAGTGTCGCGTTGCGCTCGAACCGCTGGTGAAAGGTGATGGCCTCCGTCTCGGGCGGCAGTTCGTTAGGAATTTTGCCCTTCTTCAGGCCTTCGCTAGCGGTCACGACTTTCGGGTCGTCAGCGGGGTCATAATTGGGGCTGTGGGGGTTCTTGGCCATTGATCTTACTCCGCTGGCAGGGCGACGGTGACGGGGCGGGCTTGCGGGGCGCGGATGGTCATCCACATGTTCCAGACCATCACCGCACCGCCCGCGAGGTAGAGAACCCCGCCCAGACCACGGACCACATACATTAGGAATTTCGCTTCGACGGTGTCGGCAAAGCTGTTGACGAGGAAGCCATTGGCATCGACCTCACGCCACATCAGCCCCTCCATGATGCCCGAGACCCACATCGACGCGGCGTAGAGCACGATCCCAAGGGTCGCGAGCCAGAAGTGCAGGTTGATCGCCGCCATGGAGTGCATCTGCGCCCGGCCCCAGAGCCGCGGGGTGAGGAAGTAGAGCGCACCAAAGGTGATGAGCCCGTTCCAACCAAGCGCGCCGGAATGCACATGGCCGATGGTCCAGTCGGTGTAGTGGCTGAGGCTGTTCACCGCGCGGATCGACATCATCGGCCCTTCGAAGGTGGACATGCCGTAGAAGGCGAGCGAGGCCACGAACATGCGGATGATCGGATCGGTGCGGATCTTGTCCCACGCGCCTTCGAGCGTCATCAGCCCGTTGATCATGCCGCCCCAGCTTGGCATCCACAGGATGATCGAGAACACCATCCCCAGCGTCGCCGCCCAATCGGGCAAAGCGGTGTAATGCAAGTGGTGCGGCCCCGCCCAGATATAGAGAAAGATCAGCGCCCAGAAGTGGATGATCGACAGTTTGTAGCTATAAACCGGACGGCCCGCCTGTTTCGGCACGAAGTAATACATCATGCCAAGGAAACCCGCCGTCAGGAAGAAACCCACCGCGTTGTGGCCGTACCACCATTGCGTCATCGCATCCTGCACGCCCGCAAAGACCTGCACCGATTTGGAGCCCCAGATCGACACCGGGATGGCGAGGTTATTGACCACATGCAGCATGGCCACGGTGATGATGAAGGCCAGAAAGAACCAGTTGGCGACATAGATATGCCGCTCACGCCGCTTCAGGATCGTGCCAAAGAATACGGCGAGGTAGACCAGCCAGACGATGGTGAGCCAGATGTCGACGTACCATTCCGGCTCGGCATATTCCTTGGATTGGGTCGCCCCCAGCAGATAGCCCGTGGCCGCCAGAACGATGAAAAGCTGATAGCCCCAAAAGACGAACCAAGCCGCGTTCCCACCCCAGAGCCGTGCCGAAGAGGTGCGCTGCACGATGTAGAAAGACGTAGCGATCAGGGCATTGCCGCCAAAGGCGAAGATCACCGCGCTGGTGTGCAGCGGACGCAGGCGGCCAAAGTTGGCATAGGGCTGCGCCCAGTCGATGTTCAGCGCGGGAAAGGCCAGTTGGAAGGCGATGAAGGTGCCGACCAAAAACCCCACCACGCCCCAAAAGGCGGTGGCGATGACGCCATAGCGAATGGGGCCATCCATATAGCCCTGCGGCGCTGCAGGCGCGACGGGCGCCGCGTCCTCGACAGGCATCCGGCGCAACTGCCAAAAAAACAACCCTGCGGCCACCAACATGACCAGCAGGGCGTGAACCATATAAGCCGGATCGCGCGCCCAATCCGCCCCGAGTGCTGCAAAGAACACTATAAGCGCAAGCACGATCAACTTGAGCGTATCGAACATATTCCGAATCCCTTCATCTTTGGGAGACGGATCGCATGGGCCCCAAGCCGCCGCTTTGATCTATGTCAAAACTCGGCGGATAAGCCTGCGAAGGGCGCGTTTTCGTAAGGCGACGGCCTAGCTTTTGGTCCGCGCCCCGCTGGGGTCATACATCGGTTTCAGACTGGCCTCGGCCCTGATCCGGCGGCCCGCCACGTCGATCTCATAGGTTGAGGCCAGCAGATCGGCGGGGCTTTCGCCCGCGCAGGGCACATAGCCCAGCCCGATCGCACCCCCTAAGTGATGGCCATAGTTGCCCGAGGTGAGATAGCCCACGATCGCCCCCTCCCGCAGGATCGGTTCAGCGTGGTAGAGCAGTGGCGCGGGGTCCGTCAGGCGGAATTGCAGCATCCGCAGCTTCAGCCCCTCTTCCTTTTTGCGCAGCACCGCGTCGCGGCCAATGAAATCCGGCTTGTCGGTCTTCACCGCAAAGCCCAAGCCCGCCTCCAGCACATGGTCCTCGCAGGTGATGTCATGGCCGAAGTGGCGAAAGCCCTTTTCGATCCGGCAACTGTCCATCGCATGCAGACCGCAAAGTTTCACGCCGAAAGCCGCGCCCGCTTCCATCAGCGCCTCAAAGACATGGCCTGCCATCTCGGCGCTGACGTAAAGCTCCCAGCCCAGTTCGCCCACATAGGACACCCGATGCGCCCGGGCGAGGCCCATGCCGATCTCGATCTCGCGCGCCATGCCAAAGGGATGGGTGTCATTCGAGAAGTCATTGGGAGAGACCGCCTGCAAGACCTCTCGCGCCTTCGGCCCCATAATCGCGAGCACCGCCTCACCCGCCGTAACATCGGTGATCACCACCATCCGGTCGCCAGCATGGCGGCGCAGCCATGTCTCATCCGCCAGCCGCGTCGCCGCCGGGGTGACGACGAGATAGGCGGTCTCGCTCAGCCGGGTCACGGTGACATCCGCCTCGATCCCGCCGCGAGGGTTGAGGAACTGGGTATAGACGATCTTGCCCACCGGCACCGCCATCTGCGCGCCGCAGACGTGGTTTATGAAAGCCTCGGCCTCTGGCCCCTCGACGCGGATTTTGCCGAAAGACGACATATCGTAAAGCCCCACGCCCGCGCGGATGGCGGCATGTTCGGCGGCTTGATTGTCGAACCAATTCTGCCGGCCCCAGCCATAGCGATATTCGCGCGGCTGCCCGGGATCGGCGAACCAATTGGCCCGCTCCCAGCCTGCGAATTCGCCCATGACCGCGCCATGCTCCAGCAGATGCGCATGGAGCGGGCTGCGCCTAATGCCCCGCGCAGTAGCCTTCTGGCGGTAGGGGAAGTGATCGGCATAGAGCAGCCCCAGCGTTTCGGTCGACCGTTCCGCCAGATAGGTCTTGTTGCCCTGAAACGGCTGCATCCGCGCGATGTCCACATCGCCCAGATCGAAGGGTTTCTGCCCGTCCTCCATCCACTGCGCCAGCGCCATGCCCGCCCCACCTGCCGATTGGATGCCGATGGAATTGAACCCGGCGGCGACCCAGACATTGTCCATCTCGGGCGCTTGACCGAGGTGATAGGCATCGTCGGGGGTGAAACTTTCGGGGCCGTTGAAAAAGGTATGAATTCCCGCCTCCGCGAGCAGCGGCAGCCGTTTGACCGCCATCTCGAGGATCGGCTCGAAATGGTCGAAATCCTCGGGCAATTGATCGAACTCGAAATTTTCGGGGATGCCGTCCAGCGCCCAAGGTTTGGCCACGGGTTCGAAAGCGCCGAGCAGGATCTTCCCCGCATCCTCTTTGTAATAGGCGTATTCATCGGGGATGCGCAGCACCGGCAACTCGTGCAAGCCCGGCACAGCCTCGGTGACGATATAGAAATGCTCACAGGCTTGCAGCGGCACGTTGCTGCCCAGCATCCGGCCCAGCTCGCGCCCCCACATGCCCGCGCAGTTGATGACATGTTCGGCCTCGATCCGGCCCCTGCTGCCATCCTCCCCGGCCCAGTCCACCGCCGTGATCCGACGCCCCGCGCGGGCGACCCCCGTCGCCCTGACCCGCTCGGCCACCACCGCGCCACGCGCCCGGCGCCCTTGGCCAAGCAGCGCAATATTGGCCGGATCGCCCTGCCCGTCTTTCGGCAAATAGACCGCGCCGGTCATGCCCTCGGTCTTCACATGGGGGTATCTCGCGCAGACCTCTTCGGGGGTGATCTCTTCGACCTCGACGCCAAAGGCGCGGGCCATGGCGGCTTGACGCAAGATCTCCTCGCGCCGCGCGGGCGTCAGGGCGGCGGTGATCGAGCCCACGCGTTTGAAGCCGGTGGCGACCCCGGTTTCCCCCTCCAACGCGCTGTAGAGTTCTTGGGAGTATTTCGCCAGCCGCGTCATGTTCTGCGTCGCGCGCAGCTGCGCGATCAGCCCCGCCGCGTGCCATGTAGTGCCGGAGGTCAGTTGTTTGCGCTCCAGCAGTACCACATCGGTCCAGCCGAGCTTTGTTAGATGATAGGCGACCGAACAGCCGATCACGCCACCGCCAATGATCACCGCGCGGGCCTTGGAAGGCAGCTGTCCCATCTCAGACCTCCTGCGCGCGGATGCGCGTGTTTTCGCGGTCCCAAAGCGGGGTGTCGGGCTGCACCGTGGCGCGGTAGCTTTGGCCATAGATTTCGACGGTAAGTTCAGTGCCCGGCACGGCAGCCTCGGCCCGCACGACGCCGAGGGCGATAGAGGCATCGACCCGGTAACCATAGCCGCCACTGGTCACCTCGCCCACGGCACCTCCATTCAGGCGCAGCGTGGCCATCGGCGGCGCATCTTGCGGGTTGCCTTCGACCACCAGCGTCACGAAGCGGCGCCGCGGCCCTGCGTCCCGTTCGGCGATCAGCGCCTCCTTCCCCGGAAATGCCTCCAGCTTATCAAGACGCAGGAAACGGTCCAATCCGGCCTCTAACAACGTATACTCCTGCGAGAGATCTCCCTTCCACGTTCGATACCCCTTTTCCAGGCGCATGGAATTGAGCGCGAACATCCCAAAGCGCGTGGCCCCGCCCGCGATGACCGCGTCATAGATCGCGGGCATGTCTTCGGGGGCCGCGTGGATTTCCCAGCCCAACTCGCCCGCGAAACAGACCCGGGCGAGCAGCGCAGGCTTGCCCTTTACCGACGCCTCTTGATGGCTGAGCCACGGCAGCGCCAGATCGGCCTCCGGGGCCAGCGGCGCCAGCAGGGCGCGGGATTTCGGGCCGCATAGGATCAGGGTCGAGACCGCATCGGTTCGATCCGTCAGGCTGATCTCGCCTTCTTGGGGCAACGCATCGCGCAGCAATTCATAGTCATGCCATTGCGCGGGAGCGGCGGTGATCAGGGTGAAGTCATCCTCAGCATGGCGCAGGATCGACATCTCGGTCAGCACCCGGCCCCGGCTGTCGGGGAAATAGCCCAGCGTCATCCGCCCGACCTTGGGAAGCGCCCCCGCAATCCGGCCCCGCAGCCATTCCGCCGCCCCCGGCCCCGCAAGCGCAAAACGCGAGAACCCCGGTAGATCGAGCACGCCCGCATGGTCGCGCACCGCCGCGACCTCCTCACGGACCCGCGCCGCCCACGGGCCGTCCCGGTCCCATGTCTGGGTCGCGGCCTCGGCGGTGTCATCACCGGGTTTGGCGAACCAATTCGCCCGCTCCCACCCGTTGTAGGCCCCCATCTGACCGCCCGCGTCGCGCAAACGGTCGTGCAGCGGCGACAGCTTCTTGTCGCGCCCGGCGGGCCATGCGTGATGCGGGAAATGCATCGCATATTCATGGCCATAGGTCTCAAGCGCCTTGGCGAGAGTGTAGTCGTGATCGGCATGGGCGGTGTAGCGGCGCGGGTCGACATCCCACATGTCCCACTCCGTTTCACCTTGCGTGATCCATTCGGCCATGACCTTGCCCGCGCCGCCGCCTTGCGCGATGCCAAAGGTAAAGCTATGCGCCTCGAAAGCGTTCGGCACGCCGGGCATCGGGCCCAGCATCGGCAGCCCATCGGGCGCATAGGGGATCGGCCCGTTGATCATCCGCCCCACACCGCTCTGGCCCAACAGCGGCATCCGCGCCATGGCGTCTTCGATATACCATTCCAGCCGATCCAGATCGTCGGGATAAAGCTGAAAGCTGAAATCCTCGGGCATCGGATCCTCGGGGGTGATCCAATGCGCCTTGCAGTTGCGCTCATAGGGGCCGAGGTTCAGGCCGTTCTTGTCCTGCCGCAGGTAGTAGGAACTGTCCACATCGCGGACCATTGGCATCTTATGGCCCTTCTCGGCGGTCCAAGCGGCAAGCTCGGGGTTTTCCTCGGTCAGGAAATACTGATGGCTCATCACCACCGCGGGCACCCGGCGGCCCCCATGGGGGCGGAACCATTCGCCCACCCGTTGCGCGTAGTAGCCAGCAGCGTTGACCACCTTCTCGCAGCGGATCGCGCCCTTATCGGTATGGACGATCCATTCATCCCTTTCGCGGTCTATCCCGGTCGCGGAGGTGAAACGATGGATCGCCGCGCCCGCCTCGCGCGCCCCTTTGGCAAGGGCTTGGGTCAGCTGCGCCGGGTCGATGTCCCCATCCAAGGGATCCCACAGCCCGCCTGCCAAATCGTGCAACTCTATGAAAGGGTTGTGTTCCTTCAATTCGGCGGGGGTGCACATCTCCATCCCCAGCCCCTGCGCGCGGGCCATGGAGGCGACATGTTCGAACTCCTGCATCCGCTCGCGACTATGCGCGAGCCGCAGCGCCCCGGTGACATGATAATTGATCGGATAGCCGACCGCCTCCCCCAAACCGCGGTACATCTCAAGCCCGTAGCGCTGCATGTTCATCACCGCCCAAGAGTTCGAGAAATTCGGACAGTTGCCCGCCGCATGCCAGGTAGAGCCTGCGGTGAGTTCATTCTTTTCCAGCAGGACGCAATCGGTCCACCCCGCGCGGGCGAGGTGATAGAGGGCCGAGACCCCAACCACGCCGCCGCCGATGATCACCACCCGTGCCGTTGTCGGAAAATCAGCCACATGCACCTCCTATCGCCATGCACCGCCAAAGGGCTGGCCAGAGGCGCCCCCGGACAGTTTGTAATTGTTCGAATTGATGAAAATCCGGTTCAGTAAACCGGGGGAGAGATCACCCAGACCACCACGGCGGGCGTGTCGTAGGGGTTGTCCCAAGTGTAATATTCGCCCCGAATGCGAAAGCTGTCGCCGGGGCCGACGGTAAAGCGGCGTTCCGCGATCGTGAGGTTCAACCGGCCCGAGATGACGAAACCGACCTCCTGCGTTTCGCGCCTGACGGGCGCTTCCAGCCCTGAATAGGCGGCAAAGGTCGAGTGGATCACCTCGAAACTGTCGGTGAGATCGGGCGAAAGCAGTTCTTCCGTCAACCCATTGGCCGCACTTCCCATGGCGCGCCGCGCCCCGGCCCGTACGACATAGCCACGTTCTTCGGGGCTTACCGTCGCTTCGCCAAAAAGTAGCGAGATCGGCACATCCAAGATCTCGGCGATGCGGCGCAGGTCGGCGATGGAGGGGGTCGAGATGTCGCGTTCGATCTGACTGACCCAGCCGACCGACCGGCCCAAAGCCTCGGCCAGATCCGTGAGGGTCAGTTTGCGCCCCTTGCGGATCGCCCGTAGGTCGGCCCCCAGAGAGCGCGGCCCCACGGCCTCCGCCCCGGGTCTTTTCGCTCCGGTCATGTGAAATTTTCCTCCATTTTTTCACTCTGGCGCGGAATTCGGCGTCTGGCAAGGGGGGCTCCTTTCATACAGAAGGGGATTGCAGGCGGGGTTAAGACCGCCCTTTCCAAGGGACCAGCAACCGCTCAGCCTTGCGCATCAGCATGTCGATGCCGAACCCGATGATGCCGATCAGGATGATCCCCATAAGCACGATGTCGGTCAGCTGGAATTTGGAGGCGACCATGATCATCATCCCCGCCCCCTTCTCTGCCGCGACCAGTTCGGCGGCGACCACCGTGCCCCAGCAGACCCCCATCGCCACCCGCGCACCGGTAAAAATCTCGGGCAGCGAGTTTGGCACGATGACATGGCGCATGATCTGCGCCTTGGACGCGCCCAGCGAATAAGCCGCATGGACCTTGGTGATATTCACCCCCGACACGCCCGAGCGCGCAGCAATGGCCATGATCCACAGCGCCGCGAGGAACAGCAGGATGATCTTGCCCACCTCACCGATCCCCGCCCAGATGATCACCAGCGGGATCAAGGCAAGCGGCGGCACCGGGCGCATGAATTCGACAATCGGATCGAACCAGCCCCGAAACCAGCCCGACAGCCCCATGGCATAGCCCAGCGGAATGCCCACCAGCGCTCCAAGGGCGAACCCCACGACCACGCGGAACAGCGAATAGCCCAGATGCTCCCACAGGGTGCTGTCGCGGTAGCCTTGGCTTGAGATTTCAGCAAGGCGGGAGACCACGGCTTCGGGGGGCGGCAGCCAGATCGGCTCCATCTGCCAGCCCTTGGCGGGCTCGAAGTTCAGCGTGCCTTTGGGTGACATGCCCACGCGGCCAAACTCGGTCTGCACCTCGCCACCGGGCGCGATCTCCTGCCCATTCACGGCGACGACCCGGTGCCCGAGATCGCGGCCCTTCTCGTCATTCTTATCAACACGCAATAGCCCTGAGCGCCAAGCGCCGATGGTGAAAGCGTCATTCTTGGCCCAGCCTTCGCCGGGATCGACCTGCGGCGTCTCGGCGTCTTCGCCCACCGGATGCACCAGCACCGTGATCGTGCCGTCATCGCGGGAGCCGTCATCGGCCTCGGCAGTATAGGTCAGCTCGGCAAGCCCCTCAAACGGGCCGGGCGCATGCAAAAATCGGGGCAGCAGGGATGAGCCGGTGAACGCGCCCCACAGCAAGAAGATCGTCAAGATCGAGATCACGCTGGCGGTGCGGTTCGACGTCACCGCGCTTTCGTCGCCAAAGGTTACCGTTTTACGCGCCGCAAAGCCGCTGGCTGTCTGATCGACGACCAAGCGGACAAGGAAAAAGGAAAGCGCGAAGATAACGATATAAATAAGCAGGATCAACATCATGCCTCCTCCGTCCGGCCCATGATCTCTTCCTCCATGTCCCAGATCATACCGAGGATTTCCTCGCGCCTTTCGGCGAATTCCGGGTGTTTCTTGACCTCACGCAGGTCTTGCCCCACGCCCAGATCGGCAAAGGGCAGACGGTATTCGCGGTGAATGCGCCCCGGGCGCGGCGCCATGACCAGAAGCCGCTCGCCGAGCAGCAGCGCCTCTTCGACCGAATGGGTGATCAGGATGATGGTCTTGCCGGTCTCTTTCCACAGTTTCAGGACGAGGCTTTGCATCTTTTCGCGGGTCAGCGCGTCCAGCGCGCCCAAGGGTTCGTCCATCAAGATCACATCGGGGTCATTCGCCAGACAGCGCGCCAGCGCCACCCGCTGCTGCATCCCGCCTGAGAGCTCATAGATCGCCTTTTCCTTGAAATCGCCCAGCCCGACGATATCGAGCAGATGGTCAACCTCGGCCCCGTACTGCTTTTCGCCCTGCCCCTTCATGCGCGGACCAAAGCTCACGTTTTCGCGCACCGACATCCACTCGAAAAGCGCGCCCTGTTGAAAGACCATGCCACGCTCGGCATCCGGCCCCGTGACACTATGGCCGTTCATCACGATCTCGCCCGAACTCGGGGCAAGGAAACCCGCCACGATATTGAGCAGCGTCGTCTTGCCACAGCCCGAGGGGCCAAGGACCGACATCAACTCCCCCTCCGCAAGGTCAAGCGATACGTCCTCAAGCGCCTGCACATGACTGCCATTGGGCAGATCAAACCGCATCGACAGGTTTTCGATTTTCAATCCCGACATGCTGCCCCGCTGCTTATTGGTTTATCGGCGCGCCCCATCTGCCGGTGCCTCGCAATCAGGCACCGGGCTGCAACGGGGCGGCCTTATTTTGCGCCGCTTGGCCTACATTTCGCTCGCCGCTTGCAGCGGGCCGGTGTTCACCGCGTCTTCATAGCTGTCGAGCGCACCGTCGATCGCGCCTGCTTCGACAAAGACATCGGCCACGCCTTTCATAAACTCCTGCGCGCCCCCGCCGAGCCATTTCTCACCCATCTGCTCATCAACCGACGGGAAAGAGAATGTCGCGATGGTTTCCATCGTGGCGTCCTCGTCCATACCTGCGTCCTTGGCGATGACAGGCAGCATCTTGTCGCGGTTGGCCTCATCCGCCCACATCGCGTTTGCCTCGGCCGTCACGCTCAGGAAGGCGGCAACCGTGTCAGAGTTCTCGGCCACCCAAGAGGCCGGGCCGGAGGTCACGTCGAAAACGAGGATGCCCAGATCTTCCTTCTCCGCGCCGGTCAGAAGGATATTGCCATGTTCCATCATCCGGCGCAGCGACCCACCCCAGCCGCAGGCCATATCGACCGATCCCTGTGCGATGGCCGCGGCCCCATCTGGCGGCGCCATATCCACCACGTCGAGCGACCCAACATCGACGCCGAAGTGGTTCATTTGTTTAAGGAAACCGTAATGCGCAGCCGTGCCAAGCGGCACCGCGACCTTCTTGCCCGCCAGTTCCTCGGTAGAGGATTTGTCGATCTCCAGCGCCTCGCGCACGACGCAGTTATCATTCTCGGAGTAGCTGACCGCGACATCGAGAATTTGCAGGTCTTGCCCCGCCGACGTGGCGACCACGAAGGGCGGCACGCCTTGGCTCAGCGACAACTGCACATCCCCCGAGGCCATCGCCGCCGACATGGCGGTGCCGGAATCGAAGCTCACCCAATTTACCGTCGTGCCGAGCGCTTCGTCATACATCCCCTCCGCCTTGGCGTATTGGAACGGCATCGGCCATTCGAGGAAATACCCAACGGTCAGATCCTGCGCGGCGGATTGGCTGACCCCCAGCACAAGCAGGCTGGCGGCGGTGCCCATCAGTTTCACGGTCTTCATGATAGTCTCCCTTGGTTTGTTATGGTCGCGTCTTGCAGTCGAACTCCCGTTCACATGGATCGCCACCATCGGCCCTGTCAGACATCAGGAAGGGCAAGCCCCGGGTCATGTGAAAAAATCCCTCACGATTTCACGATACGGGCGGAACTGAACTTTTCAACAATTTTCTCACGCCGCAGCGCAACATAATTTCAATGTTAAGAAGTATGCGTAGAAATGTGCCAGAACGCGCGTTACCTGCAAGAACTACGCGGAATTTCTAAACAGAAATTTAATGGTTTTAGCTGACCGTCAGCCTCAACCCAATGATTAGGGGAGTTTTAACCAGTCAACATGCCCCGGCCCTGGCCGGGGCGCTCTTGACCCGCGGAGGCCCGGGTCAAGTCTATCAATACGATTCTAGAATAAGCGCTTACCAGGAGGTGATGACCGTGCCCTGATAGCTTTCATCGATGAAGGTTTTGATCTCATCGGAGTGATAGGCCTTGAGCAATGTCTCAACCCATGCCGCGTCCTCGTCGCCCTTGCGGACGGCGATGACGTTCACATATGGGTTCTCGGCGCTTTCCATCGCGATGGAATCTTCCTTGGGGCTGAGGCCCGAGGCAATCGCGTAGTTGGTGTTGATCAAAGCCGCGTCCAGATCGGCCAGCGAACGCGGCAGTTGCGCGGCGTCGAGCTCCTTGAAAGACAGGTCCTTGGGGTTCTCGGTGATGTCGAGGACGGTCGGCACCAGACCTGCGGCCTCATCGACTTTGATCAACCCGAGTTCTTGCAGAACCAACAGCGCGCGGCCACCGTTCGTGGGATCGTTCGGAATGCCGAATGTCGCGCCTTCTTCGAGATCGGCAAGATCGGTGATCTTGTCGGAATAGACGCCCATCGGGGTGGTGATCGTGTTGCCGACCACGCTCAGTTCAAAGCCGCGGTCTTTCATCTGCGCTTCGAGATAGGGCACGTGCTGGAAAGAGTTCGCCTGAATGTCGCCATCGGCCAGCGCTTGGTTCGGCACCACATAGTCAGAGAATTCGACCACATCGATTTCAAGGCCCATAGGCTCCGCGATGCGGGCGACTTCTTCCATGATTTCGGCATGTTCGCCGGGCGAAACGCCGACTTTGATTTCCTCGGCGGCAAGGCCGGTGGCCATCAGCGCCAGAACGGAGGTGAGTGTTGTAAGACGAAGCATAGTAGTCTCCTTAGATTGAGAGAACGGATGTAAGGCGCGGCCTATTGACCGCCACTTTTGGTGGCCCGTTTATCCACGGCGCTGGCGATACGCTCGCCAATGGACTGCACAAGCTGCACCAGAACGATGAGGATGATCACGACAATCGCCATGACATCGGGCATAAACCTCTGATATCCATAGCGGATACCCAGATCGCCGAGACCTTCGCCGCCCACGGCGCCGACCATGGCGGAGTAACCGATGAGGCTCACGATGGCGAGGGTCAGGCCCAGTGTGATGCCGGGCAGCGCCTCGGGCAGCAGCACCTTGCGGATGATTTGCAGCGGCGTCGCACCCATGGCGCGGGCGGCTTCGATCAGGCCGGAATCGACCTCGCGGATGGCGTTTTCCACCAGCCGGGCGATGAAAGGCACCGTGGCGATGGTCAGCGGCACGATCGCCGCCGTGGTGCCGATCGAGGTGCCAGCGATCATGCGGGTGAAGGGAATGATGGCCACGACCAGAATGATGAACGGCACGGAGCGCGTGGCGTTCACCACCAGCCCCAACACCTTGTTCACCCATGGCGACGACAGCAGTTCCCCGCGTTGCGATGTGGCCAGAAACAGCCCCAGCGGCAGGCCGAAGAGCGTGCCGAGGATGGCCGAAATCGCCACCATGTAAAGGGTTTGACCGGTGGCTTCGATCAATAGGTTAATCAGATTAGCCGACATAGCCCAGCACCTCCGTCAGAAGCCCGTGTTGTTCCAAAAAGGCCCGCGCTTGGGCGGCCTGCGCCACGGGCATCGACACCAGCAGGTTGCCGAAGGGCCGCGTGCCGATCTCTTCCACCGCGCCGGCAAGGATATTGACCGGAATGCCCATCTCTTGCGTCAATCGCGCCAGCATCGGATCGGTGGCATGGGTGCCCGCAAAGGTGACGCGGATGACCTCCTCGCCCCCTGCCGCGGGCGGGGTTCGGGTCAGGCGGTCTTTGACGAAGGCAGGCAGGGTGACGCCCGTCACGCCCGACAGGAAGGACCGCGTCGTCGCATGTTGCGGCGCGGTGAAGATGTCATAGGTCTCCCCATGCTCCACGATGCGGCCCGCGTCGATCACTGCCACATGGCTCGCGATGTCGCGCACCACGGCCATCTCATGGGTGATCAGCAGGATCGTCAGCCCCAGATCGCGGTTGATGTCCTTCAAAAGCGCCAGAACCGTTTGGGTGGTTTCGGGGTCGAGCGCCGATGTCGCCTCATCCGAAAGCAGCACCTTCGGCCCGGTGGCCAAGGCCCGCGCGATGCCGATGCGCTGTTTCTGCCCGCCCGAAAGCTCCGCCGGATAGCGCCCGGCCTGCGCGCTCAGACCGACACGGTCGATCAGGTCCGCCACGCGCGGCTTGATCTGCGCGCTCGGCATTCCCGCCACTTCGAGCGGCAGCGCGATATTGCCCGCCACAGTGCGTGAAGACAGCAGGTTAAAGTGTTGAAAAATCATGCCAACGTCACGGCGTATCGCGCGCAGCTTGCCGCCCTTGGCGCTGCCAACATCCTCACCCCCGACCAGCACTTTGCCGGTCGTCGGACGCTCCAACCCGTTGACCATCCGCAGCAGGGTCGACTTGCCCGCCCCCGAACGCCCGATGATCCCGGTGATGGAGCCGGGCGCCACGTCGAGGGAAATCCCTTCGAGCGCGTTCACGGTCGCACCGCCCGCTTTGGTAAAGGCCTTGCCGACCTTGTCAAAGGCGATCGAGGCGCCTTCTGTAGTGATATCAGTCATTTTCCGTCCGGATCGGGGTGGGTTTCGAGTGGTGCCCCCGTAGATAGAACCCCTGCGGGCGATGCAAGGCATGATCATGCATAGCTGCCTTGTTTCTCGGGCCTATCTCTCGCCCCCGCATTCGCCCCTTGTGCCGCACACCGATGGGGATGATTATATTCACGAATCGGAATGAATGATGGGAGGGGATCAGATGAAGATTAACAGACGGATGGTGCTGGCCGGAATGGGGGCGGCCGCGCTCGCCCAAACGCCGCTGCGCGTCTTCGCGATGACCTCGGCCCAGATCGGCGGCTATGAATTCATCAGCATAAGCGACGGCAATCTGGTACTGCCGCGCAGCTTTTTCTTCGAAGGTTTGCCGCAAGACGCACTGGCGGAGGCTTTGGCGCCCTTCGACCTGCCCCAAGACCAGTTGGAGCCGCCCTGCAACCTGACGCTTTTGCGCAATGCCGAGCGTGTGATCCTCTTTGACGCGGGCGCGGGCCCTGCCTTCATGCCCTCCGCCGGGGCGCTGCTCGACAGCCTTGATGCCGCAGGCGTCGCGCCGGAGGCGGTGACCGATGTGGTCTTTACCCATGGCCATCCCGACCACCTGTGGGGCGTGCTGGACGATTTCGACGATCTGGTCTTTCCCAATGCGCGCTACCATATGGGCCAGGTCGAATGGGACTATTGGCGCGATCCGGCGACGGTGGACCGGATTGGCCCGGCCCGTGCCGCCTTTGCCGTGGGGGCCGCGCGGCGGCTGGAAGCGATTGAGGATCGGGTGAGCCATTTTGCCGACGGGGACGAAGTGCTGCCCGGCATCACGGCGCAGGACAGTTTCGGCCATACGCCCGGGCATATGTCTTTCCTTCTGGGCACGGGCGGTGATGCGCTGTTGATCGGCGGCGACGCCATTGGCAACCACCATCTTGCCTTTGCGCGCCCGGGCTGGGCCAGCGGATCGGACCAAGACCCCGAGTTAGGCGCGAAGACCCGGCAGCGCTTGCTGGATCGGCTGGCGCAGGAGCGGATCTGGCTGATGGGGTTCCACCTGCCGCAGGGCGGATTGGGCCGTGTCGAGCGCAATGGCGAGAGCTATCGCTTTCTGGGGGGCGCGCAATGAAACACTTGATTTGCGCTACCGCTCCCTGTTCGACTCGCACGCCATGGCCAGTGGGGTATTGCCGGTAAATACCCCCGGCGCTCAACCGCACGACAACGCCGAAGCCAAGGGGTTTATCGCTGAAGGATTGTTCGGGGATATTTGATAGTCCCGACCCCGCTTAGGGGTGAGCAACAGACCGGCCCCGCCTGCCGGGACCGGTCTGCGCGGGCAGCCTCAGAAGAAAGCCGCCGCTTCCAACTCAACTGTAATCACCCCGATGATTGCGCCGTTCGACGGCTCCGTGATCGGCATCGAGACGCGGCTTTGATGGGCCTTCGACCTTTCGTCAACGGCCACCTGATCAATCACGAAAATCCCCGACGGCGGCGAAAAACGGTTGCTGTTCTTGGGCTTGCCGCCTTTGAAATAGACCGAGGCGCTGCCGCTGGAGACCACGGTCAGCCCATAGGCATCCAGCAAAGTCACCTCGGCGATCTGACCCTCGGCGCGGGCGATCTGCGATTGGAGAAACGCTGCGGCAATCGGCGCTTTCGACTGGGGCACCTCGGCGCCCGGCCCTGTAACTGCCGCCGGCGTGACCGCCAGCGCCTTCAATTCGCGGTGCCGCGCGTTCTGCTGTGCGATCGCATCGACGATACGGGCGTCATTGACCCAAGACAGCAAGTCACGGTCGATGTAATCGTTCACGGCCCAAGGCACTTCGGAGGCGGAAACCTTGAGCCCGGAACAGAGGATGAAGATGAGCGATACAAGTGGCAGGTGTCGTAGCATCGGGGAGCCCTCATGAGGTAGGCGGCACAATACCGCGGGAGAGCTACACCCTAAGCCTTGACTGGTTTACGCCCCATGAACGGCGATGGCGGGTTAGGCTTCTTCGCCCTTAAACCCTGTGGCCACCACGAATTTTTCCGACGAATCCGGGCGGCTTGCAGGTGGTTTGATATTGGCGACCTTGGCAAAACGGCGCTTGAGCAGCTTTTGCAACTCACCTTCCGCGCCGCCTGCCAGCACCTTGGCTACGAATGTGCCGCCCTCTTCCAACACATCGAAAGCGAAATAGGCCGCCGCCTCGCAAAGCGCGATGATGCGCAGGTGGTCGGTCTGTTTATGCCCGGATGAGGCCGCGGCCATGTCCGACATCACCACATCCGCCTTGCCGCCGAGCCACTCCTTGACCTTGAGGTCGGCGTCATCCTCCATGAAGTCGAGCTGGTGCAACTCGCAGCCCGCGATCGGCTCCATTTCTTGCAGGTCGACCCCCAGAATGGTGCCCTGCGCCTTGCCCTTCTTTTCGCCCAATACGTTGCAGCGTTTGACGGCGACCTGACACCAGCCGCCCGGTGCGGCACCAAGGTCGACCACCCGCGCGCCGGGGACGAGGAAGCGATATTTATCGTCCAGCTCCATGATCTTATAAGCCGCCCGCCCACGATAGCCCTCGGCCTGCGCGCGTTTGACATAAGGATCGTTTAACTGCCGCTGCAACCAACGGGTGGAACTGAGCTTGCGCCCGCGTGCGGATTTCACCTTGACCTTGAGATCACGCTGACCGCGCCCCGAGGTGTTCTTTCCGTCCGGTGTCTTGGCCATTAAAAGACCCCTTCTTCTAATACGCCATCGGCGCTCATCTGTGCATATAGCAGGCCTTCGCGCAGACCGCGATCCGCAACTGACAGCCTGTCGGTCGGCCAGCAGCGCATCAAGGCTTGCAGGATCGCGGCCCCCGACATGATCAGCGCCGCCCGGTCTTGCCCAATACGCGGATCGGCGCGCCGCCCGCCCGGCCCCATGGCGATATAGGAATGGATCACCTTGTCGATCTGGGCGCTGGTCATGCTGAGGCCGTCGACCTTTGTCCGGTCATAGCGCTTCAGGTTCAGATGGCTTGCCGCCACGGTGGTCACGGTGCCCGAGGTGCCGACGATCTGGAACCGTTTTTGCGACTGGATCGTCTGATAGGGCGTGAAATCGGTGAGGTTCTCTTCGAAAAACCAACTCATCAGGGCAAAGCGCGCGGCATCGTCTTCGACGTCAGAAAATTGATCGCGCAGGGTCGCCACGCCCAAGGGCACGCTGATCCAATCCACCACCCGGGCGGCGGGGACATCAGATTTCGCCTGATAGAACCCGCCCTGAAGCCGCATGATCGAGCGTGCGCGGTCGGCCCGCGGCACTTTGGAGATGTCGATCCACACCAGCTCGGTCGAACCGCCGCCAATATCGACCACTAGCAGGTTTTCCGTCTTGCGGCTGACCAGCGGCGCGCAGGAGATCACGGCAAGCTGGGCTTCTTCCTCGGGGCGGATAATGTCGAGCTTGAGACCGGTCTCGCGCTGAATGCGGCGCATGAACTCCGCCCCGTTCTGCGCACGGCGACAGGCTTCGGTCGCGACAAGACGCATGTTCTGCACCTTGTTGCGCCGCAACTTTTGCTGACAGATGCGCAATGCCTGAATGGTGCGCGCCATTGATCCGCGCGAAAGCCGCCCGGTCTTTTCCAAACCGGCACCCAATTGCACCGATTTCGAAAAACTGTCCACCACATGGAAACCGCTGCCCCGAGGCTGGGCGATCAACATGCGGCAGCTATTTGTACCCAGATCTAGGGCCGCATATAGCTCATTAGATCTGGGCGGAACTGGCGCGGGGCTCAGAGCCGGAATGTCTTTGTCGAGCGCACCCGCACCTTTGGGACGCTGTGGCGCCATGGTTACGCGCCTTTCATATCGAGTTGCCCCCAAAGGTATTCCCTGCGCCCAGCCGGTGCAAGTGGTCGCGGTGCCTTGGGCCAATTTCCGCGGCGTCCGCGGGACACCCTCGCCCCGCAATCAGGGCCACCTCACAATCATCTTGAGAATAATGGGGGGCGCCGCCCCCTCGTGATGGCAGGGCCAATGCGCTATCACCTCCCCCAAGTCGCGGATGGGTCGTGTTTCGTCGAAAAACGGCCCTGTCCTGACCGCGACGCTCGTTAGACAGGTTTAAACCGGAGGAATCGTCCCATGCCCGCAGTCACCATCGTTTACTGGCGCGATATTCCCGCTCAGGTGATCGTCGGCAAGGGCCGTCGCGGGGCGAAACGCCCCCTGCCCGAACGCTTTGAACAGGCGATCGACCGCGCGGCGATGAAGGTGGGGGCCGCCAATACCGACGCCTATCTCGCGGAATGGCGCAAGGCAGAGCCGTTTGAGGTTGAGGGCGATCCCGACAGCATCGCCGATGCCGAAGCCGCCCGCATCGACGCGGAATACGACCGCGACCGGATTAAGCAACTGATTGACAACGACGGTTGGGCATAGCCTGCCAGCCCTATGATCAAGGACACGCTCATGGCACTTTTGAACTTCCGCAAAAAGGAAACACCGGCCCCAGAGGCGCCGGTGGCCGAAGTCGAGGCGCTGTTGAAAGATTATTCGATCGAGGTGATGCCCCGCACCGCCGAAAAGGTCGAGGATTTCCGCGCCCTACTGCCAGAGTGCACCTGTGTCTATATCGCCCATATCGACGGCACCCCGATCGAAGACATGGTCGCCACCGCCGCGCGGTTGAATGCGGATGGCTTCAAGGTCATGCCGCATTTCCCGGCCCGCATCATCAAAGACCGCGCCACGCTGGCCGATTGGATCGCCCGTTATCAGGGCGAGGCCGATGTGCGCCAAGCGCTGCTGCTGGCGGGCGGTGTCACCACTCCGGCGGGGGAATTCAGCGACTCGATGCAGTTGATGGAAACGGGGCTGTTCGACAAGGCAGGCTTTACCCGCCTGCATGTCGCTGGCCACCCCGAAGGCAACCGCGATATCGACGCTGTCGGGGGCCGCCTTAACGTCGATGCGGCGCTCAAATGGAAGAACGATTTCCAAACCCGCACGGACGCCGAAATGGCCATCGCCACGCAATTCGCCTTTGACGCGCAGCCGATCATCGAATGGGCCGACAGTCTGAAGGCCGCTGGTATCACCCTGCCCATCCACATCGGCATCGCGGGCCCCGCCAAACTGCAAACGCTGATCAAATTCGCCATCGCCTGCGGTGTTGGCCCCTCGCTCAAGGTGCTGCAAAAGCGGGCAATGGATGTCACCAAGCTGCTGTTGCCCTATGAGCCGACAGATGTGATCAGCGAACTAGCCGCCCACAAAGCGGCGCACCCGGATTTCAACATCACCCATGTGCATCTTTTCCCGCTGGGCGGGATCAAGACCAGCGCCACATGGGTCCAAGAGAATGGCGGCGCCTCTGGGGTGCCCGCCGACGCAGCCTGAAGGAAGTTACATGACCAGAACCGTCATCGAATCCAAGACCAAGACCGCCGTCATCGGCTTTGACGAGCCGTTTTGCGTGATCGGAGAGCGGATCAACCCCACGGGCCGCAAGATCCTCAGCCAAGAGCTGGAGCAAGGCGATTTTTCGCGGGTCGAGGCGGATGCCATCGCGCAGGTCGCCGCCGGTGCCACGGTGCTCGACGTGAACTCGGGCGCGGTCTTCTCCAACAAAATGGCCGAAGACCCGCGCTATGCCGACAACAACTTCGTCGAGCCGATGCTGATGCCGGAGCTGATCAAGGTCGTGCAAAATGCCGTCGACGTGCCGATCTGCATCGACAGTTCGGTCCCCGGCGCGCTTGAGGCGGGGCTTGAGGCCTGCGAAGGCCGCCCGCTGCTGAACTCCGTCACCGGAGAGGAAGAGCGGCTGGAGGTCGTGCTGCCGCTGGTCAAGAAATACAACGTGCCTGTCGTGGCGATCTCCAATGACGACACAGGGATCTCCGAGGACCCGGATGTGCGCTTTGCCGTGGCGAAAAAGAT
This sequence comes from Sulfitobacter sp. 15WGC, assembly GCF_005068605.1. NCBI lineage: Bacteria > Pseudomonadati > Pseudomonadota > Alphaproteobacteria > Rhodobacterales > Roseobacteraceae > Sulfitobacter > Sulfitobacter sp. 15WGC. The sequence goes on along the minus strand of NZ_SZNL01000016.1, from coordinate 42,238 downwards.
CGTCGAACGCGCCGCCGATTTTGGCATTCCCGCCCATGACATCGTCGTCGACCCGCTGGTCATGCCGATTGGCGCCATGGCGACGGCGGGCCATCAGGTCTTTACCCTTGTCCGCCGTTTGCGCGAGGAATTGGGCGTGAACACCACTTGTGGCGCCTCCAACATCTCTTTCGGGCTGCCCAACCGCCACGGCATCAACAATGCCTTCCTCCCCATGGCAATGGGTGCGGGCATGACGAGTGCGATCATGAACCCGGTGGCCGTGCCGCTGAGCGCCACCAAAATCGCCGAAAAGCGGGCCGAGATTGCCGCCGCGGGGATCATCCTCCCCGAAGATATGGATGACGAGACCTTTGCGACGCTCTTTAACCTCGGCTCGACCAAACCCCGCCCGGGCAAGGAGATGGAGGCCATCCGCGCCGCCAACTTCCTCTTCGACCGTGATCCTCATGGCAGCGCTTGGATTGAGTTCAACAAAAGCGCGCCCAAAGCGGGTCAAGAGGGCCGCGGTCGCGCGGGCCGCTCAGGTGGGCGCCGCCGCCGCTAAGGCACCGCTTTAGAAATCGGAAAGCCCCGCCAGCATCGCTGCGCGGGGCTTTTTCTTGCGCAAACGGATGATCGACGCATCGCGCGGCAGCAAACTTAACGATCGGAAAAAATGGCGGACCCTAGATCAACCTAACACCCTTATCACCCACCTCATACGAGATCATTTATTTCTTTATTTTCCTAATTTTACATAGATCACACTTGCATGAGAGGTCATCCGTAGTCACTATGTATCAAGGATACGGGGTGGAAAAGTGGTGGGATGAAATGTCAAAACTCAACGCCAAAAAGATTCAATCGCTTCGCGACAAAGGTATGTATGGGGATGGCGGCGGCCTTTACCTCAATGTATCTGCCGGTGGGACCAAAAGCTGGCTCCTGCGAGTCACAGTCAAAGGTCAGTCTAAGCGGCGCGAAATCGGCTTGGGAGGTCTGGATACTCTCTCACTGGCAGACGCGAGAACCAAAGCCCACGAGCTGCGCTCGGAGGCCAAGGCAGGGCGCGACCCCATAGCCAAGCGCGATCATAGAGAAACAACGTTTGAGGAAGCCGCACGCCAATTGCACGCAAGCCTCGCTCCCACCTTTCGCAATGATAAGCACCGGGCCCAATGGCTTTCCAGCCTTAACAACCATGCTTTTCCCAAAATTGGCAGCCGCAGCGTGGCAGATATTCAGCGCCATGAAGTGCTGGATGTACTCAGCCCGATCTGGGTCGACTTGCATCCTACCGCAAAGCGCCTCAAACAACGCTTGGAGGCCGTGTTTGATTATGCGATCGGCCAAGGACGCCGAGAGACTCCAAACCCCGTTGATGGGGCGCTGCGGCGCGCCCTACCCAAGGGAAAGCACAGACCGACCCACCACGCCGCATTGAATTGGCGGGATGTCCCAGCCTTCATGTCTGATCTGGCGGAGCGGGAAGCCGTAGCCGCGGCATGTCTCCGGTTCATTATTCTCACAGCCACGCGAAGTGGCGAAGCGCGCATGGCAACTTGGCAGGAGATCGATCTGGAAAACCGTACATGGACCATCCCGGCCAGCCGAATGAAGGCTGAGGAAGAGCATCGCGTCCCGCTTAGCGACGAAGCAGTAACCATTCTTGAAAGCGTGCGTGGTCTCGACGCCAAGTATCTATTCCCATCGCCTCAGGGCAACGCGGAAGGACTAGGCAAGCCTTTAAGCGTTAATGCCTTCCGCCCCCTTTTTAAACGCATGGAACGCGAGGGCTTAACGGCACATGGCTTTCGCTCATCGTTCCGGGACTGGTGTGCTGAAAAGGCCCACGCCGACCGACAACTAGCCGAGGCTGCTTTAGCGCACAAGGTCGCAGGCGTGGAGGGAGCCTACTTCCGGTCCGACCTGTTTGAACGACGTCGCGCGTTGATGGACGCTTGGAGCCGATATGCCACCGGCCAAAGCGGTGATGTGGTGGAGCTCGTAAGGGTATGAGGGCTGAAACGCGCGCCGCACTAAACGAGATTGGATGGGAGCACGTTGTTGAACGATACCCTGCGACCGCAGTCAAAATGGTGAATGCCCTTCGCCGAGAGCCCAATTACTCGGAAGCAAAAGCAAACTTGGCGGTGATCTCTTCTGTAGATGGAGCGATCAAAAGGCTCTCGAATGCTCTGTCTGATATGCCGTTCGAATTACTACACCAGATCAATCTCTGGTCAGCCAACGAAAACGAGCTGGAAAATGATGTTCCCCCATTTTGCCAGTTCGCAACCGAAGCATCCGAAAAGTTATTGCGCGGCTTATCGATGGTCGCTGAGATTAACCAAGCAGTGGTCGACCAGTCGGGGGCCGGAAGCCTTTCGCTTAAAACAGGAGAGGTCAGAGGCCCAAAGGCGCGCCCTGGAGATGATTGGGGCTATCGGCTGGCGATCACATTGGGAGAAGTCTACTTTCTTGGGCAGAGGCAGAGCCCTGGAGCGGGCAAAGATGGCGATCAAGCAAGGCCCAACGGGCCTTTTCAGAAAGCTCTTATCTCAGTTCTTAAAAGCGAGAAGCACCCGGTTCCCAGCACTTCAACTATCAACAACATGACGACTGCTGCCAAGCGTCAGATCACTATGGCTTGGGCGAAGAGAACTCTCGCCAAGAACAATGAGACGAGGAAGCGATGGTCAGGGAAACCTCAAATTTCTCTGATGGATCGCGAGCTACATTTTTCTGGCAAATCGCTAATGGAGTACGCGAGTTGGCACTTAATCATGTCCGATGACTGATTAAATGGGTTTGGTCAGCTAGCACCTAGAAATGTCATTCGTGCTCACACCTTACAAAATGGAGTGCATGATATGACCAGCCAGCCCCTACCCTCTGATTTCGATCAATTGTTGACCGTTAAGCAAGTAGCCCAGCGCACCGCCATATCGGTCCCCTCAGTTTGGCGCTTGTCAAAATCCGGCGATTTGCCCCAGCCCGTGCGGATCGGCCGAAGTGTCCGGTGGCGCGCCAGCGATCTGCAAAAACACATTCAAACTGCCTGATTGAGAAAGCCCGCGACCTTTAGGAGAGGTCACGGGCTTTTAGATGCAATAGGCCTTGGCGGTCCTTGCGGGTGAACAACACAAATATAGGCCATCGTCCATATTTCCGCAACGAAAACCGTCCCGGCCCTGAATGGGAAACGGGCATTGAACGAGCCATATTATCCTGAACAGGATGAGCGCCAGATACCGCTTGTGGTGAAGTATGAAGACAAGCACCTCTGGGCAGAGATAGAGCTGACGTTTGGCGTCGGCGCAACAGGGGCGGCAATCGTCGTCGCGGCGTTTGAAGCTTTCTTTATAGGCACTCCGGTATCCTATAGCCGGAACAAAAACTACTACGGCCCTCATCGGCACCAACTGATGAAATACAAAGCCGTTCTACAAGCCGTGGACCGGCTAGCCGCCGCGGGTTGGATCAAGCACTACAAGCAAGCGCAAGGTAATTTCGGCTGGCAAAGCGCCTTTGAAGCGACCCCGGAACTGGTAGACGTGGTGTTAAGTCTCTTAGAAGGAAAGCCTCACCTAAAGCTTGCCCGCTTGCCTAACACGACCATCTTGCGAGACGATCAAGGCAAGCCTGTTCATTACAAGAGAACCCGAGTTATCGAGCGGCAAGACCGTAAGACAGAAGATTTTAACGAGGCCATCACCGCAGCGGCCATCAACCATCCGGGCCAAAGCAACATTGTGGACCTGCCCAACCTAGCCTGTCCAATGGCAAGGATCTACAACAAGACGTTTGGCCGTGGAGGACGTTTTTACCCAATGGGAACAAGCTGGCAGAACATTAAAGCCAAGGCCCGCAGGACGTTGCAAATCGACGGTGAACCCGTAGTTGAGCTGGACTTTGATGGGATGCACATTGCTATGCTCTATGCAGAGGCAGGGCTTCCATTACCAGGAGACTGCCACGCCCTCGATGGCTGGCCGCGTGACCTTGTGAAAGTGGCAACATTCACCCTCATCAACGCAAAGACAGAAGGTGCCGCTCGCATGTCGATTGCGCATAGCGATGGACGATCAATCGACAAGGAAACAGGTCAGAGGGTGGAAGGCCACGACGACAAACAGCTGATGCAAACCGTTGCCGTGCCGGGAAGCCAAGAGGCTATCGGAAAGGCGCGAGCACTCATCGAGGCGATTAAGCACAGACACGCCCCCATTGCCGGCCAACTGCACAGCGATGCAGGCGCGCGGCTGATGCGAAAAGATTCCGACATTGCAGAAGCAGTCATGGCCGAGTTGATCCTACGCAAAGGCATCGTTGCGCTACCCGTTCACGATAGCTTTCTGGTGCCAGCGTCTAAACGTGATGAGCTGGAAGAAGCTATGACAGATGCGGCTTATAAGATCATGGGCGTCTATCTCAGCGTATCCGAAGCAGGCACAAAATAAGACCACCCAAAACGGCGCGTCTTTTCATTACTGCTCAATGGGTTACGTCATTTGCGACTTACATATGGAGAGAAACCGGGTGGGGGAGCTGCTTTCCGGCCCTTTGTGCTGTTGAGACGGATTTTTTGCCTCCCTCCCGCGAGAAACTCCACTCCCCAGCCCTCATTTCTCTCTATGAGATCGCTCAAACCCTGTGTTTTAAGGCCTCTGAAAAAATTTCGCTTTTTGCTGGTTGGTTTCAGGGTGTCGCCTCTGGTCTCGTTAAATACGGCCTCTGACGGGCTTCATGTCCTGTATGGCTCCCAAAGGGGGCGCTGCGCGCTCTTATGGCTCTATCCCTCCTAAGAAGTCTTTGCCCTCTTCTGCGATGTCGTTGTGAAGCTCATTGCGGCGGAACAGGTCTCGGAACCTTTGGAGGCTGGATGCCATTTCGGCGCGCATGTCGGCGAGTGCCATGACGAGAGGGTCAAGGGAGCGCCATACAGGCCGCAGGAGCGCCGCGTGGGTGGCATCTGTCACCTTGGGCCTGCCATTCCTCCCCGAATGACTGTGCCCTCCCTGACGGCCTCTACAGCGGCTTGTAGGCCTGCAATCTGTGACGAGGCTTCTTGTTCCCGGGCCGCCACCGACGCCTCTCGCTCTGCAGGGGCTCTTTCAGGCGCCGTTCATAGGTGGCCTGTGTCCTGACGTTTGCCGCGGTCAGTTCCTCCTTTGCGCGCATCTTCGCGATGCGGTCCTGAAGCTTCTCGACCTCGGCCGTCTTCTTGCAGATCTCTTAAGGAGGATCGCTGCGCAGCCGTTGCACGAGACGACCGGGGCTTGCCATCGCCCATCCTCTGGGCCTTGGGCTCACCACTGACAATCTAAATGAAAGCGAAACGCTGCGCTTGCACACGCGCCGGGTAATATTTGAGCCCAAATAAAGTGAAAAACTCTGCTCTTCCGTACCACTCGGAAATGAAGAAGAATGAAAGCGGTCCACCAATGATGACTTAGGAGAGACTGTCGTGACAGGGCATGCCGCGCAAAACCAGCACTACGTTCCGAAGTTTATCCTGCGCAAGTTCTTGGCAAATAAAGATAAAGAGCGCGTCAACGTTTTTCAGAAATCTACGGGGAGGCGCTTTCAGACCAATATTGCAAATGTGATGGCCGAGCGTCGGTTCCACGAGTTCAATATCGACGAAAGATATTATGCCAGCTTTGAAGAATCTGCCTGCCGGGTGGAAGACGCAGTCTTGCCTGCGTATGAAGCGCTGGTGAACCGACAGCGACTAGATGGATCGCCGGAGGAACGCATGATGTTGGGGGTGTTTGTTGCGTTCCAGTTGTTGCGTACTCGTGCGTATCGGGATCAGATGAATACTTTATTCAAAGGGGTTCAGAACCACCTAAAGAAGTTGGGCTTACCTGAACATGAACTGGCCGTAATGGATGATTTGTCCGATAAGCGCTTAGCGCAAAGCCATCTGGAATCTTTACGAAGCAGCATCGAAAAGTTTTCGAGCATTATTGCAACAAAAGATTTCCTGTTATTGCAAGCACCAAACGACAAGGCATTCTATCTTTCAGACAACCCGGTCGCGCTTCATAACGACGAGGGAAAAGAAGGATTTTTCGGCAACATTGGGCTGAGTGTTAAAGGGATACAGCTATACATCCCCCTTTCCAGTCGCTTCATGCTGGCTGCGTTGTGTCCGAGCATTCTAGCCTCTTTTCGCACGACCTTCGAAGAAAACAAGAAATCCGCCCAGCAGGTCAAGGCTATGTTGGCTCTATCTCCTACCGCTTACGGGTCGAAAAGAATTGAACTTGAAGCTCACCTATCCTTACTGAAAGATAGCCTTGATAAGGTTGAAAGCTTTATAAGGGCAGCAAACGAAGGCACCCCCCTGATCGCCACTGGCGAAACCATGGAGTTTTACAACTCCTTGCAGGTAGCATCCGCACGAGAATTCGTCGTATGCGAGAAGGGTGATTTCCGCCTAGCCAAGCGATTTGTTGACAGAGAAGGCCCTGGCGGAGGCGGATTGAAACTAAAGATGGGATGATAGACCTAACCCCCTACTGTTACGCCATTCCATTCTCAATCGCGTGGGGGGGATTCTTTCTAGCCGTAACCTCCGGTTACGTCTCTCCGACGAAGGGGCGCGCTGCACCCTTTCGAAACCCCAAGCTGATGCCCTCATATTTTTCTTGGTCGTCGGTGCCGGGTCAGGAGATAACCCCGGGCCGCGTGTAAATCTCTATTTCGTGGTCAGGTACTTTATACGCTAGGGTGCCTTAATCGAAACGAAAGGCGTTGATCTCCAATGGTATATTCGTGGAAATATTCGGCGGCCCTGTTGGGTCTCGTGCTCGTCGCATTCCTTGTCTTGTTGAACGGGCAATCATGGGCGCTGGCCAATGCGACCGGCAAGGTCATGGCTGCGGTTATGGATTTGCGGTTCCTGATCATTTTCGCATTGGCGATGATGGTCTCGCATAAGCTTAACCCACTGATCCTAGCATTGGCGGTCGGTATCGTTCGATCGGCTTATTTTCAGGCCACCCTGCGAGACCATTGGGACCGCTTGGGGATCCCTGCGCCTACTGTCTTCGATACCTTCTGGCCCGCATTTGTCGCCGCATTGGTGCTGTTCTCTACGGGGCATGTGATCATGGGAATGGTAAGGGCATGGGCACCAGCACACTGAATGTTCGGATCAGGCGCGCGGAGAGATTGGTCGCGAAGCTGGAAGCAGCTTTGGCTGATCCCAACCTGAGCCCGGCACGGCGGGAGACGGCGCAGCTGGCATTGCGGGGGGCTCAGCATCTTCTCGACAAGCGGAAAGCGCAGCAGAGGGCAATTGGCGCTGTACCGGAGAAGAGCTTACACCCCCGATGATCCCGCCTTGTCGTCGGAGGTATCCCCGCCGCCTACAATCTCAACCACTTGCTGTCCCGGCCTTACGAATTCATATCCCGCGGTTTGCCGCGCATCGATGTGAACCGAGACGGGCGAAACCTTCCCATCGCTGGCAAAGAATTCGACCATTCGCGCCCGAACCGCTTCGCTTTTGGAGTTCAGCATCAGGTCCATGCCCACTTGCATCGCGCGGGCCTTGTGCATCGCCTTGTCGCTCTCGACGCTGGCAACGAATTCGAGCTGGACCGTTTGGAGATAGTCGCGCACCGCCGCCCGCTTCATGGCCTTGTGATAACCCTGGGGGCTCATCCCAGCCTCTTCGCAGGCCGCGGTGATGGTCATCCCCTTCTTGACGCGGAGGTCAATCGCATGGCGCAACGCAGCGCGCATACGGAGGGGACGGGTCGGGATTGCTGTGAGGTTTGTCATGGGGCCATTTTGGCATGCAACCTCCGCAGATCAGATGCACGTTGTATGACGCCAATTATCGTTTTGTATCTGCTTTTTTTTCCGCGGCGCCTGTTTTCCAGCGTCATGCGCTTGGTCCTGGCCGCCGACTTGTCGCGGGTTTCGACAATTGTGCGCAGCGCCAGAGGTGTCATTGGCACCGGACGCAAGGCGAGCTCAAACCCCAAAGCTCCGGCCCAATCCAGCAGGGTTTGCACGTTGGGGATCTTCTTCGTCCCATCGCGTTCCACCTTTGCCAGTAGATCAGGCTCAAGCCCGGCGACCTCTTCCAACTCGCGGATCGTAAGCAGCAGGTTCTCCCGGCGCTTGCGGAACGCCCTTCTGATATCGTCATACGTTTTGATTTTGGCGTCGATCGGGTTGCGCCGGCAGCCAGGATCGACCGCCGGAATCGCCGCTCCTGGTTGCAGCTGCGCGTGGAGATTGCAGCCCGCGCTTGGGCACTTACCAATTACCGCATCTTCCGACACGGCTTGAATTGACCAGCCCGCCATTTGCACGTCTTTGACAAACTTCGTATCCATCATAACACCTTATGAAATAATAATTTTTACCGTTTAACTGTTCAGGCGATCAGTCGCCCTCGATGCCCGGGGCATGATCTTTTTGAGGATCTGCAAACCTGACGCCTTCCGGCCCGCCGTTGGCAGGCACGAATATTACCCCCCTTGCTTCAAAGAACATGCGCAAGGAGCGCAGGGTAGACTTGCTGGGGCTCCCACCCTCCTTCTCTGCCGCGTTGATGGTGTTCTTATGCAGGCCGGTAGCCGCTGAGAGTGCTGGGTTCGATAAATTCAGGGCCGCCTTTGCCAAGCGAATTTGCAGAGGACTGATGTCTGCTGTTTGCATGTTTTCCATTTGAGTCTCTGTTTTTGTGTCATTGGCACAAATATGGGTTGACCAGAGTGTGCCTTATATCTATTTTTGTACCAATAGCACAATTTTATCAAGGGAGGTAGCGCCAATATTTAGGCGTCGAAGACCTGCGCGCCGAGTTTCCATCGAATGCAGGCTACTCATATCACCATCATCGAGAGGTTAGACATGATGTCACAATCCCGCCCCACCCCCCGTAGTTCTTTCAATATGCCCAATGAGAAATCGTCAGAGACTGGCGACCCGGTGGTGACCTTTTTCCACCAATGGAATGATGCTCGGGCAACATGGGAACGCCTTGCTGCTGCCCCCGGCAATGAAGACTTCGATGCGCCCGAGAGCAAAGCGGCAGAGGCCGAAGAAACCGCAGCCTTTGACGCGATGATCAAAACCCCGCCGACGTCTCCGGCGGGTGTCGCCGTTCTGGCCAGTGCCCTTTGGGAGATGGAAGGTCCTACCGGGGCGCCGGGAAGCGAAGAATACCAGAAGCAGGCCAATAGCTTGAGCTGCCAGCTTATTCTTGCGATCTGGCGCGCGGCCAGCGGACAGGACGGCCTTCCTCCAACTGGTTGAACGAGCGAAGCCGAAAGAGCCCGCCCCGCCCGTGCATTCGGATTTGGACTATGGCGGACCATGCTGGCCCCTGTTGGAAAACAGGAGACCCCAATGAATACCCCCGCACCACCTTCTTCAGTCCTTCGGCTCCCCGAGGTTAGGGCGCGCGTCGGGCTCTCTAAATCCTCGATCTACGCCTTCATCGCTACAGGCCAATTCCCCAAACCCATCCGTATAGGCGCTCGCGCCGTTGCTTGGCGGTTGGCCGACATAGAGGCGTGGCTGGCTTCAAAGTCAGAGAAAGACCCCTCCCCTAAACCATTTGGAAAGGAAAACTCATGACCACCTCGACACTGGATAACCCTTCGAAATCTCTGGACAACCTTCTTTCCCGTATTGGCAAGAGCCTCAACAATGCCGCTGCCACATCTTCTGCAACCGCCCGCTTGCGTGAAGAGGCCGTGAAGATGGTGAAGAAGATTGACGAGCATGCAGAAGCATCGCGCAAACAGATGCTGGACCCCCTCCTGCCCCGCGCTCAGATCGAAGAGGCCAAACAAAATGCAGAGGCGGCGGCCGTCGATAGACAACGCCTGCAAACTGCCATTGATCTCTTGCAGAGCCGCGCCGAGGAACTGCTGAATTCCGAAAGCGCTGCAAAGGCCGCCCGCCGCTATCAGGCAGCCCAGGCGCAAAGGGATAAAGTTGCCGCTATGATTGCCGATCGTTATCCGGCGCTGACATCCGAGCTCGCCACACTGATCGAAGAGATTATGAAAAGTAACGCTATGGTGGATCGTGTGAATTCTGATCTGCCGGAAGGAAGCCCGCCGCTCAATAGGCCCGAGGGCCATGCACGGGGATTCCATGATCATGGGAGCTATGACCTCCCCATCTCGATCAGGACTTTCAGGATTACACAAAGCATGCTGCCCGGCATCGAGGCTGAAAGCCGCACTGTATGGCCCCCAGTGCGGGATTATGAGTACCACGTCCTAGAACGGGGCAAGGTGTTCTCTCAAAAGCAAGTGCGAACGATGTTTAACCGGTCATAATCCTGCGCGAACCAAGCGCATAGAAGCTATTGCCCCGCGGTCCTTAATTGGCCCGCGGGGCTTTTTGTTGAGGGTCAAACGTCGATCAGCCTGAGGTTCCCCGAGTACCGAGTAAAGAGCTGAGATCAGGGGCACGGTCGGGAACAGGGCTGCCCGGCATCCACCAGCTTCCCGACCCTGTGAGGTTCTTCTGCGCGGTCGCCTTCTTGCGAAAATCCCGCTCGGCCTCGGGGTCAAGGAACCTGTGAAGCTGGTCGGCCACCAGCCGATCGAAGGCGGGACCGATGAGCGGGGTCTGCCCCATGGGCATATACCGCTTGAGCGCCGTGGTAGCTTCCTTGGAGAAGTTGGTATCTTTGCCCTGCGCAGCCTGCACCGCGTTCTTGATGGTCAAATCCCATGCGTCCTGTGCAACCTGTGGCATAGGCCCGGCCAGATAAGAGCCCAAGCCTGCCCCCCAAGAGGTTTGCCCGGCGGCGATGATGTCACCTATAACTGCAAGCCCACCGCCTTTGAGACCAGCCAGCGCCCAGAAGCTGCCGTCTGTCATGTCCATAGGATCATTACCCTTGATGAGCTCCCCTATCTGCAAGGCGGTTGCCCCTAATACGGTAGCGCCGCCTACAAGGTTGGCCGCATAGCCGATCTTGCCCGCAAGCGTGTCTTGGGCCAGCGTACGGCGCCACTGGTTAACGGTGAAGGTCATGGCGAAGGATTTGAACATCAACCCTGACTTCACGATCTCATAGGGCAGCGTGCCGGGCGGAAGATCGAAGGCGGAGGGGTCGAACATGCCGCGGGCGAGAAGGTTTTGCGTGGGAACGGCGAACTCCGTCTGTTCCTCGATCATCCCTTGGATCTTCGCAAAGATGTCCTCGGCCTGATCGAACGGTAGATCGGTCGCCTCGCGCCAGTAGAACGGGCTGGCAAAGGTGGCGCCGTTGCCAGCGGTAAACATATGCTCTGCCCGGGTGAACTGCGCCCAATCATCCTCTGTCACACCGGCTTTGCGGAGCGCGTTTTGCAAGGGCGCGTCGACATCGCCAAGCGCGCGCCCGGCATTGGCCGCCATGAGGCCCGACATCTCCATCTGGAAGGCGATGCGCCCGGCGTCCGTCCACCCTGAAAGGCCCTGCACGCGCATGGAGGCGCTGGACAGGCGCTCGGCAATCTCTCCAGGGGGAACCTCGCTCTGGAAGCGTGCAAGGGCGATGCCGGGGTCTGCCAGCGTGTCGGCCACCCAGCCCGCGCGCAGGGCTTCATCCTTTGTCATGCTGTCGGCCATCATCTTCACATGGCGCGACAGGACGTTGCCCGGGTTCATCCCGATCTGCTCGGCAGCAAGCCGCATGGTGTTGGTATCGGACAGGGAGGCTACGATAGCCCGGTCAAGGAAGGCCGATGTCAGGACGTGGCGCGTCGAAGAAAGGAAGGTGGACACATAGTCCTGCCATAGCGTTTCTGCCTGCGAACCGCCGCTCTCCACCCGGAACATGCGCCGGGCCATCTTGCCATTGCTCGATACCTTATCGGCACCCAGCCCCTGATCCCGGGCGCGCTTCATGGCGAGCTGCTGCTGATACTCGATCCCCATACCGGGGTTCGGCCCGAACTCTCGCATCGCGGCGATGTCGCGGCTCATCTTGTGGACGTGGCCCATCAGGCTTTTGTAAGGATCACCGGACCCGTATTTCTTATTGTAATCAACCCATTGATCCGCTGAATTGAAATGCAAGCTCCGGCTCTCGGCGCGGCGTCGATAGAGGGCCGAACCTGTAGGGCGGCCATAGATCGCCTCTTGGCTTTCCTTGCCATATTTGAGGTTGTCGTAAATCTCGCGCAGGAACCGCTCTTGCGTTGCGATGTCAGGCGGCGGCGCACCCTCGGGCTGGAACGGGCGGCCCGTCATGTGATCCTCGATCTGGGACCATTTCAGGTTGGGCGCGATGTCGGCAAACCACTGATCGAACCCAGCGTTGGTGATGGCGCGGCGGCTGTGGCTGTGCGGCAGGCCATAGTTATCCAGCTTGCCGATGATCCCGCCCGCCTCGTTGAACATCAGGCGCATGTCCTCCAGCGCCTCGCTCACGCCTTTTGCCAGCGCCGCCGCCGTCTCATCCCCCGTGGCCTCCCCATGAAGCTCACGCACCACGTTCTTCATCTGCGCGGGCTTGGTGATGCGCCCGGCGATGTCCCGGTGATGCTCTTTCAGGAAAGCTCCGAGGCGGCCATTAAACCGCCGCACCAGCGCGCGTGCTTTGAAGTCCAGCGCCTCAACGCTGGCTGTCTGGTGCTTGGTCAGGTCCGGTGTCGTCGCCACCCCTTGCTGTAGCTTGCGCATGTTGGCGATGCGGGCTTGGAAAACGTGCCGCTCTTCACCCTGCTTTTTCTTGAACGCGGCCTTGGCATCTTCCCCGGCCAGAGCCTCGGCGTTGTGCCGGCTGTACCCTTGTCGCTCGTATTTGTCGGCGGCCTCGCGCCAGACGCTCTGCGCATAGTCTGCCCAGAGACGCGCATTTTCCCGCTTTTTGGGATCCTCGATCTCGCTGACAGCATCATTCACACACTCGATAAAACTCATACCCGTGTCCCCCCGCCAGAAGTAACAGGCTGGGCCCCATCAGGCTTGCCATGGCCTATCAGCGCTTCAATGGCCGAGCGCACTACCTCAGCGCGCGTCAGGTCACGAGCAGCACAGTATCGATCCAGACCGGCGACAAGGTCATGATCCAAACGAAATGAAAAAATTTTACGGGGCACAAGCATATCTCCATGTGATTACGGAGACAGGGCTACAGGCCAAAACCTGCATTCCAGATGCACCAGCGTATTACGGCGGCGAAATTGTGTAAGCCGCGAGAGAAGGAGACGACTAGAGGCTACGCCCGCGCGAATTTTCCCCCGCCCCCCCCCTCCGATCGAGCCCCCCTACCCCCTTCGAGGTCAGGCAATCCGCTGGGGGTCAGACCGGCGTCGATACTTGCATGGATGCATGCATGCCTTCATGCTTTCCCCCAGCTATTAGAAGAATTCAAAGCGCTCCTTATTCCCTTGGGACGGTGGGCGCCGATCTTTCGCAGCCTCATCGGAATATTGGCGCCGCTTGGTGATCCATGCTCGAACATCGGCCTTTATGGTCTGGCCGACGATCCTGCACACTCTGGGGAACCCCACGGCCTCCAACTCCTCCCGGTTCTTTCGAAACCAGTCAGTGCTTTTGCCGAGCACCGCAGCACACCAAGCATGGCTGCCGTATTCTGACAGAGGGTCAAATGTTCGGTCGGTCTTTGGTTTGGTCACCGGTTTGGGGGTGCCGGAATCCATGGAGGCGCTCAAGGCGCCAGTCGTACTGTCGAGTTCTATGCTTTTGCTCATTCTAGAGACCCTTCTCTGTAGCCCTGTGCCGCGGCCATTTCCCGCGCAGCCTTGCAGGTACCCGCAACAGTAGCACCTAAACCGAAGGCGGCCATGTCAGCATTAACCACTTAGACAGCAATGACCACCAAGCACATTAGCACAAGGTCAGCATTCAGGTTCTTGGGTACAGCGCAGAGCACACGGCCGGTTTGATAGGAAAACTTGCAGTCTCTAAAGGCTGCTGGCCCGCCGCGGAAGGGTTTTCGCATTGGGCATTCGTCCACAAGACCACCCTAGCATCTACTGACATGGCTGCCAAAGTTCCGACAAGTGGAGGGAAAATTGGCGGGATCAAAATAGGAAAAGCAGCTTTCCCCCTTTAAAAACAACATCTTGCTGAAGGCTGGTGGCGGACCCTAGAGGATTCGAACCTCTGGCCTCTGCCTTCGGAGGGCAGCGCTCTATCCAGCTGAGCTAAGGGTCCACTGAGGGGCGGTATAGCCAGAGCGCGCCGCCCCTGCAATGGGAAATCCGGGGGCAAGGGCGGCGAAATTCACCTTAGGTGAAAAGATCATGCGCCAATTCAAGCGCATCGACCAATGTGTCGACCTCGGCCCGGGTGTTATACATGCCAAAGGACGCGCGGCAGGTGGCCGAAACGCCGAGATGCGTCATCAAGGGGGCTGCGCAATGATGCCCAGCCCGGACGGCCACGCCTTTCTTGTCGAGCACGGTCGAGATGTCATGCGCATGGGCGGCGCCGTCCAGTGTGAAGCTGAAGATCGCCGCTTTGTCCGGCGTCGTGCCTTGCAGGTTGAGCCAATTCAAACCGCCGAGCCGCGAGACCGCGTAGTCGCGCAGATCGTCCTCATGGGCGGCGATATTCTCCATCCCCAGATCCATCATGAACTCCAGCGCTACGCCCAAGCCAATGGTGCCGACGATACCGGGGGTGCCTGCTTCGAACATCATTGGCGGGTCGTTGTAGCTCACCGCGTCCTTGCTGACTTCGCGGATCATGTCACCGCCGCCGATGAAGGGGCGCATTTCGGCCATGCGCTCGGACTTGATATAGATCGCGCCCGAACCGGAGGGGCCATAGAGTTTATGCCCCGTGACGGCATAGAAATCACAGCCGAGGTCCTGCACGTCGACAGGCATATGCACCGCCGCCTGCGAGCCATCGACCAAGACCGGAACGCCCTTCTCATGAGCGGCTTCGGTGATGGTTTTCACGTCAACTTTCGTGCCCAAGACGTTGGAAAGGTGAGATATTGCAACCAGCTTGGTCTTCGGCCCGATGGCATCGATCACCGCCTGCGGGTCAAGCGCGCCGGTGGCGTCCACATCGACCCATTTCAGTACCACGCCCTGCCGTTCACGCAGGAAATGCCACGGCACGATATTGGCATGATGCTCCATCACCGACAGGACGATCTCATCGCCCGCCTGCATCCGGGGCATGGCCCAACCGTAGGCCACGGTGTTGATCCCCATCGTCGCCCCGGTGTTGAGCACGATCTCATCTTCCGACCCGGCGTTGAGGAAGCGCGCCACGGTGCCGCGCACGCTTTCGTATTTGTCGGTCGCAAGATTAGAAAGGTAGTGCAGACCCCTGTGAACGTTGGAATATTCATTCGCATAAGCTTGGGTGATCGCGTCGATCACCACCTGCGGCTTCTGGGCCGAAGCGCCATTGTCGAGGTAGACCAGCGGCTTGCCGTTCACCTCGCGGCCAAGGATCGGAAACTGCGCCCGGACGGCTTCAACGTCGAACATGACTTAAACTCCCTGGGCGGTCAGCCCGATCAAAGACAGCAAAAGGCCAAGCCCCAGCAAGACCCCAAGCGCGGCCCCCACGAGCACCGCGGCGGCGTGGAATAGCCCCGGCAGATGCAAGAGTTCGGCCACAAAATTCAAAAGGATCCAAAGACCCCAAATTGTAACGACGAAAGAGGCCAGCAACGCCACCGGCGGCAGCGCCAAGGTCAGCAGCAAGATGCCCAGTTGCGCACAGAGGCGAAGCGCCTGAAGCCACACGACGGCAGCCAAAAGCGGCGTCACCGCGCCCTGCCCGCCCAGTGCCCGGCCAACCCAAGTCAGCGCATGCACATAGAGCACCATCAACCCGGCCTGCAGCGCGAAGAGCACCAGTGGCGATTGGAAATAGCTCGGCAGCGCCATGGCGGGCGGCGCGATCACGAAGGTGGCCGAGATGACGAGCGCATTCAGTGCGGCCACCAAGGCAAGCGACGTCCAGACAACATCATTGCCCAAGGGCAGCACCGCAATCTGGCGCGCTGCCACACGGGGGCTGCGCAGGGTGGTCTGCGCAAGCTGGATCAGGGCGCCGCTCATCTCAGCCCCGCTGCGCGGCGACAAGTCCCGCGATCCAGAACCAAAAGAAAACGGCCAACCAGATCACCCCGACGATCTGCGCCTGTAGGCCCGGCCCGATGAACCCAAGCGCGAGGCCCAGCAACAAAAGGATCGGTGCAGAGGCAAGGAGCGACCAAACCAAGGTCAGCCGCACCGCATAACCGCTGAGCCGTTGCCCCGCGACACGGCTGATCCCCCAGACCATCGCGGCCAAGCCATAGAGCAGCAAGGGCATCACGAAGATCCAGAAAAACGCGCTCCAATACTGGCGCACCGCGAGCGGCCCGTCCGGATCGAGATGCGCCGCGCGGGCTTGATACGGCGACAGGGCCACGAAGATCAGCAGCCCCGCCATCAGCGCGAACATCAGCACGCGCACCTCGT
>NZ_SZNL01000016.1:0-25713 GCF_005068605.1 Sulfitobacter sp. 15WGC | reverse complement strand
CGCTCCAATACTGGCGCACCGCGAGCGGCCCGTCCGGATCGAGATGCGCCGCGCGGGCTTGATACGGCGACAGGGCCACGAAGATCAGCAGCCCCGCCATCAGCGCGAACATCAGCACGCGCACCTCGTTGCGTCCCTGCGCAAGCAGCCCCGACATCACTTTGCCGGGGCTGCGGTAGGTCGCAACGATATCGCTGGTGACAGCCATCAGGCGCTACGACGCTCCAACCACGAGCTGAGACGCCCGGTGATTTCCTCGCGCAGTTCCTCGGCCTCGATCTCCTCCACCGCTTCGGCAAGGAAGGCCAGCGTCAGCAGGTCGGTTGCCTCGGCATGGGACACACCGCGGGCGCGGAGGTAGAACAGTGCCTCCTCGTCGATCGCGCCGGAGGTCGAGCCATGCGAACAGGCCACGTCATCGGCGTAGATCTCAAGCTCGGGCTTGGCGAGGAACTGGCTGTCGCCGTCCAGAAGAAGCGACTGGCTGATCTGGTAGCCATCGGTCTTCTGCGCGCCTTCCTTTACGAGGATCTTGCCCTGGAACACGCCGGTGGCACCGTTGCGCAGCACCTTCTTGAAGACCTGACGGCTTTCGCAATTCTCGGCATCATGGGTGATGAAAACCGTGTCGTCATGGTGGAAATCGCCATCGCCGACGCAGGCGCCCGCCACATGGGCCGAGGCATCGTCGCCAGTGAGCTCGATCACGCATTCGTTGCGTGTCAGCGCGCCGTTCACGGTGACGGTAAAGCTCTTGAACAGCGACTCGGTCCCCAAACGGGTGAAGACATGGGTCGCGGCACGGCGCTCGTGGTCGCGGCCCTGTGCGCGAACATGGTGGAAGCGCGCGGTGTCGGCCACCTCGACCTCCATCACGGTGTTGAAGCGCGCAGCTGCGGGACCGTTCTCCAAAAGCGTGACTTCGGCACCTTTGTCGAGCTTTACCACATGGTGCAAAATCGCGTCGGAAGTCTCTGATTTGTGTTGATAAACCAGATTGATCGGCTTGCTCGGCGTGCCGGAGACATGGATCAAGACGCCATCGGTCGCGAAGGCGGTGTTGAGCGCCGCGAGCGGACGCTGCACCGGGGTCTGGCCGTTCTTTTCCAGCGTGCCGTAGAGGTCGCGTGCCCAATGCAGGTCGCTGTCCGCCGCGGCGAGCCGTTCGATGCTGACGCCTTCGAGCGTGAGGTCATCCGAGGCGTCGGCGTCGAACACGCCATCAACAAAGACGATGCGCAGACGCTCGGTGCCGTCGAACAAGGGCGCGTCACCGTGATCGAAGATCGCGGCAGGCTGCGCCTCAGCCTGGGTCAGCGTGTCGGGGCGGGTGAACTTCCAATATTCATCCCGGCGCTGCGGCAGGCCCATGGTGCGAACCCGCGCCAGCGCATCTTCGCGCGCCGCTTGGCTCCAGCCGCCCTGCGGCATGTCGAGCGCTGCGATCATCGCCTCGGTCGGGGTTTCTTTCAGTTGTGCTTCGGCCATTATGCCACCTCGGCAAGGATGTCTGCGTAACCGTTGTTCTCGACTTCGAGCGCCAGCTCAGGCCCACCAGTCTTGATGATGCGGCCATCATGCATGATGTGCACGACGTCCGGTTTGATGTGGTCGAGAAGACGCTGGTAGTGCGTGATGACGAGGAAACCGCGGCCCTCGGTGCGCAGGGCGTTCACGCCTTCGGCCACCAGTTTCATCGCGTCAACGTCGAGGCCCGAGTCGGTCTCGTCGAGGATGCACATCTTGGGCTCGAGCATCGCCATCTGCAGGATTTCGTTGCGCTTCTTCTCACCGCCGGAGAAGCCCATGTTCACGGGCCGCTTCAGCATCTCGGCGTCGATCTTCAGGTCTTTCGCCTTGGCGCGGATTTCCTTGAGGAAGTCGGCGGCCGAGATTTCCTCTTCGCCGCGCGCCTTGCGCTGTGCGTTCACGGCCGTACGCAGGAAAGTCATGTTGCCGACGCCGGGGATTTCCACCGGGTACTGGAAGGCAAGGAAGAGGCCCGCCGCGGCGCGCTCTTCGGGTTCCAGTTCGAGGATGTCTTCACCTTCGAGCGTGGCGGAGCCCTCGGTGACCTCGTAGCCGTCCTTGCCCGAGAGCACGTAGCTCAGCGTGGACTTGCCCGAGCCGTTCGGCCCCATGATGGCGTGCACCTTGCCGGCCTCGACTTCCAGATCGACGCCCTTGAGGATCTGCTTGTCCTCTTCTTCCAGTTTCACCTGCAGGTTCTTGATGCTCAGCATTTCGGTCTCCTTCTGGCGCGCCTTGCGCCGCAATTCATGCTATTTCAGTGTTGTCTCAGGGGCTTGCCCCTGCGTGTTAAAGTTCATGCCGCCCCCTGACGGGCGCAGAGCGCGGCGGGAAAGCTGTCTTTCAGCGCGGCGCGGCAGGCCGTGATGCCGCCCTGGTAGCTCAGCGGCGCGTCGGATTTGGGTGCCGCCGGAATATCGGCCAAGGCAATCGGCGCGCGCATGTCGCGCCCCACGGAGGCGGCGTAGTCGTGAAACTTCAGCCGCCCCTGCCCCTCGGGCGCCACCCAAGTGTTGGCCACGCCGTAAGCATCCGCCGTGATCAGCCCGTGCAGCGACGAGGCAAAGACATGGGCACAGGCGGCGATGCCGGCGCAAACCTGCTCCACCGGATCGCGCGGGTCGATCAGCACATAGGCGCTGTCGGAGGCCACGAGGTCCAGCAAGTCGGGACCGTCCGCCAGCGTGTGATGCGGCACGATGCCGATCTTGTCGCCGCGTGGTGCGTCACTGGGCAGAACCTCGTTCACCAAGAGCCCCGGATCACCGAAAACGTCTGTCTCGATGCCCAATAGAGCCGCCGTCACCGGCCCGCGCAGCAGCGCGATCTCGATGTTCTTCAGGAACGCACGGCCCCCGGCGGGGCGCAGCAGACCGCTGCCCCAGATCACCGGCCTGGCCCCGACGCGCGGCGTCTCGTAGTTCCGCCGCACGACCTGCATGAGCGAGCCAAGGCCGAAGACCTCGGCCTCATCCACCGACGCATGTTCCACCCGCCGCCCCGAGACATGGCTCAGAATCAGCGGGCTCAGCGCATCGCCGAAGTTCGGCTGCGCCTTCCACCAATGCAGGCGGAGGGGGGTATGCGCCGCATCAAGGCTCATCAGCCGACGGAGCCTTCCAGCGAGATCGCCACGAGCGCCTGCGCTTCCATGGCGAACTCCATCGGCAGCGCCTGCAGCACGTCCTTGCAGAAACCGTTCACCACCAGCGCCACGGCCTCTTCCTCGTCCATGCCGCGCGAGCGGCAATAGAACATCTGGTCGTCGTCCACCTTCGACGTC
Source organism: Sulfitobacter sp. 15WGC (assembly GCF_005068605.1). Classification (NCBI taxonomy): domain Bacteria; kingdom Pseudomonadati; phylum Pseudomonadota; class Alphaproteobacteria; order Rhodobacterales; family Roseobacteraceae; genus Sulfitobacter; species Sulfitobacter sp. 15WGC. The sequence goes on along the minus strand of NZ_SZNL01000016.1, from coordinate 22,400 downwards.
GTCGCCTCGTGCTCAACGCGGCTCGAGTTGTTCTTCACCTCGATATAGGGCACCGTATGCGCCCCGCATTCCGAGCCGATCAACAGGCTGTCGCACTGGGTATAATTGCGCGATTCCTTGGCCTTGGGGTGCATCGAGACGAGGCCCCGGTAGGTGTTCTGTGCCTTGCCCGCCGAGATGCCCTTGGACACGATGCGCGACTTGGTGCGCTTGCCGAGGTGCACCATCTTGGTGCCGGTGTCGGCCTGCTGCATGTTATTGGCGATGGCGATGGAGTAGAACTCGCCCTGGCTGTCGTCGCCGCGCAGGATGCAGGACGGGTATTTCCACGTCACGGCAGAGCCGGTCTCGACCTGCGTCCACATCACCTTCGCGCGGTCGCCGCGGCAATCGGCGCGCTTGGTCACGAAGTTGTAGATCCCGCCCTTGCCGTCCTCGTCGCCCGGATACCAGTTCTGCACGGTGGAATATTTCACTTCCGCGTCTTCCTCGACGATGATCTCAACCACGGCGGCGTGCAGCTGGCTCTCGTCGCGCTGCGGTGCGGTGCAGCCTTCGAGGTAGCTGACGTAGGAGCCCTTGTCGGCGATGATCAGCGTGCGCTCGAACTGGCCGGTGTTCTCGGCGTTGATGCGGAAATAGGTCGACAGCTCCATCGGGCAGCGCACCCCCGGCGGGACATAGACGAAGGACCCGTCGGAGAAGACCGCGGAGTTCAGCGTGGCGTAGAAGTTGTCCGACACCGGCACGACCGAGCCGAGGTACTTCTTCACCAGGTCGGGATATTCGCGGATCGCCTCGGAGATCGAGCAGAAGATCACGCCGGCCTTTTTCAGCTCTTCCTGGAAGGTTGTGCCGACGGAGACGGAATCGAACACCGCGTCCACCGCCACCCTGCGGCCCTCGGCAGGCGCATCCTCGGCGCCCTCGACACCGGCAAGGATCATCTGCTCCTTCAGCGGGATGCCGAGCTTTTCATAGGTCGCCAGCAGCTTCGGGTCGACCTCGTCGAGCGACTTGGGCTTCTGCGCCATGCTCTTGGGCCTGGCGTAGTAATACTGCTCCTGAAAGTCGATTTCAGGATAATCCACCATCGCCCAATCCGGCTCTTCCTTGCTGAGCCAGCGGTTGTAAGCCTCAAGCCGCCACTCGGTCATCCACTCAGGCTCGCCGTTCTTCTCCGAGATCAGCTTCACGATCTCCGGCGTCAGCCCTTTGGGCGCGTATTCCATCTCGATGTCAGTGGACCAGCCGTATTTGTACTTGCCGCCGACTTCGCGCACGGCATCCACGGTTTCCTGGTCAACGCCTTCCTTGACGCCATCATTCTCTTTCAGGGTCATATTTTCCAAGGTTTCAGTTCCTTTCCGTGGCGGCGCTCAGGCGGCCCGCGTTTCGTGCTTTTTCAATTTGGCCGTCCAGCTCGTGGCGAACCGCAGGATATCTTCCCGGGTGGTGTCGAGGCCCAGCGACACCCGGATCGCGCTGGCGGCCTGTGTTTCATCAAAGCCCATGGCGCGCAATACGGCACTGGCGCGCACCTTGCCGCTGGAACAGGCCGACCCTGCCGAAATGGCAAAACCGGCAAGGTCCATCTGCATCACTTGGGTCTCGCCCTTCCAGCCGGGCGTGATGATACAAGAGGTGTTGGGCAGGCGCTGAGCGCCTTTCCCTACTAAAATAGTCAGACTTGCGACATCCGCAAGGGTCGCTTCCAGCAAATTACGCTGTTCTGCCACCTCTTCCCAACGCCCCGCAGCCAGATCGGCCGCCGCCGCCTCAGCCGCCGCGCCGAACCCTGCAATGGCCGGGATATTCTCGGTCCCCGAACGGCGACCCATCTCCTGCCCGCCGCCGCGCAGCAGTGCATGTTCGGCCAGATCAATGCCGCGTTTGACGATCAACGCGCCGATCCCCTTGGGCCCGCCCAGCTTATGCGCCGAGACAAGGATGAAATCCGCGCCCGAGGTCGCCATTTTGAACCGGGTCTTGCCGAGCGCCTGGACCGCATCGACCAGCACATAGGGCGTGTTTTCCATCGCCCAACACTGCTGCGCCAAAGGCATGGTCTGCTGCAACACACCCGTCTCGCTGTTCGCGGCCTGTAGGGCCACCACATCGGCCCCCGCCGCGGCGGCCAGGTCACCGTCCCAAACACCCTGTGCGTCGACGCCCAAACGCGCCGCCTGCCCCCAAGACAGAACCGCGTCATGCTCCACCGCTGAGGTCACCACACGCGCCCCCATCGCAGCCGCAAGCGCCGCCGCCTCTGTCGCACCGGAGGTGAAAATCACATCGACCGGATCACAGCCCACAAGCCCCGCCACCTGCGCCCGCGCCCGCTCGACCACAGCCTTGGCCGCACGGCCCTCGGCATGGACCGATGACGGGTTGCCGGGCAGGTCCATCGCCGCGATCATCGCCGCGCGCGCCTCCGCCCGCAGCGGCGTGGTCGCGTTATGGTCAAGATAGACCCGCATCCTTCATCCTTTTCCAAATACCGCGGGGGTCCGGGGGCAGCGCCCCCGAAATCCCACATCACCACCCGCGCAGACCACAGCCGCCAAGGCGCCCCCGTTGCCCAAAACCACCGTCACGACTCATCCACCACGGCAAAAAGGGTCGGCACCGCCGGACAAGGGGCAAGCTCATTCTCGACCACATCCGAAAGGCGCGTCTGGTGCAGGAATACATAGACATGCGCGCTCAGCCCCTGCCAGAGCCGGTTGGTCAGCGATTGCGCCCGGCTGCCCGACAGACCGCCCGAGGCGCCCGCCCCCTTGTGCATCGCATCCACCGTCTCATCCACTGCCGCTAGCACATCGACGACGCGAATATCCGCCGCCGGACGCGCCAAACGATACCCGCCGCCCGGGCCCCGGACAGAGGTCACCAATTCGGCCCGGCGCAGCTTGACGAACAACTGTTCAAGATAGGGCAAAGAGACCGACTGCCGCTCGGCAATGTCGCCCAGAGACACCAAGGTGCCCTCGGGTTGCAGGGCAATATCGGCCAAAGCGACCATCGCGTAGCGCCCTTTGGTAGATAGCTTCATCGTCTCACCCTCACCCGCCGCGCCGCGCCATTTGATTGACGTGGGCGGCTTAAATGCCTAAGTCCAAAGACTGATCCACGCGACACTGCGCGGAACCAGATTAGAACCGTTCTAAGGTGGCCTAGCGAATTCGTCAACTATTCGCGGCGATCTTTGAACCCCTAGACAGGGATACCCATGCCCGAGGTTATTTTTCCCGGACCCGAAGGCCGCCTTGAAGGCCGCTACCACCCCCAAAAAGAACGTGACGCCCCGATTGCCATCGTGCTGCATCCGCATCCGCAGTTCGGCGGGACGATGAATCACAAGGTCGTCTATAACCTGCACTATGCGTTCTACAACATGGGTTTCACCGTGTTGCGCTTCAACTTCCGTGGCGTGGGCCGCAGCCAGGGCGAATACGATCAGGGCATCGGCGAATTGTCTGATGCGGCCTCGGCGCTCGATTATCTGCAATCGATGAACAACAATTCCAAGCACTGCTGGGTTGCGGGTTTCTCCTTTGGCGCATGGATCGGGATGCAGCTGCTGATGCGTCGGCCTGAGATCACGGGCTTCATCTCGGTCTCTCCGCCTGCGAATATGTACGACTTTTCCTTCCTTGCGCCCTGCCCGGCCTCGGGTCTGGTCATCAACGGCACCGCCGACCGCGTGGCGCCGCCCGCCGATACCACAAACCTCGTCAGCAAGCTGCACGAGCAAAAGGGCATCACGATCACCCATCAGGAGATCGAAGGCGCCGGGCACTTCTTTGAAGAGCCGCATATGGACACGCTGATCACCTCGACCAGCGACTATGTCAAACGCCGCCTGACGGAATCCACACGCTGATGGCGGACGCGGTCGTCACCCAACTGGCCAATAAATTGGCCGAGGAATGTCTCGCCGTACAGGCCGAGACAGGCGAAGACCGCTTGTTCATGGAAGTCGGCGAGGTGCTGGGCGCCTCGTCGCAAACACTGGAAGAAGCCTTTCTCACCGCCGTTCGCACCCGGATGGCGAATGACAAGGCCCGCTCCTTTCTGGCGCGCAAGCTGCGCGACCATCGCGGCAAGGGCGGCGCATGACGGTGCGGCTGGACAAGCAGATCGCCTTTCTGAACGAGGCCGACAAGCTGAAAACCGTGCTGCGCGGCACCACCCTATGCGATGCCAGCCGTGCGGAAAATTCTGCCGAACATTCGTGGCATCTGACGCTATATGCGTTGGTGCTGGCCGATCAGGCAGGGCCAGAGGTCGACATCAACCGCGTCATCAAGATGCTGATCCTGCACGATCTTGTCGAGATTGACGCGGGCGACAATCCAATCTTTGGCGACTATGACGCCGCCGAGATGGAAGCACAGGAACAAATCGCCGCCGACCGCATCTTTGGCCTCTTGCCGGACGATCTGCGGGACGATTTGCGCAGCATCTGGGAAGAGTTCGAGGCCGCCGAAAGCCCGACGGCCCGTTTTGCCAAATCGCTCGACCGGTTCCAGCCGCCGATGCAGAACCTCGCCTCCGGCGGCGGCAGTTGGACTGACTATAACGTCTCGGAAGCGCAAATCGAAGAGAAGGTGGGCCGCAAGATCGCCATCGGTGCCCCTGCCCTTTGGTCCTATGCCCGCGCCCGCATCAGCAACTTTTTCGCCGGGGTCGACGCCTAACCGCAGCCTTCGGCATACCATTGTATACGATCTTTCTCTTTGGCCCCGAATAGGCTAAAGCACGGCCAAACGCACCCTTAAACAGAGGAATTCGTCATGTCGAAGATCAAGGTAGAAAACCCCATCGTCGAACTCGACGGCGATGAGATGACCCGGATCATCTGGGATTTCATTAAGAAGAAGTTAATCACGCCCTATCTTGACGTTGACCTGAAGTATTATGACCTCGGCATCGAAGTGCGGGACGAGACTGACGACCAGATCACCGTCGATGCGGCCCATGCGATCCGCGAACATGGCGTCGGTGTGAAATGTGCTACCATCACGCCCGACGAGGCGCGGGTCGAGGAGTTCGGCCTCAAGCGCATGTACCGCAGCCCCAACGGCACCATCCGCAACATCCTCGGCGGCGTGATCTTCCGCGAGCCGATCATCTGCCGCAACGTGCCGCGCCTTGTGCCGGGCTGGACGCAGCCGATCGTCGTCGGCCGCCATGCCTTCGGCGACCAGTACCGCGCCACCGACTTCCGCTTCCCCGGCAAGGGCAAGCTGACCATCAAATTCGTCGGCGATGACGGTGAGACCATTGAGAAGGAGGTCTTCGACGCGCCCTCCGCCGGTGTCACCATGGCGATGTACAACCTCGACGATTCGATCCGCGATTTTGCGCGCGCGTCCTTCAACTACGGTCTGAACCGTGGCTGGCCGGTCTATCTCTCGACCAAGAACACGATCCTGAAAGCCTATGACGGGCGCTTCAAAGACCTGTTCCAAGAGATCTTCGACGCGGAATTCGCCGAGGACTTCAAGAAGAAGAACATCTGGTACGAGCACCGCCTGATCGACGACATGGTTGCCTCGGCGATGAAATGGTCGGGCGGCTATGTCTGGGCCTGCAAGAACTACGACGGCGACGTGCAGTCGGACACCGTGGCGCAGGGCTTTGGCTCACTGGGGCTGATGACCTCGCAACTGATGACACCGGACGGCAAGATCGTGGAGGCCGAGGCCGCCCATGGCACCGTCACGCGCCATTACCGCCAGCACCAGAAGGGCGAGGAGACATCGACCAACTCCATCGCCTCGATCTACGCTTGGACCGGCGGGTTGAAGCACCGGGGCAAGCTGGACGGGAACACCGCGCTGATCAACTTCGCCGAGACGCTGGAGAAGGTCGTGGTGGATACGGTGGAATCAGGCTTCATGACAAAGGACCTTGCCCTGCTGGTGGGGCCGGATCAGGGTTGGCTGACGACCATGGGGTTCTTGGAGAAGGTGGACGAGAACCTGAACAAGGCGCTGGCGGGCTGAGCCTGTCGAGAGCTTGGGACGACCGAGGGCCGCAGCGATGCGGCCCTTTTCTATTTTTCGCTCACGCCTGTCACCCGGGCCCGGAATCAAGCCGTAGGCGCCGGGCCATCGCCTGCCCGCCCGTCACGCCGGAGGCGTGCCACTTTAAAGGGGGCGCACCTTCGGTGCGACCGGGTAGGCGATTTGGTTACGCTGGGCGTGAACTCGCGGAACGCACAACATTGCTGAGCCATAAAGTGGCACGAGGCGACGTAAGATCGCCCACCCGCGGGCAGGCGCTGGCCCTCATTGCGAAACTGGAGCCGCGCTGGCCCTCACTGCCCCCGGTTATGCGTCCGCGCGTAAAGCTTCGCGATGATCCCACTCGCCGTCTTCTCGAACAGGCACGGGATCAGCGCATGCACCAGCGCCGCGCCAGCCGCCGCGAACAGCAGCCCCGAAAACTTCAGCGCGAAAGCCATATGCTCCAGAAACGTCTCATCCACCTTGGCGGGATGGTCGAGGAAGATGCGTGCGATCATGGGAAACTCCTGTCTCTGCCTTTCTCCACCCTAAGCGATCCTGCTTGTGATGTTGTCTCAAAACTCTCCCGACAACCGCTTGTGCGTGAGATTATTTCCCACCAAACTACCGCCATGATAACACTTGATGACATAGACCGCCGCATATTGGTCGAACTGCAACGCGACGCTAGCCAATCCCTTGAGGCGCTTGGCGCGGCGGTCCACCTGTCGCGCAATGCCTGCTGGCGCCGCATCCGGGCGCTGGAAAAGGCCGGCGTGATCAAGAACCGCGTCACGCTCTTGGACGCGGCGAAACTCGACCTCGGTCTCAGCGTCTTTATCCAAGTCCGCACCAACGCCCATGCGCGCGACTGGCTTGAGAAGTTCTCCCGCGCCACGAAAGCCATGCCCGAGATCCTCGGCGTCTACCGGATGACCGGTGATCTGGACTATTTGATCCGGGCGCGCGTTCGGGATATGGCGGGATATGATCGCCTCTATCAGGACCTGATCCGCCGTGTGCCGCTATCGGATGTTTCGGCCAGTTTCGTGATGGAGGAGATCAAGGAAACCACCGAACTCCCGCTCTGAGGAAGACCGAGATGCATTACCTGTGGCTCATCATCGCCGTGGTGGCGGAAACTCTTGGCACGACCGCGGTGCAGGCCTCGCATCAATTCACCCGGCTCTGGCCTTCGGTGGCGGTAGTGGTCTTTTACATGATCTCTTTCTACTGCATGTCGCTGGCGCTGAAGGTCATGCCGGTTGGGATCGTCTATGCCTTTTGGGCCGGTCTGGGCATCGTGCTGATCGCGATTATCGGCTTCGTCCTCTTCGGTCAGCGGCTTGACCTGCCCGCGGTTCTGGGGCTTGTGCTGATCATCAGCGGCATTCTGGTTATCCACCTCTTTTCGAACAGCGCCACCCATTAAGGCTGCACCAGTGGCACAGCTTCGCGCAGTAAGGGGGGCGTCACGGCATTAGGGCTAGCAATTGTAGCCGGGGCGCGGTATGGGCGGCGCAATTATACGCGCAGCTTCAGGTTGGCGCGTCCCTCCCCTATCCAAAGGCTGACTTAATGGACCTGCGCAACATCGCAATCATCGCCCACGTCGACCACGGCAAGACGACGCTGGTGGACGAGCTTCTAAAACAATCCGGCACCTATCGTGAAAACCAGGCGACCACCGAACGCGCCATGGACAGCAACGATCTGGAGCGGGAGCGCGGCATCACCATCTTCGCCAAGCCGACCTCGGTCGTGTGGAACAATACCCGCATCAACATCGTCGACACGCCGGGCCACGCCGACTTCGGCGGCGAGGTTGAGCGCATCCTGTCGATGGTCGATGGCGTGGTGCTTTTGGTGGACGCAGCCGAAGGCCCGATGCCGCAGACCAAATTCGTGACCTCTAAGGCGCTGAAGCTGGGCCTGCGCCCGATCGTCGTGCTGAACAAAGTCGACAAGCCGGATGCCGAGCCTGACCGGGCGCTGGACGAATGTTTCGACCTTTTCGCCAGCCTCGACGCCACCGACGAACAGCTCGAATTCCCGCATATGTATGCCTCGGGCCGCTCCGGCTGGGCGGATGCCGAACTTGACGGGCCGCGCAAAGACCTCTCCGCGCTGTTCGACCTGATCCTTGATCACGTCCCCGCGCCGAAGCAGATCGAAAACGCCGACAAGCCCTTCACCATGCTGGCCACCACGCTCGGCGGCGACCCGTTCCTAGGCCGCCTGTTGACCGGTCGGGTCGAAACCGGCACCTTGAAAGCGGGCCAAACCGTCAAGGCGATGTCGCGCGACGGCACCCAGATCGAGACCTTCCGCGCCACCAAAATCCTCGCCTTCCGCGGGCTGGAGCAGACCGCCATCGACGTGGCCGAAGCGGGGGACATCGTCTCCATCGCGGGCATGGCCAAGGCCACCGTGGCTGACACGCTGGCCGATCCTTCGGTGAACGAAGCGATCCCGGCGCAGCCGATCGACCCGCCCACCATCACTGTGACCTTTGGCATCAACGACAGCCCGCTCGCGGGCCGCGACGGCAAAAAGGTGCAATCCCGCGTGATCCGCGAGCGTCTGCTGAAAGAAGCGGAGAGCAACGTGGCGATCAAAATCTCCGATACGCCGGGCGGTGAGGCTTTCGAAGTCGCGGGCCGCGGCGAATTGCAGATGGGCGTGTTGATCGAGAACATGCGCCGCGAGGGGTTCGAGCTGTCGATCTCTCGCCCGCAGGTGCTGTTCCAAGAGATCGACGGCGTGCGCCATGAACCGATCGAAGAAGCCACCATCGACGTGGATGACGAATACTCCGGCGCGGTGATCGAAAAAATCACCGGCACCCGCAAGGGCGAGCTGGTCGAGATGAAACCCGCCGGCGCCGGCAAGACCCGGATCATCGCCCATGTCCCCTCGCGCGGGCTCATCGGCTATCACGGTGAATTCCTGACCGACACCCGCGGCACCGGCGTGTTGAACCGCGTCTTCCACGGCTGGGCACCGCACAAGGGTCCGATCCCGGGCCGTCGCGCGGGCGTGCTGATCTCGATGGAGAACGGCACCTCGGTCGCCTACGCGCTGTGGAACCTCGAAGAGCGCGGCAAGATGATGATCGGCGCGCAGGCGGACGTCTATACCGGCATGATTATCGGCGAGCACAGCCGCGACAACGATCTGGAAGTGAACCCGCTAAAGGGCAAAAAGCTGACCAACGTGCGCGCCTCGGGCACCGATGACGCAGTGCGCCTGACCCCGCCGATGACGCTGAGCCTTGAAGAGGCGATTGCCTATATTGATGACGACGAGCTGGTCGAAGTGACCCCGAACGCTGTGCGCCTGCGCAAGCGCTACCTCGACCCGCATGAGCGCAAACGGATGGCAAAAGCCAGCTAAGCTACGGCAAATCAAAACAAAACGGCAGCGCATTTCACGATGCGCTGCCGTTTTAATATCCGCGCCTCGGAGGCCTCGCGGCGTTACGTATCGCTTTCCTCGCGATCGATATGCCCACGCCTCGCCAAACTCAGCGCCGCAATCAGGCAAAGGATGGCCCAGGCCCCGCCGCCAAGCCAGCCCGCCGCCACATCCGTTGGCCAATGTACCCCCATATAGACCCGGCTGATCCCAACGAGCAGCGTAAGCAGGACGGCAACCGCCAGCGTATAGACCTTGAGCGCCCAGCGTTTCTGCGCCCGCGCCACCATCGCGCCGAGGGTGAGATAGGCCACCGCCGCCATCATCGAATGCCCCGAGGGGAAGCTCGCCGTATGCACGAGTGACCCATGCGGCACGAGGTCAGGGCGCGGACGGTCGAAAAACTCCTTGGCGATGCTGCTCAGCACGATGCCCCCGCCAACGGTGGCGAGGATGTAAAGCGCGGTCGACCACCGCCGTTGCAGCAGGAAAAAGAGCGAGACGACGACGGTCGTCAGTACCAGCACCGCGACCCCGCCGAGGGCTGTCAGATCGCGGCCAATTTCCTCCACCCACCACGGGCCGATGGGATCGGAAAGGTCGCCGGGCGTGCGCAAGAACAACAGGATGTCACGGTCAAGGCTGCTGGTGCTGCCTTCGACGACCTCTTCAGTCAGTTCGGCCAAGGTCCAAACGGCTGTGATCGACAGCCCCATCAGGGCCAGTGTCGTCACCTCCACATGGCGGCGGCACCATTGGGCGAAAGCGGATAGTCGGTCGAAGTTCATGAGGGATCAACCGCCTTCCCGTTAGAAGGTTCCGCCCCGGCAATGCAAGACGCCCCGCCTGTCGTTCAGGCGGGGAGTTCTAGGATTATTCCTCAGTTTCGACGATCATCAATTCGCGCTCGGAGGCTCCGCGCGCATGGCTCAACGCCGCCTGATAAGCATCGGAATGGTAACATTTTTCGGCCGTTTCGACATCGGGGAAACGCGCCACCACGTTGCGCGGCCGCTCTTTACCCTCAAGCTGAACGAACCGCCCGCCGCGGGCGATGAACTTACCGCCATGTGCCGCAATGGCCTCGGTGGCGCCGGCGGCGTATTTCTTATACGCCTCCTCATCGGTGACGGTGACATGTGCAATCCAAAGTGCGCCCATGGGCCTTATCCTTTCAAGATGTTCTCAGCCGCGGCAATCGCCGCCTCGGCATTCTCCGCCGAAGCGCCGCCGCCCTGCGCCATGTCGGGACGGCCACCGCCGCCCTTACCGCCCAGTTCGGCCACCGCCGCTTTCACCATGTCGACCGCCGAGAGACGATCTGTCAAATCCTTCGTCACACCGCCTGCGACCGCGGCCTTGCCGCCGGTGTCGGCGATCAACAATACCGCGCCCGAGCCGAGCTTGGCCTTATGCTCATCCACCAGACCCGGCAGGTCTTTGCCCGTGATACCGCTCAGCACTTGGCCTACGAATTTCACGCCGTTCACCTCGCGCGCCTCGGGCGCAGCCGCGCCGCCGCCCGACATCGCCAATTCACGACGCAGCTGCGCCACTTCGTTAGACAAGCTGCGGCGCTCGTCCAGCAATGCACGCACCCGGTCCGGGACATCGCTGGCCGAGGTTTTCAACTCCGCCGCGACCCGGCTCAGCGCCGCTTCCTGTTCGCGCAGCCATGCCAAAGCCTCGGTCCCGGTCAACGCTTCGATCCGGCGGACGCCCGCGCTGCTTGCACTGTCACCCAAAAGGACGAAGGCGCCGATATCCCCCGTCTGCCGCACATGAGTGCCGCCGCAAAGCTCCAGCGAATAGGTCGATTTGTCGCTGCCCTTGCCGGACCCTTCCAACTGACCCATCGAGACGACACGCACCTCGTCGCCATATTTCTCACCAAAGAGCGCCTGCGCCCCCATGGCGCGCGCATCGTCCGGCGTCATGATCCGCGTCTCAACCGGCGTGTTCTGGCGAATGTAATCATTCACCTCACGCTCGACCTGGCTCAACTCGTCCTGCGTCAACCCTTTGGCATGGGAGAAGTCAAACCGCAGACGATCATGCGCATTCAACGAACCGCGCTGCGAGACATGATCCCCAAGCGCGTTGCGCAGGGCCTCGTGCAACAGGTGCGTGGCCGAGTGGTTGGCGCGGATGGCACTGCGCCGCAAACGATCCACCTCAAGAACGGCACTCTGACCCGGTTTCACCTCGCCTTCGACCACATGGCCGAAATGCACGAAAACGCCCGCCGATTTCCGCGTATCGGTCACGTTCACGATACCGGTCTGCGTCCGGATCACGCCGGTGTCGCCGACCTGCCCGCCGCTTTCCGCGTAAAACGGAGTCTGGTTCAGCGCGACCTGCACATCGCTGCCTACTGCGGCGGCTTCGACCTGATCACTGCCCTGCACCAAAGCGACGATCTGCCCCTCGGCGCTTTCAGTGTCATAGCCCAAAAACTCGGTCACGCCGCTTTTGTCGGCCACATCGAACCAAACGGTAGCATCCGCAGCTTCGCCCGATCCGGCCCAAGCCGCACGGGCCTTGGCCTTCTGCGCCGCCATCGCCGTGTCGAACCCCTCGGTATCGACAGCACGGCCCTTCTCGCGCAGCGCATCCTGCGTCAGATCAAGCGGGAAGCCATATGTATCATAAAGTTTAAACGCCGCCTCCCCCGGCAGGGTTGCCCCCTCCGGCAAACCGCTCAACTCATCATCCAGCAGCTTCAAACCGCGATCCAACGTTTGGCGGAAACGGGTTTCCTCCAACAATAGGGTCTCACGGATAAGCGACTGCGCCTGCCCCAACTCAGGGTAAGCCGCGCCCATCTGCTGCACCAAGGATGGTACCAGTTGATGCATTAAGGGATCCTTAACGCCGAGCAGATGCGCATGGCGCATGGCGCGCCGCATGATCCGGCGCAGCACGTATCCGCGGCCCTCGTTGGAGGGCATCACCCCATCGGCAATCAGAAAGGAGGTCGACCGCAGGTGATCTGCGATCACCCGGTGATGGGTCTTGCCCGGCCCGTCTGGATCGGTCGAAGAGGCATGGGCGCTGGCCTCAATCAGGTTGCGCATGAGGTCGGTGGCATAGTTGTCATTCGTGCCCTGCAACAACGCGGCCACCCGTTCGATCCCCATCCCGGTATCGATCGACTGGTTGGGCAGCGGCTGGCGCGTGCCGTCTTCGAACTGCTCGTATTGCATGAAAACGAGGTTCCAGATCTCGACGAAACGGTCACCGTCTTCCTCGGGCGATCCCGGAGGGCCGCCCCAAATGTGATCGCCGTGATCGTAGAAAATCTCAGTGCAAGGCCCGCAGGGGCCGGTGGGACCAGCAGACCAGAAGTTATCATCCGTCGCGATGCGAATGATGCGCTCGTCCGGCAGGCCGGTATGGGCCTTCCAGATTTTAACCGCTTCTTCATCGGTATGGTACACTGTGACCAAAAGGCGGTTCGGGTCGATGCCGAACTCCTTGGTCAGCAGGTCCCAAGCAAAGGGGATCGCTTCGGCCTTGAAGTAATCCCCAAAGCTGAAGTTGCCGAGCATCTCGAAAAACGTGTGATGCCGCGCGGTATAGCCGACATTGTCGAGATCATTGTGCTTGCCGCCCGCCCGCACACATTTCTGCGCCGAGGTGGCACGGCTGTAATCGCGCGTCTCGACCCCGGTGAAAAGGTTCTTGAACTGAACCATACCGGCCGCAGTGAACATCAATGTCGGGTCGTTGCGCGGCACCAGCGGGCTGGAGGGCACGATCTGATGCCCCTGCGCATCGAAATAATTCAGAAAAGTTGAGCGAATTTCATTCAGCGTCTTCATGGCGAGGCCTTCCGGGGCAGATTTGATCGGTCCCAAATACCCCTCAGCCCCGGCGCTGTCCACCGTTCCCGCTCATGAAAAAGGGGCGCAGCCTTTGGCCACGCCCCTTCGTAAATTCAAATTGTCAAAGCAGGTTCAAGCTTCAAGAATATCCGCGTCGTCACCGCCGGAGCCTTCGAAGTCCAACCCATGAGCGGCGCGGATCTTATCTTCGATCTCCGATGCCATGGCAGTGTTCTGTTTCAGGAAGTTCTTGGCGTTCTCACGCCCCTGCCCAATCCGCTCATCCCCGTAGCTGAACCATGAGCCGGATTTATCCACCACACCGGCTTTCACCCCTAGGTCCAGCAACTCCCCCATTTTGGAGATGCCTTCACCATACATGATGTCGAATTCGACCTGTTTGAAAGGCGGCGCCACCTTGTTCTTGACGATCTTGACCTTCGTTGCGTTGCCAACAACCTCGTCCCGGTCCTTCAGGGCGCCGATCCGACGGATGTCGAGACGGACGGAGGAATAAAACTTCAGCGCGTTGCCGCCCGTAGTGGTCTCAGGAGAGCCGAACATTACGCCGATCTTCATCCGGATTTGGTTGATGAAGATCACCATACAATTGGACCGGCTGATCGAACCGGTCAGCTTACGCATCGCCTGGCTCATCAAACGGGCCTGCACACCGACATTGCTGTCGCCCATCTCACCTTCAAGCTCGGATTTCGGCGTCAGGGCCGCGACGGAATCGACGATCACCATATTGACCGCGCCAGAACGTACCAGTGTATCGGTGATTTCCAGCGCCTGTTCACCCGTGTCGGGCTGGGAAATCAACAGCTCGTCAATGTCCACGCCAAGCTTTTTCGCATATTGCGGATCAAGGGCATGTTCCGCGTCGACAAAGGCGCATACGCCCCCGGCCTTCTGCTGCTCTGCCACGCAATGCAGCGTCAGCGTTGTCTTACCCGAAGATTCCGGGCCATAAATCTCAATGATACGCCCCATCGGCAAGCCACCGATACCAAGCGCAATATCAAGGCCGAGCGAGCCTGTGGAGCTAGCTTTGATATCCTGGATCGCCCCTTCGGCCCCCAGTTTCATGATCGACCCTTTGCCGAACTGACGTTCGATCTGGGCCAGCGCGCTGTCGAGCGCCTTTTGCTTTTCTGCGGTTTTCTTGCTGTCCATCGTCAAAAGATCTGCCGTTGCCATTAGGTTCATTCCTTAGTGTCACAGTGGCGCCCCGGCGGCAATCGCCTGCGCGCTGCGTCGCTTATGTTCTTCTAATGTTCCATATGAGGGTAAATGAGGAACATTTCAATGACTTTGTTTGTCCTTTATGTTTTGGCGGGAATGGTAAAGAAATGGTTTACCCAAATGACATGGGTCCGTGTGCGGCCCGAGGAAAGACGCAATTGATTGTTTTTTTCAAAGAACGGCTGGCTTTTCTGTCGGTCCCGAAAACAGGAACCACCGCCTATGAGAAAGCACTGGCGCCGCGGGCGGATATGGTGATTTCCGATCCGCCCATGCTGAAACATGCGCCGGTCTATCGCTATAACCGCTTTATTCGACCAATGTTTTTAAAGGTTTGCGATGCCGAGCTTGAGCTGATGGCAGTGATGCGCGAACCGATCTCTTGGCTGGGCAGTTGGTATCGCTATCGGCAGCGCCCCTTCATGAAGGATAAGCCGAACAACACTTTCGGGATCACTTTCGACGAATTCGTTCTCGCCTATATGAAGGGCGACAAGCCGGGGTTCGCCGATGTGGGGAGCCAGTTGAAGTTCATGGAGACCCAACCGAACGGCACCGGGATCACTCACCATTTCCGCTATGAAGATCAGACGCGGCTTCGTCGCTTTTTGGAAGAGCGGCTCGACGTGATGCTGACCCTTGGGCAAGAGAATGTCTCTCCCAAAATGGAGCTGACGCTATCCCCAAACGTGGAAAAGCGCTTTCGCCGTAAGTTCGCGGCGGAGTTTGAACTCTACGAGTCGATTACATAACCCTGCCCCGCGTGATGCTCAATGCAGCTGATTGTGGACCGTTGTGGTCAGGTCGGTGAGAGAGAAGGGTTTGGGCAGGAAGACAGAATTCGGAATTTTCGACTGTTCCTGACCGAAGTTATCCTCCGCATAGCCCGAGACGAAAACAACCCGCACATCCGGGCGTTGTTTGAGCGCCTGGCGCACCCAGCTCGGACCGTCCATGCCGGGCATAACGACGTCCGTCACGAACACATCGATGTCCAGCTCCTTATCTTCGAGCATCTTCAACGCGGCTTCGGCGGATTCGGCTTCGAGCACCGTGTAGCCGCGGAGCCGTAATGCGCGGCTTGCGAAAGCCCGCACGGGTGCTTCATCCTCCACCAGTAAGATCACCCCGTCGGACCGCTGAAGCGGGCTTTGATCCAGCGATGCCGGGGGCTTTTTCGCGACCGCAGTGGGCTGGCCCTCCAGTACGGGAAAGTAGAGGGTGAAACATGTGCCCCTGCCCAACTCACTGTCGATAAAGATAAATCCGCCCGTTTGTTTGACGATTCCGTAGGCAGTAGAGAGGCCCAGGCCGGTGCCCTCGCCGGTTCGCTTGGTGGTGAAAAACGGCTCGAAGACCTTTTGCAGCTTATCCTTCGGAATGCCCGTGCCATCGTCATGCACCTGCACCGTGACGTAGCGCCCCGCTGGAACGCTGACCCGATCTCTTTCAAGCGGTTGGTCGAGGGTCGTCACCTCTGTCACGATACGGATTTCGCCCCCGGCGGGCATGGCATCGCGGGCGTTGACGACGAGGTTCATCAAAACCTGCTCCAACTGGCGTTTATCCGCGCGGATCGGGGCGAGAACGGGGTCATGACTGAGGGTAAGCGTTACTTTTTCGCCCACCAGACGGTTCAGCAAATGCGTGAGATCGGCAAGGGTATCACGCATGTCGAGTGTCTCGGGCCGGAGAGTCTGCTTGCGCGAAAAGGCGAGGAGTTGCCCCACAAGCGCGGCCGCCCGATTGGCGTTTTGGTTGATCTGGACCAGATCGCTGAAATCCGGGTCTCCCTGATCATGCCGCAGTAAGAGGAGGTCACAATGCCCGGAAATCGCCGTCAAAAGGTTGTTGAAGTCATGCGCGACGCCCCCGGCCAACTGCCCGATGGCTTGCATTTTCTGGCTCTGCACGAATTGTGCCTCAAGCGATTTGAGTTCGGTCGCGTCCTGGAGCACCGCGATGAGGGCCGCCTCCCCGCCTTCGGATATGCGGTTGAGCGAGACCTGAACGAAGACCTCCTGATCCGTTCGGGTGAGCCTGAGAAATTCGGACTTCTGAACCAGCCGCCCCGCCAGACTGTCTTGCAGCCAATCCGAGATCGAGCGACCGAGACCCTCCATCAGATGCGAAAGATGGGTGTCGCGCCGCAGCGATACGCCAAGCAATTTCCCCGCCATACGGTTGAAGGCCAGTACCGTTCCGTCGGGGCGCAGTTTGATCATCGGCACGGGGAGGTCTTGAAACGTTTCCCAGCCTAATTCATTGGGAGAGGCCGCCCCTTCGGGCGGCGGCAGAAGATAGAGCGCGCGGCGGTTCGCGCCGGCTTCAACCTCGGCCACCAGTACCTGCCGGTTTCCTTCCGCGGTGGCGATTTCGGTCACGGTTCCGGGGGTTAGTGGTAGGGAATTAAACAATCGGTCGAGTGACTTCACCCGTTCCCCAACAAGCAGGCGCGCCGCTTCATTCATGAAAAGGATCGCCCCACCCCGGCCCAGCATGACCATTGGTAAGGCCATGCTTTCTTGCGCACTGCGGGGGCCCTCACGGGGGCCAATGCTTTCAACCCGCCAAAGCAGGCGGTCGGCTGACAGATGGTGCACCGATAGGCGTATGGGGCCGGACCGGGTGATCACCTCTTCCCGCGCGTTGCCGTTGGCGGCAGCGCGTGATTGTAGGCGGTAAAGAAGGCCCACGGGATTGGCAAAATGCCTGTGCAGCGCCTGCGCGAGGGTTTCTTCGCCGCCCTTGCCGAACTGCTTCTGAGCCGCCTCGTTGCGATAGAGGACTTGTCGATCAGAGGTGGCGATGAAACTTGGTGTGGCATCTTTTGCGATGAAGTCCGCGACTCCACTGGCACTGGCGCGATGCAGCGCCCTATCCCGCAGATGGATGGTGATGTAACCAAATGAAATCAAACCCAGTGTGGCCGCCGAGGCGGCGAGGGCAAGCTGTAACGTCGCATCGGTGCTGCGCAGCGCAAGCGCGCCGCCGGCAATGGCCATCACCACGAGCAGCCAAAGCCGCCCGAGCTTCGCCTGCCGCCCAATCCCTGAATGCCCAACGCCCTGCTGCACGCACATCCCCTAACAACCGAATCATACGACTATTACGTGCGACAGAGGTTAAGCAGGCTTTAACCGAAATCGGTTTGCACGCATTGGTTGATTATGAGTAAATTTACTCGCGCGTCAACTGTGTTGAAAAGAACCCGTCGCCATCGGGGGTCACGTCATAGCGATCCATGCGGGCGACTTTCCATTCTGGGTTGCGGGCGAGAAAGGCTTCGACCCGCGCCTCGTTCTCCTCTCGAAACAGGGAACAAGTGGCGTAAGCCAAGACACCGTCACGGGCGGTAAGCCCTGCCGCCGTATCCAGAATTTGATCCTGAATGGCCGTCAGTTCAGTCAAACGTTCGGGGGTCAGGGTCCATTTTCCCTCTGCCGCGCGGCGCCATGCGCCGGAGCCGGAACAGGGCGCATCGCAGAGAACGCTGTCATAGGGCGCGCCGGCTGCGGCCTCTTCGGTATTGACCAGGGAAATCGCGACGCCCGCGCGATCGGCGCGGAGAGGAAGGTCGCTCATCCTGCGGGGGTCGATGTCGTGGGCCGTGATCTCGCGCAGGGGGTCCATGGCCAAGGCCAAGGCCTTGCCGCCACCCCCGGCGCAGTAGTCGAGCACCCGGCCCCCCTGCGGCAGCGCGGCGACAACGGCTTGGCTCGAAGCATCTTGCAGTTCGACATAACCATCGGCGAAGGCGGCGGAATTTCGGATGCGGCGCGCGCCTTCGATCACGGTCAGCGCGGCTTCGGCAAGCGGGTTTGCGCGGGTTTGGACACCCTCTTCGGCCAGCAGTTCTTGCGCGGCGGGCACCGCGATCCGCGCCGTGTTGACCCGCAGGCAGATCGGCCCGCGCTCTTGAAGCGCGAGGGCCGCGGCATCCGCATTCTCCCCAAGCGCCGTATCGAAAAGGGGGAGCAGCCAATCGAGCAGGTTCAGCCGCGTTGCGCGATCCTCGGGCATTGGCGGGAAAGCCCGTTCAACCTCGGACAGCGGCGCGGGCGCATGGCCCCCCCCCTGAGAAGAGCGCGTCAAGGTCGCCCCCCTGCCCGTGCAGCACACCGATCATCAGCGCGCGGCTCGTCTCCCCCCTGCCGTAATGTGCCGCGCTGCGTTTCTGGCGCAGCACGTCGAACACATGATCGCGCACGGCGGCACGGTCTTTGGAGCCCGCGAAACGGCTCTGACGTGCCCATCGGGTCAGTGCCTGTTCGGCGGCCAGCCCCCCGGCAATTGCGTCCAGAACTTCTATCGCAGCGGATACGCGCGCGCCGGGGGTCATGACATCTTCCTTTTGGAAAGTACGGCCCGCGGGCCGTTGCTTTATGGGTTAACCGATACGGTAATTCGGGCTTTCGCGCGTGATCTGCACGTCATGCACGCGGTTATCTAACTCATATAAATCTTTATATATCAAAACCTTAACCAACATCATGCATCAGCTCGCTTCAGCCTTCAAGTCTCTCTTCGCAGGTCTACAGTTGTGAATGGCTGAATGGAAGGCCACCATTCCCCATCGAGAACGGCCGCAACTTCAAGGACCGGCCCCAATTTGCGGCGTTTGTAGAGGTCGGTGGTAGGGCTCCCGGCCTCGAAAAGTTGACGCCTGGTCCGAGAGGAAATCTCAAAATGCCCCATAACTGCGCTGATTGCCGCATCACTCACCCTCTCGTCGAGCCAATCGGCAAATGTGCGCCTAATCGAATACCAGTTTACATTCCCTTGTTCGGTTGGTTCCAGCACCTTCCGCTTGACCTGGTCAGGCGTTCTGGCCGAATGCGCTCGCGCCACCAATCTCTGAATAATTTGCGTAAAATTGCGAGCGCCTGCTGAGATTGGGCCGCCGGTTTCATGAATAAGGAAACCGTCTCGATTTGCCGCAACGAGCCTGCTCAAAATACGCTCCATAGGACCAGTAACCGGTATAATTGGAGTTTTCTTTCGCCGATTTGTTTCGACAAATCCTTCCCCAAGAAGATCAATAACACCAAGATCAAGGCGAACCTTCGCCCCCGTCATGTCTGCCACCGCGCCGATCCGACCACCGCAGCCGATGTCGAGAAGAAGAAGATCGAGAACGTGTGGACGCTTGCAAGCGTCGATCAGTAGGCCCAGTTCCTCGAAGCTGATGTATCTGCCTTTCGGATCTCGATCTTCCGGCGCTGTGACCCCTGCGATGAAAGGGATCTTGGGCGGATTGTGAGTCGTTAGACTGTCGCTTTTCGCGAGTGCGCAGGCCTCTACTGCGCTGCCGATAATGTCAGCAATAGTATTGGGATGTAGCCTGGGCTTGCCGTCAGGTGTAAGGGTCTTTAGCTTCGACTTGGCATTTTCGGGGCGAACCCGACCCTCTTCCATGCCCTTTACCAGCGCCCGAAGAGCAGGACCCATCTTGGACATTCTGACGTTCCAAAGATGCGGTTTAAAGTATAGCTCCCTCCGATTTTCCAAGAGACGAAAGCGTTCGGCTGCAAGCTGCTTCCGCTTGTCCTGCTCAAAGCCAAGCCAAATTTCACCGAACGTCGGATCATCGCCGCTGTCAGGTCGAATAGTCTCGGTGCGATCCAAGACGACCTTCATGCGCTCCTTTGCGAGCGTTCTTGCCTGTTCCAGAGTCGCCGCATGCAGGCATTTCGTTTGAGTTTTCTTAGCGTGAGAATCCCACCATCTCAGGTAGAGTGCGCGCCGGTTCTCAGCTATGGTGAACCGCCCGATCTTTTCGATTGTTTTCATGCATCAGTTATCCCGTGACTTTCTCACCGGATAGCACCGCCATCACCCAAAGAGCAAGTCGACCACGTCATGGTCACGCTTCATAGCTGTTCGATACTTCGAATTCTTCGGCGTCGGCGGGGATGTCGTAGCCGCTGTCCGACGAACTCCAAGGTAAGCCTGCAAATCCGACATCAAGTAACGAATACCTCCGTCTCGAATGTATGCAATCTGGCCATCGCGACGACGACGCTGCAGCGTTTTCGTGCTCAGCCTCAGGTATTGGGCGGCTTCGGGTTCTGTCATGACTTCATTCATGGACAGGAGGTCAGACCGAAGCGAAAAAGTCAGAATTGGTTTGATTGTAACTGTGGGTTGTCAGCCTTCATACATGCATTCCCTCGAGAGGTAATCGGGGAATCCAACAAGGCGGAGGCTGCACCGCGTCAACTGGAAATCGATCGGGGCGGGCCCGAATCCGCTAAGATGGACATCGACCGGACGAAGTCGATCTTCCGCGCCAGAGGTTGGGCTCGGCGTTTCTTCGCGACATCTGAAGCAAAGGAAGGCGAAATTATAGTCTTCTCTGGAACAGCACCGTATCGTATCAGCCTTCGCCTCGAACGGGGCAAACCGCCTTTCAAAACTCCATGATCGCCGCAGTTCCATTCTCCTAAGCAGTCTTCTTAGGCACCGCGGGCTTCTTATCGGCAGCGCCAATCTAAACTGCTAAACCGCGTTCGACATACCTGTCGCGGAGGCCGTGGCAGCGGTCCATCCGAGAAAGGAAAACTTCGCCGTCACCCAATGTGTGCAACAAGGAAAGGTGATGCACCGCAGCCTTCATGATTTCCTCAATTGATGAAGACGAGATCCGGATCCCATACTTCAGTTTGGACGAAAGCAGCCAGAAAGCCCGTAGGTTCATCCTACTCGTGGATCTCGCCACTTTGATTGAAAATAAATATGCCGCCGCGACGGCAAAGTTTCAGGATCAGTGGGCCGAACTTGATGCTGTCTAAGTGAACGGGAGGCCGCGGCGGACATCTACGTGCCCTTCCGCCATCGACGGCATTCTGAGCGGATCATCCTAAGAGACTTGCAGGCCGCTCTTCGATCACGGCTGACAAGGCGGCTGTCCCACGCTATAAACCTTTCGCCCAAAGCGCCCGCTTGCTCCCCTCCGAACGGGAAGCAGCTCAAGTTGACTTTAGCAAGAAGTCAGGCAGCGGAGTCGCGCTCTGTTCAAGTTCGGCAGCTCTGGCTAAGACTGGGCCAACACCGCACAAGGCATACCAAACAGTCCTCTGCCAGTTCGTCAGTAACCTGGCAGAACTTCGGCAGTCGCGACCAGTCCTTTCCCTTCAGCAATACAGCCCATGGCATTGGCGACGCTCGCTGGAGCGTAAGAGTTCGCGCAGGCATCCTTGATGATCTCCAACTGGTTTTCGTTCATGCTGCAATTGGACACGCAAAGTAGAAACGTCACGTCCTCTTCCCCTGTTTCCGCCCCTTCGATAAGGGCAAGCCCAATGTCGTCTGTGGTCAAGGCAATGGCCGCACAGCTAAGCACTACATCTTGGAGAGGCGAAAGAAGAAATCAGCCCGTCTCGAGGACCCGCAAAGCTCCACGCACTGCGTCACGGGCTCGAGCGGATGTGACAACGCTTGTTATGAGAAAGGTCGATCTTGTTCTTCTGCTGCTCCTCTCGCTGAGAGCAGCAGGAGAACAAGCTGCCCTTATTAACACCAACCCGGAGGCCACTGGGTTTTGGCAATAACGGGCCCGAAAGGAGGAACGGCACGTCTTGGATCTGAGGCAATCCTGCCCAGGCATAACAGGGAGAACAATATGTTCGAAGTCCCCAAAGCCAGCCACTGCGCTGCACCGAAGACAATCACCAAGCGAGAAACACCGAAGGATGAGGCGGTGACCCAATCGAGTTGCCTTTCGCTCTCGGTAAACGAAGCTGTCGTAGGAGCCCGCGATGTCGCGGACGCTTTCAGGCGAATTGATAATAGCGCCAACCTTCATAAGGAGTTGCACCAGCCGATCGGTGACATTTTGTGCGGAAAGTTGTCCGCCGACAGCTTCTCCGGGCAGAAGATCGATTGTTTA
>NZ_SZNL01000169.1:0-254 GCF_005068605.1 Sulfitobacter sp. 15WGC | reverse complement strand
ATCCGCTCCATCACCTCCTACTTCCTTGACCGGGAACTGGAGCAACTGAAGAAGGAACTTGGCCGTGACTGATTATTCCGATCTCAATGCGCTCTACGTCAACTGCTCGCTCAAGAAGACCCCGGGCACAGCCACACCCAGCTCTTGATGAACGCCAGCGCGGGCATCATGGAGGCGCAGGGCGTGGGTGTCGAACATCTCTACTTGCTGGATTACCAAGTGCCACCCGGCGTCTATCCTGACATGACCGAACA
>NZ_SZNL01000168.1:0-253 GCF_005068605.1 Sulfitobacter sp. 15WGC | reverse complement strand
GCCATGCCGAAGTCTCGCTCCCCGGCGGCTGCGCGATTGGTGCGCGCCCGATGGACATTCACACCGACGGTCTGGCCAAGATGGGCGCGGAGATCGACCTGCGGGACGGCTATCTTTATGCCAAGGCCGCGGGCGGCAAGCTGAAGGGGGCGGTGATCGACTTCCCCTTCGCCTCTGTCGGGGCGACCGAGAATATCCTCATGGCCGCGACCTTGCCAAGGGCACCACCGTCATCAACAACGCCGCGCGGGAG
>NZ_SZNL01000167.1:0-254 GCF_005068605.1 Sulfitobacter sp. 15WGC | reverse complement strand
CCGTCTCTACGGCGGCATCCTCATTGACCAAGGCCCGTTGCAGGGCCGGGTCATGGGCATCGAAGGTGTCTTGAATCGCGCAGCGCCATGCCGCGGCGGAAGACGGAAAATGCGGCAGGTGATGCGCCGCCCCCGCCCGCGCCAGCGCCTCGGCCTTTTCGACCTGTTCGTCGAAATAGCGCCACTCCGGCACGGCGAGCCACGGGGTCTCTGCCGCGAGGATCTGGTGGCAGGTGGTGTTCCCGGTCGAGGCC
>NZ_SZNL01000166.1:0-254 GCF_005068605.1 Sulfitobacter sp. 15WGC | reverse complement strand
TGCCCAACCTCGCCGACCCGTTCTTTTCCGAGATTGGCCGCGAGGTGGAACTGGCCTGTCTGGCCGAGGGCTATAGCCCGATTTTGCTCAGCTCGCACGGCAACCCGGCGCAGGAGCGCGCCAATCTGACTCGCTTCGGGCGCTGAAACCGGCAGGCGTGCTGCTGGCGCCCTTCGGCAAAGCCTCGGACCGTGACGAGATCGCGCGCTTTTGCAAGGATGTGCCGGTGGTGACCTTTGACGCCAATGTCGAAG
>NZ_SZNL01000165.1:0-254 GCF_005068605.1 Sulfitobacter sp. 15WGC | reverse complement strand
ATTCCTCAGGCAGACCCAGTGGGAACTCCGCCTCGAAACGGGCCACGGCAAATAGGTTGCCGCCAAGCGCGTCGTCCACCCCGTTGCTCTGGTCGCGCGGCCCGATGCCGCCGGGCTCAAAGCCGCGATGATGGATGGGCCAAGGATGAACCGGTCCACCGCGCGGTTGGTGCCGCTGTTCCAAGACAGCGCACCACCTTCGAGCGTGGCACGCAGGGTGACTTCCTCGTTAAAGATGCGCTTTTCGCCCGCGA
>NZ_SZNL01000164.1:0-254 GCF_005068605.1 Sulfitobacter sp. 15WGC | reverse complement strand
TCCTCGCCCAGCCACAAAGGCGTACCGATGATCAGAATGTCGGCGGCCAGCACCTTTTGCCAGATCGCGGGCCAGTCGTCGCGGTCCCAGCCGTGTTCGGTCATGTCAGGATAGACGCCGGGTGGCATTGGTAATCCAGCAAGTAGAGATGTTCGACACCCACGCCCTGCGCCTCCATGATGCCCGCGCTGGCGTTCATCAAGAGCTGGGTGTGGCTGTCGCCCGGGGTCTTCTTGAGCGAGCAATTGACGTAG
>NZ_SZNL01000163.1:0-254 GCF_005068605.1 Sulfitobacter sp. 15WGC | reverse complement strand
TCACCAGATCGCCGACGCCTGCATCGCCCCACGTCGTCACCTCCTTGGTATGCGGGATGAAGTTGATGCCGAAATCGCAGCCATCGACATCATTCACCGTCAGCGAGGTGCCGTTCAGCGCCACCGACCTTTGGGCGCGATGAACCGCGCCAGATCCTCGGGCGCGCGCAGGGTCACGCGGGTGCTGTCGCCCTCGTCTTTCATCTCAATGATCTCAGCCACGCCATCGACATGGCCCGAGACGATATGCCCGC
>NZ_SZNL01000162.1:0-254 GCF_005068605.1 Sulfitobacter sp. 15WGC | reverse complement strand
CTTCCAACTGGCTTACCCCGTTTTCCAAGGCTTCGATCAGGGTCGCGCCGCTAATCTGGAAGGTCGAGAGCGTGTTCTGGAACGGCAGCACGGTCAGCACCTCGCCCATGGTCACCTCACCCGCGTCATGGAGGCACGCAAGCCGCCCGCGTTGGAGATCGCCACGTCGATGCCCTGATCCTTCACCCGGTCCAGCATCGCGTCGGAGACAAGGTTGCCCATCGCACATTCCTGCGCGCGGCAGATGTCACGGC
>NZ_SZNL01000161.1:0-254 GCF_005068605.1 Sulfitobacter sp. 15WGC | reverse complement strand
GTGCCCGTCGTGCTGATTCCGCCATTGCTCTTTCCTTCCCACAAGTCTTGGCCCGTCACTACCCCATTCCCGGCAGGCGCTTCGCGCGGATAACGCCCCCTAGCGGCAAAAAGCGACATCGCGTGCCTCCCCGCGCCACTTGCGCGAATTAAACGCAGGCGGCACTGGTCTTCGGCCTGCTAGAGACTTGCCAGAGCGCGCGCACGGGCCTAATCACAGCCCCATGACAGATATCACCCATGACCGCCTTCTCA
>NZ_SZNL01000160.1:0-254 GCF_005068605.1 Sulfitobacter sp. 15WGC | reverse complement strand
TCGTAACCGATGGGTTCACCGGCAATGTCGCGATCAAGACCGGCGAAGGCACGGCCAGCATGATCGGCGACCGGCTGCGCGAAGCGTTCAAATACTCGCCCCTGTCGCGCCTCGCCTCGCTGCTGGCCTATACCTCTCTGCGCCGTCTCAGCAAAAAGATCGACCCGCGCCGTGTGAACGGCGGCGTCTTTCTGGGCCTGAACGGCACGGTGGTGAAATCGCACGGCTCCGCCGATGCGACCGGCATCTCCGCT
>NZ_SZNL01000015.1:50622-85197 GCF_005068605.1 Sulfitobacter sp. 15WGC | reverse complement strand
GGGTAGTGGACGGCCTCTTGCCTCTGCCTCTGCCTCTGCCTCTGCCTCTGCCTCTGCCTCTGCCTCTGCCTCTGCCTCTGCCTCTGCCTCTGCCTCTGCCTCTGAGAAAAAGCGCGAGACAACAGCAATCAAACTTCAACCAAAGATTGCATTTGCAACAAGGTTTCCTTAGCGTAACGCAATGCAACAGGATCGGCCCCTCATCGGAATAGCCCTCATGATGGGCTTCTGCATCGTCGCCCCCGTGGGCGATGCGGTGGCCAAATTACTGGGCGCTTCGGTCCCCCTGGGGCAGGTGGTGCTGCTCCGCTTTGCCATTCAGGCGCTGATCCTGATCCCCATCGTCTGGTACTCCGGGCGAATTTGGCACATGCGGGGCCGGGTGTTACGGCTGACCTTTCTACGCACCCTTTTGCACATGGCGGGCATCGCAGCGATGTTCACCGCGCTGAGATACCTGCCCCTCGCCGATGCGGTCGCCATCGCATTTGTCATGCCTTTTTTCATGCTGCTGCTCGGCAAGTTCGTCCTGAACGAAGAGGTCGGCCCCAGACGTTTGGGCGCGAGCATCGTGGGTTTTCTCGGCACGCTTTTGATCGTACAGCCGAGCTTTGCCAATGTCGGCTGGCCCGCGCTGCTGCCCGTCGTCGTGGCGGTCGTCTTTTCTTTCTTCATGCTGGTGACGCGCCAGATCGCGAAAGAGACCGATCCGATCAGCCTGCAAGCCGTCAGCGGGGTCATGGCGGTGCTGATGATCTTGCCGCCCCTCGCGCTTGGCACCATGACGCAGATCGCGCCGCTTCGGCTCATCCAACCCGATGCGCTCGACTGGACCCTTCTGCTCGGCATCGGGGTGCTGGGCACGGTAGCGCATCTTTTGATGACCTGGTCCCTGCGTTTTGCCCCCTCGGCCACTTTGGCGCCGATGCAATATCTGGAAATTCCCTTTGCCACGCTGCTTGGGCTGCTGATCTTTTCCGACCTGCCCAACCCACTGGCGGGCCTCGGCATTCTGATCACCGTGGGCGCGGGGCTCTACATCGTCATGCGCGAGCGGGCCACGGCGCGTGCTCTGGCCGCAGCAGTTGCGCCGCCAATGGCGCCATAAGACGACGCGGCAGAATCAGCAGCATATCCGGGCCATCGATCTCAAGCGTGACCGGCCCCAAGGCGCGGTTCGACGTGCCGATCCGGCCACCGGGCGCGAAATCCAGCCCGTCGATTGGCCATTCCAACCCTTGGCTGCGCCCCGTCACCGGGGCCAGAGGCATGAGTGAGACGACATCCCCCGCCGCCGTCGGCAGCGTGATCCGCGGTGGGGCCAGCAGCACGATCTCATGCGCGCCCAACAGGATGCAGGAGCGATGCGGATGGGTGGCGAGCGTGTTGAAAGCCGCGAACTGATGATCCAACCGCGCCCCGGTAAAGCCGACCCCGAGCACCAGCGGCGCGTCGATCCGGGTCAGCGCCTTGTCGAAATCGGTGCTCTCTTGCTCGGCGATGCGGTGGCGCCGCGCGGCGGGGATTTGGGCCAAGGCCTCTGCCGGGGCGGAATCAAGATCGCCGATGACCGCGGCCAGTTCCACCCCCGCCGCCACGCCCACCGCAGCACCGCTATCCGCCGCCACGCAGGTCGGGGCCAGCGCCAGCGCCGCTTCAATGTCCCCCGCAAAGACCTCTCCGCCACCCAGCAGCGTGACTGGCCCCTCCTCCCTTACGATATGCTCTGAAGTGGTCAATTAATGCCCCTTATGGAAATCTGCCTTAATCTTGCCTTGAAATCATACGTTGAATGGCACAGATTCGAGCCGCTTTGGTCTTGGACATCGTGGTAAACGATACCTGCAACACCGCAGAGGACGAGCATCCGATGATGAACAGCAACAAAATCTTGACGGTCTCCTATGGCACTTTTTCGTGCACGCTGGAAGGCTTCGACGATTCCTTCGGCACGATGAAGGCCATTGCCGAGTATTTCCGCGATCTGGCCTCGGATGACCGCTACTTCGGTGCCGAACCACCGCAACCCGATGCCGAGATGCTCGCCCGGATCGCGCAGCGCGAAGTTTCCCGCCGGGTGCAAGCCCGTGAGCAGGAAGGCAAGATCGTCCTGAGTGCGCTGGAGAACCAGAGCGCCGAAGCCCCGGCCCAAGCGCCCCCAGCGGCGGCCCCCGCCGCCGCGCCGGCTCAAACCGAGGCCGCAGCGCAGCAAGCCCCCGTCGCAGCGCAGCCTGCGCCGGTAGAGGAAGAGGCGCCCGCCCCCCTCAAGGCCGAGATCGCCGACACCGCCGCAGTGGAAGCGCCCACCACGCCGGAACCCCAGATCGCAGAGACCGCTGAAGAGCCCGCGCCTACCGAAGAGGCCGCGCCTGCACTGGCTGCCGAAGCAGAAGACACCAGCGAAGCCGAAGCCTTCTTTGCCGCCAGCCCGCAGCCGCAGACTCATTTCGAGGACGAAGCGCAGGAATCCAGCGTCGAAGAGCTGCCCGCCGCAAGCGCCGCCCCTGCCGACAGCATCGCCGCGAAGCTGCAGCGCATCCGCGCCGTCGTCGCCCAGCAGGACGAAGACGAAGTGGCTGGCTATGACGAGGAAGAAGCCGCACCCGTGGCCCGCGCCACCGCCGAAACGCAAGCAGCGCCGGAAGAGAGCCAAGCCGCCATCGCCGCCGCCCGCCGTGACATCGAAGACGCGCTGGAGGCCGATGAAGCGACCGAACTGGCGCAGGAGGCTGCGGAGGATAAGGACGACGATCTCGCCGATATCCTCAACCGGCTTGAGGCCGAAGAGGAGGATGAGGCCGAAAGCGCCGAGACGGACGAGAGCCTGTTCGACGCCGAGGCCGATGAACAGCCTGAGGCCGAAGCCCAAGCCGAAGCTGCACCGGAAATCGACGCTGCCGACCTGCCGCGCAAAGGGCGTGTGATCAAGGTCAAGCGCGCGCATCTCGAAGCCGCCGTGGCGCGGGGCGATCTCGAAGAGGTCTCGGACCCGGCACCGCAAGAGGCGCCTGCCGCGAAGACAGAGGAAAAGCGCAGCTCTTCCCTGTCGCCCGAGGATGAAGACGAGCTGGCCCGGGAATTGGCCGCTTTGGAAGCCGAACTCGGTGGCGCCGACCCGCAAGAGGCTGAAGAGACGCCTGCGGTTGAAATGGCCGAGTCGGAAGCGGCGCCCGCTCAGGAAGAGCCCGAAGAGGTCGAAGCCGCAGCGGAGCCAGTCGAAGAGCAGCCCGCGCCTGCGCAAGCGGCCCGTCACAGCCTGCCCACAATCGACGATGAGACCGGCCCCGACATGTCGCGCTTGATGGCGGAAACCGACAGCAAGATGGACGAAGCCGAAAGCACCACGCGCCGCGATGCCTTTGCCCATCTGCGCGCCGCCGTGGCCGCCAAGAAAGCCGACGAAGCAATGGGGGGCCGCGCCACCACCGCGACCTCGGATGACGCCTACCGCGAAGACTTGGCCGATGTGGTCCGCCCGCGCCGCCCCGTCACCCGCCCGGCCCGGACCGAGCGGCCTAAGGCCGATGCCCGCTCCGCGCCGCTGAAACTGGTGGCCGAACAGCGCATTGATGTCGACAAGCTGCGCAGCGCGGGCCCCGTGCGTCCGCGCCGAGTGGCCGCCGTGGTCGAGCCGGTCAAAACCAACCCCGACGCCGAAAGCTTTGCCGATTTCGCCGCCGACATGGGCGCCACCAAACTGCCCGAACTGCTTGAGGCAGCGGCATCTTACATGTCTTTCGTCGAGGGGCGTGACCAATTCTCTCGCCCGCAGTTGATGGGCAAGGTCCGCTCGATCGGCCTGCCGGATTTCACCCGCGAAGACGGGCTGCGCTCCTTCGGTCAACTGCTGCGCGCAGGTAAGATCGAAAAGATCAAAGGCGGGCGTTTCACCGTCTCGGATGAGATTGGCTACCGCCCCGATCATCGCGCCGTGGGTTAAACCACGGCCCACCGCTGGATAAGAAAAAGCGCCCCGCGGGGCGCTTTTTTTATTGCGTTCTAACGATCATCTTCCGCATCGGGGTCGGCCTGTCCGATGCCCCGAAAGACAAATTTGAACGGCAGCGCCCAGACGATGCCAAGGGCGACATAAATGCCAAGCTCAAGCAGCACCGGCGGGCGGTCGAACTGGGCCACCGTCCAGACCGCCACGGCGATATAGCTCGGCAGCCCGATCAGCAGGATCACCAGCGCCCAACGGCGGCGCGCCTTGTAGCTCAGCGCCATCAGATCAGTCCGCGAAAGGGTCGGTCACCAGAATGGTGTCCTCCCGCTCCGGCGAGGTCGAGACGAGCGCCACGGGGCATTGGATCAGCTCTTCGACCCGGCGCACATATTTGATCGCATTGGCAGGCAGATCGGCCCAGCTGCGCGCGCCTTCGGTCGATTCGGACCAACCCGGCAGCTCTTCGTAGATGGGCGTACAACGGGCTTGCTGCTCGGCGGCGGTGGGCAGATAGTCCAGCCGTTCGCCGTCCAACTCGTAGCCCACGCAGACCTTCAGCGTCTCGAAGCCATCAAGCACGTCGAGCTTGGTCAGGCAGATGCCAGTGATACCGGAGGTCGCGCAGGTCTGACGCAGCAGCGCCGCGTCGAACCAACCACAACGGCGCTTGCGCCCGGTGGTGGTGCCAAACTCATGGCCGCGCTCGCCCAGACGTTGACCATCCGCATCTTCAAGCTCGGTCGGGAAAGGGCCTTCGCCGACGCGGGTGGTGTAAGCCTTCACGATGCCCAACACATAGTCGATGGCGGTGGGGCCAAGGCCCACGCCGGTCGCCGCTTGCCCCGCGATCACGTTCGAGGAGGTGACGAAAGGATAGGTGCCAAAGTCGATGTCCAAAAGCGCGCCCTGTGCGCCCTCAAAAAGGATGCGTTTGCCCGCTTTGCGCTTTTCGGCCAGCACCTTCCAAACGGGGGCGGCGAAACGCAGGATTTTCGGTGCGATTTCTTGCAGTTGCGCGATCAGCGCGTCGCGGTCGATGGCCTCGACGCCCAGCCCCTTGCGCAGCGGATCGTGGTGCTGCAGCGCGCGGTCGACGCGGGCCTCCAATGTCGCGGCGTCGGCCAGATCGGCCACGCGGATGGCGCGGCGGCCAACCTTGTCCTCATAGCACGGCCCGATGCCACGCCCGGTGGTGCCGATCTTGGTGCCCTTGCTCGCCGCCTCTTCGCGGGCGCGGTCAAGCTCACCGTGGAAGGGCAGGATCAGCGGCGTGTTTTCCGCGATCATCAGGTTCTCGGGGTTGATCTCAACCCCCTGCCCTTCGATCGTCTCGATCTCTTTCAGCAGGTGCCAGGGGTCCAGCACCACCCCATTGCCGATGACAGACAGCTTGCCGCCGCGCACCACGCCCGAAGGCAGCGCATGCAGCTTGTAGACCTTGCCGTCGATGACCAGCGTGTGGCCCGCGTTATGCCCGCCTTGGAAGCGTGCGATCACATCGGCGCGTTCGCTGAGCCAGTCAACGATCTTGCCTTTTCCCTCGTCACCCCATTGGGCGCCGACAACGACGACATTGGCCATGATATATTCCTTTGCGATGTCCCGCGCCCGTATAGCGACAGTGGCAGGCGTGTGAAACTCGAAAAAACGGGGGAGCGGATTTAGACGCTTGGCCCTGCCTTCAGATGCACCGGCTCGCCATGCGGGGTGCTGAGATAGGCGGCCTCCCACCCGTCGCGCAGGGCGCGCAGATTACCGGGACGGGCATGGCCCGCGTCGATCAGCAGGGTTTCGAGGGTTTCGAGCCAAGCGTTGAAATAGTCCTCCCCGCCGTTCAAGGCGCGCGTCAGTCCGTGGCGCGCCAAAGTCGCGCCAAAGCGGTCGGCCCAGAAGGGCCAGTCGAAAAGGCCGCTTTCGTTCAGATGCACCGTCAGCGCGAAAAGCTGCGCGTGCCATGGCGCCTCGAACACGGGTTCCGGGGCGCTCATGGGGCCTCCAGATAGCTTTGCCAGAGGTCGAGCACGACCTCATCGCGGGGATGTTCGGGATGCGCCCAAAGCTCAGAGGCCGGGAAGGCCACCGCGTAAAGCGGCTCCGGCGCTTCGCCCAGATCATGGGCGTTGCTATCAGGCAGAACATGGGTGCCATGCAACCGCAGCACCCGCCCCGAAGCGCCCGCGGCATAGGCGGGCAGCCGGGTGTGCCCGCCCGGAACGATGCTGTTTTCCGGCTGCTTGCGGGTGACGACCCTGTCGCCCGGCGCAAAGAGCGGCGTGACGTCCGAGGGGCGATCCGCCGGACCACCACGGGCCAGCACCCCGGCCACCTGCGGCGCTTTCAACGCCTTTTCCGCCAGCGGGCTGGGCGTGGGCGCGGCTTTGCCCGAGAGTTCCTCGCGGCTGACCACCCCGCGCGCGACCAGCATATCGGCCACCCCGGCGATCCATTTCTCGTAATAGCTGAACCGCATGTAATCGGTCGGGGTCAGACATTCGCGGGCATGGCGCGACACGTCGATGTTCCATTTGCCCAACGTCCCCGTGGCCAAGGTCAGCGCCAGCGCGCGGCGGTGCCAATCGGCGTGAAAGACCACGTCTTCGCCCTCAGGCGTCACCGCGCCATCACCGAAACGCCCGCCCATGTCATGCACGCGGGTCATGGCGCTTTGGCCAATCCGGTGCCGATCATACTGTCACGGGTGACAAGATCGGCCAGCGCGGCGACATCCATGCCGTCGCTCCCCGCAGGGCGTTGCGGGATCACCAGATAACGCACCTCAGCCGTCGAATCCCAAACGCGCACGGCGGTCTCTTCGGGCAGGTCGACGCCGAATTCAGCCAGCACTTTGCGCGGCTCGCGTACCACGCGGGCGCGGTAGGCATCGGATTTATACCAGCCCGGCGGGATGCCCAAAAGCGGCCAAGGGTAGCAAGAGCACAGGGTGCAAACGACGATATTATGCACCTCATCCGTATTCTCGACCGCGACCATATGCTCGCCCTGCCGCCCGAAGAACCCCATCTCGGCCACCACTGCGGTCGCATCTTCAAGCAGCGCCGTGCGGAAATCAGGATCGCTCCAGGCGCGGGCGACAACCTCGGCCCCGTTGCGCGGGCCGATGCGGTTTTCATAGGTGTCGATGATCTCATCCAAGGCGGCGGGGTCGATAAGCCCCTTGGCCGTCAGCAGTGTCTCCAACGCTTTGACCCTGAGCGCAGGCTCGGGCGGCAGCAGGGCATGGGGGTGGTCGTGGTCTGAATGATCATGTGGCATAGCGGCAGACTGCCCCAGCGGCACTCGGCTGTCCATCGCCGATCACGGGCAATCCCTTCATTTCTCTGCAAAGAATATGGGCGAATTTGCCCGCATTTCATGCTATAGTGAATGTACGAAGCGAGTCTGCACCACCTTAATTCCAGGATAGCCCTCTTACATATTGTGGTTGAGTACTGCTTCAAAAGACCGTCGCCCCCATGCGGCGGTCTTTGCTCGTGCCTTTGATCCCTTAGGCCGCCCCCTCCCGATCCGATCATCACCCGGCGGCAATCCACCCTTGCCCCCATGGGCAAAGACGAATAGATACCCGCCAACCAAAACCGAAAGCTGTCGTACCCATGGAAAATGTCGTTCTGATCATTCACCTGATTCTGGCTCTTGGCCTGATCGCCGTGGTACTTCTGCAACGGTCCGAGGGCGGCGGCCTTGGCATGGGCGGTGGTGGCGGCGGTGCCGTTTCGGGCCGCGCGGCGGCCACGGCATTGGGCAAGGTGACATGGGCGCTTGCGGCCGGTTTCATCGCCACGTCGATCACGCTGACCATCATCGCAGCGGAAAAATCCGCAGGCTCGTCGGTCATCGACCGGCTGAGCGCGACACCGCCCGCCCAGAGCCAAGATGGCAGCCCGGCCCTGCCCGCGGGCGACGATCTGCTGCCGCCTTCCGCGGATGGCAACACACCGCTGGTCCCTGCCGCCGATTAACCTAACGAACACAAAACCTTGAGGCACGGCCCGGTTCCGCAACTGTATGTTGCGGCGGGCCTTGCCTCAAACGCACGAATCCTGTAAGGCTTAAATCCCGTGGTGTTGCGGTTTTCCGCAGCGCGTTTGGCTGGTTTTTGCCTGCAACAAACTTTGAATTCACGGGGGTCTCCGATCACATGGCACGCTATATCTTCATCACAGGCGGTGTGGTCTCGTCGCTGGGCAAGGGTCTGGCCTCAGCGGCTTTGGGTGCCTTGCTTCAGGCACGCGGTTTTTCAGTGCGTCTGCGCAAGCTGGACCCCTATCTGAACGTCGATCCTGGCACGATGTCGCCTTTCGAGCATGGCGAGGTCTTCGTCACAGATGATGGCGCAGAAACCGACCTCGACCTTGGGCATTACGAGCGTTTCACCGGCGTCGCCGCGCGCAAGACCGACAGCATCAGCTCGGGCCGGGTTTACTCCACCGTGCTAGAGAAAGAGCGCCGCGGCGATTATCTGGGCAAGACCATTCAGGTGATCCCTCACGTTACCAACGAAATCAAAGACTTCATCGACATTGGCGATGATGAGGTCGACTTTATGCTTTGCGAAATCGGCGGCACCGTGGGCGATATCGAGGGGCTTCCCTTCTTTGAGGCGATCCGCCAGTTCAGCCAAGACAAGCCGCGCGGCCAGTGTATCTTCATGCACCTCACGCTGCTGCCCTACGTCAAGGCCAGCGGCGAATTGAAGACCAAGCCGACGCAGCACTCGGTCAAAGAACTCCGCTCCATCGGCATCGCGCCCGACATTCTGGTTTGCCGCTCCGAAGGTCCGATCCCCGCCAAGGAGCGTGAGAAGCTGGCGCTTTTCTGCAACGTGCGCCCGGATTCGGTGATCGCCGCGCAGGATTTGAAATCAATCTACGAAGCTCCGCTCGCCTATCACCGCGAAGGGCTGGATCAGGCGGTTCTGGATGCCTTCCAGATCACCCCCGCGCCCAAGCCGAACCTGTCGCGTTGGGAAGATGTGGCCGACCGCATTTACAACCCCGAGGGCGAAGTCAAAGTCGCCATCGTCGGCAAATACACCCAGCTTGAAGACGCCTATAAATCCATCGCCGAGGCGCTGACCCATGGCGGCATGGCGAACCGGGTGAAGGTCAAGGTCGAATGGGTCGACGCCGAGATTTTCGACAGCGAAGACCCCGGTCCGCATCTCGAAGGGTTCCACGCGATCCTCGTCCCCGGCGGCTTTGGTGAGCGCGGGACCGAGGGCAAGATCAAGGCCGCGCAATATGCCCGCGAGCATAAGGTGCCCTATCTGGGCATCTGTCTTGGCATGCAGATGGCCGTGATCGAGGCGGCGCGCAACGTGGCGGGTCTGAAGACGGCAGGGTCGGAAGAATTCGACCATGAAGCCGGGAAAAAGCGTTTTGAGCCGGTGGTTTACCACCTCAAGGAATGGGTTCAGGGCAACCACAAGGTGGCGCGCAAGGTCGATGACGACAAGGGCGGCACCATGCGTTTGGGCGCCTATGACGCAACGCTGGTTGAAGGGTCGCGCGTGGCCGAAGCCTATGGCACCACCACCATCGACGAGCGTCACCGTCACCGCTACGAGGTCGACATCGCCTATAAGGACCAGCTTGAGAAGGCCGGGCTG
Organism: Sulfitobacter sp. 15WGC; assembly: GCF_005068605.1. Lineage (NCBI taxonomy): Bacteria > Pseudomonadati > Pseudomonadota > Alphaproteobacteria > Rhodobacterales > Roseobacteraceae > Sulfitobacter > Sulfitobacter sp. 15WGC. Next base: position 75,622 of record NZ_SZNL01000015.1, on the reverse strand, counting down.
AAGTTTTCGGGCATGTCGCCCGACGGCAAGCTGCCTGAGATCGTCGAATGGTCGGATCACCCGTGGTTCATCGGCGTTCAGTTCCACCCTGAGCTGAAGTCCAAGCCCTTCGACCCGCACCCCCTGTTCAAGGATTTCGTGCGCGCCGCCAAGGATGTTTCGCGGTTGGTATAAGCTCTTGAGGCCCGTGCGTTCTGCGCCGGGCCTTTTTTCTGCCGGCAACCACTAAAAGGCCCGGAATCAAGCCGCAGGCGCCGGGCCCTCGCCTGCCCGCCCGCCACGCCGTAGGCGTGCCATCATTCATTCGGCGCACCTGCGGTGCGTCGGGTAGGCGATTTCGCGACGGGCGCGTACTTCTGCGAGAACACATCACGGTAGCACCATAAAGTGGCATGGATCGCGGTTTGGTTCGCCCACCCGCGGACAGGCGCTGGCCCTCCCCCCTCTTTCGCGTTGCACCCGCCATCCCATCCGCTACAGCTAGGCCATGCTGAGCTATCAACACATCTACCACGCCGGAAACCTTGCAGACGTGCAGAAACACGCGCTTTTGGCGTGGATGCTGTCCTATCTTACCCGCAAGGACAAACCGCTCACCTATCTGGAAACCCATGCAGGCCGGGCGCTTTATGACCTGTCGGATGCGGCGGCGGAAAAGACCGGCGAAGCGCGGCAGGGCATCGACAAGGTGCGCGATTGGTTCGCCCCTGATCACCCTTACAGGCAGGTTCTGGAAGCGCTGCGCGAGGCCCACGGCCCGCGCGCCTACCCCGGCTCTCCCCTGCTGGCCGCGAAACTGTTGCGCCCCGATGACCGCATCCATCTGGCCGAGTTGCACCCGCAAGAACATAGCGCCCTTGATTTGGCGATGTCGCCCTACCCCGCGAAATGCCACCTCAGCGACGGGTTCGAGATGGCCTTTGCCCTGACCCCGCCAACACCGCGCCGGGGGATGCTGCTGATCGACCCCTCTTACGAGATCAAAACCGATTACGAGACCATTCCGCGGCAGATCGCCAAACTCAACCGCGCTTGGAACGTGGGCATCATCGCCCTGTGGTATCCAATTCTGACAAACCGCGCGCATGAGCCGATGCTCGACAAGCTTACCGCCAACCACCCCGATGCGCTGCGCCATGAAGTGCGCTTTCCGCCCGCGCGGCCCGGGCATGGTATGGTCGGCTCGGGCATGTTCGTGATCAATCCCCCCTACGGGCTCGACAATGAGGCACAGAACCTCACCGCCCGTTTCGCCACCTTGACCCAACAGGAGAGATAACAAATGCCAAAGGGCTATTGGATCGCCACCATGGATATCCACGACACTGCGATTTACGACAAATACCGTGCTGCCAATGCCAAACCCTTTGCGGATTACGGCGCGCGCTTTCTTGTCCGCGGCGGCACCCAGCAGATCCGCGAAGGGCAAATGCGCGCCCGCACCGTAGTTTTGGAATTCGACAGCTACGCCGATGCGGTCGCCTGTTACGAAAGCCCCGGCTACCAACGGGCGAAAGACATTCGCCTGAACGTGGCGGACGGGTCTTTGGTGATCGTCGAGGGCTATGACGGCTAAGCCCATGTGGCCTTTGCAGGAACCTGCGCCCCCGATGCGCAGTTTCCTCTATGGCGACCCTGTTTCCTGCGATAAGTGAGCCCCATGCTGAACCGACTGTTCCCCCGCCGCAAGGCACAGCCGAAACCTTTGCCGCAGCCCAATGCCCAACTGGCACTGGGCGCGCTTTTGGTGCGTGTGGCCTTTGCCGATCGCAACTACCGCGCTTCTGAGATTGGCCAGATCGACCGCATTCTGGCGCAGACCTTTGGCCTCAAACCCATCGAGGCGGCGAAACTGCGTGCCACTTGCGAAGCGCTGGAGCGCGACGCCCCCGGCACGCCGGAGTTCACCCGCATCCTGCGCGAAGAGGTCGACTATGCCGACCGCAAGGCGTTGGGCGAGGCGATGTGGCAGGTGGCCTTATCGGACGGGGCGCGCAACGAAGACGAGGAAATTCAGCTTGTCGCCATCGAAACCGCCCTTGGCCTGTCGGATGAGGATATGGCCGCAGCCCGCGCCAACGCTTTGAACACGCTATGACATTCCCTTTTCCCGCAGCAGGATGATGACGCATATATGTTTGGTGACTTTCTCAAACGGCTGACCCAGCCCGAACCCGATCCATTGGCCGATAATGACGCCCGCCTCGCGCTGACCGCGCTTTTGGTGCGCATCGCCCGGTCTGACAATGACTACGCGATGAGCGAGCGGCGCTTGATCGACCGGATCGCCGCCCAGCGTTACGGCCTGAACGAGGCCGACGCCACCGCCCTGCGTAAAGAGGCCGAAGCGCTGGAGGCCCAAGCCCCCGACACCGTGCGCTTTACCCGTGCGATCAAGGATGCGGTGCCTTATGAACACCGTCTGGAGGTCATCGAGGCGCTTTGGCAGGTGGTTCTGGCCGACGGCAGCCGCTCCGACGAAGAAGACGCGCTGCTGCGGCTGGTGTCGAACCTACTGGGCGTCACTGATACCGACAGCGCCATGGCCCGCCAGCGTGTTGCGAAAGAAAACTGACTTAGCGTCAGGACCGGGACTGTGATGCAACGCGGGGCAAACTCTGCGTTGCAATTTCCGTCGATTCGTCGCTTTATAGCGCACTGAAATGACAGATTGGCGACAGTTTCCGTGACCACAGACACCCCGGTTATCCAGATCAAGAACCTCCACAAGGCCTATGGCACGCTGGAGGTTCTCAAAGGGGTCGATCTGACCGCCCCGCGTGGCCATGTGATCTCGCTCATCGGGTCGTCCGGCTCGGGCAAATCGACGCTGCTGCGCTGCTGCAACCTGTTGGAAGACAGCCAACAGGGCGAGGTGATCTTTAAGGGCGAACCGGTGCGGTGGAAGGGCGACGGCCACCAGCGCTGCCCGGCGGACGCCAAACAGGTACTGCGCATCCGCACCAACCTGTCGATGGTGTTCCAGCAGTTCAATCTCTGGGCGCATATGTCGATCCTGCAAAACGTGATGGAAGCGCCGCTGACCGTGCTGGGCCGCGACCGGGCGGAGGTGGAGCGCGCCGCGCGTGGCTATCTGGAAAAGGTCGGCATCGGCGACAAATGCGATGTCTACCCCGCCCAGCTCTCCGGCGGGCAGCAACAGCGCGCCGCCATCGCCCGCGCCCTCTGCATGGAGCCCGAGGCGCTGCTCTTTGATGAGCCCACCAGCGCGCTCGACCCCGAGTTGGAGCAGGAAGTCGTCAAGGTTATCAAGGATCTGGCCGCAGAGGGGCGCACGATGGTGATCGTGACCCATGATATGAAACTGGCCGCCGATGTCAGCGATCATGTCGTCTTTTTGCACCAAGGTCTGATCGAAGAACAAGGGACGCCCGAAGAGGTCTTCGGCGCGCCCAAATCGGAACGTCTGCGTGGGTTCCTTTCGGCAACCCAGCCTGCGTAAAACGAGAACCAAAGGGAGTTACCAAATGAAAAAGATCCTACTGGCAAGCGTCGCGCTCAGCATGACCGCTGGCTTCGCGATGGCCGAAGCCCATGGCAAAACCATCCGCATGGGCACCGAGGGCGCCTACCCCCCCTACAACTTCATCAACGACGCCGGCGAAGTCGACGGGTTCGAGCGTGAGCTGGGTGACGAGCTGTGCAAGCGCGCCGAGCTGACCTGCGAATGGGTCAAGAACGACTGGGACAGCATCATCCCCAACCTCGTGTCGGGCAACTACGACACAATCATGGCGGGCATGAGCATCACCGACGAGCGTAAAGAAGTCATCGCCTTCACGCAGAACTACTATCCGCCCACCGCCTCGGCCTATGTCGCGGCTTCTGAGGACGCGGACCTCGAAGGCGGCGTTGTCGCCGGTCAGACCGCGACCATCCAAGCGGGCTATGTCGCCGAAAGCGGCGCCACGCTGATCGAATTCGCAACCCCGGAAGAGACCGTCGCCGCCGTGCGCAACGGTGAGGCCGACGCGGTCTTCGCCGACAAAGACTACCTCGTGCCGATCGTCGAGGAATCTGGCGGTGAGCTGATGTTCGTGGGCGACGATGTGCCGCTCGGCGGTGGCATCGGCATGGGCCTGCGCCAGTCCGACACCGAGCTGCGCGACACCTTCGACGCCGTCATCACCGAGATGAAGGAAGACGGCTCGCTGAACGAAATGCTCAAGAAGTGGTTCGGCGAAGACACCACCACCTACGAGTGATTCCATCTCAGGCGCGCCCGTCGCGGCGCGCCTGACCATGCCTGCGCGGGCCCCGCGCGCAGATCAGCCCACGGGGGCCCATGTTCTCTTTCTGCACCGATCCGTCGACCCTGAATGACTGGCTCTGGACCGCCTGTTACCTGACCACCGGCGTCCATATGTCCTTCTACCTGTCCTTCCTGAAGGTCCTGCTGCTTTTGGCGGTCACCGCCCCCGTGGCGCTGGCCTTCGGCTTTGGCGGGGCCATGATGGCACGCGCGCGTTTCGCCCCGCTCAGCTGGGTCGGCAAGGGCTATATCGCGCTGGTGCGCGGTGTGCCGGATATCGCCTTCTTCCTGTTTTTCGTGATCGCGCTCGATCAGGGCATCGAGTATCTGCGCCACAAGGTGCTTTGCCCCGATTGGGACATGCCGATCCGCCAAGGCAGCGACTTCGTCGTCTGCCAAGAGGCCAAGATGCCCTTGGGCAATGCCGCCCAATGGGTGCATGAGACCTATGGCTTCGGCCTTGCGGTCTTTACCTTTGCCATCGTTTTCGGCGCCTTTGCTGCCAACGTGCTTTTCGGCGCCATGCGGGCTGTGCCGAAGGCGCAGCTTGAAACCGCCGAAGCCTATGGCATGACCCACCGCCAGACCTTCTGGCGGGTGCTGGTGCCGCAGATGTGGGTCTATGCCCTACCGGGCCTCAGCAACCTGTGGATGGTGCTGATCAAGGCCACGCCGCTGCTGTTTTTGCTGGGTGTCGAGGATATCGTCTATTGGGCGCGTGAACTGGGCGGCACCAAGACGCCGCGCTTCACCGATTACCCGCACCCCGACTGGCGCATGTGGTACTTCCTCGCGCTTCTGGTCTTCTATCTTCTCTTTACCCGCGTCTCCGAAGTCGTGCTGGACCGGCTGATGAAACGGCTGACCCACGGTCAGGCCACCACCGGCGGCGAAGCCCAGCGGAGGGCCGGCGCATGAGCTGTCTGCAAACGATTCAGGACTACGGCCTGCGGTCTCTTGGCTATGGCGAGCGGCTGCTGCCGCGCGACGGTTTCACGCTTTGCGAGCAGTTCACGCTGATTGGCTCGGGCATGATCTGGAACGTCTATTTCGGCGTCGTCGCCCTGCTGACCGGGTTTTTCTTTGCCACGGCGCTTGGCGTCGGCAAGGCCAGCGCGAACCCGTGGTTCCGCAAACCGGCGGAGTGGTTCATCTTTATCTTCCGCGGCTCGCCGCTCTTCATCCAGTTCTTCTTTGGCTACTTCCTGTTTCTGTCGCTGAAATCGGAATACGCCTTCTTCGCCCCCTTCACGGCGGCATGGCTGGGCGCGTTGATCGTGCTCTTTCTCAACACTGCCGCATATTCGGGCGAAATTTTTTACGGCGCGCTGCAATCCATCCCCAAGGGCGATGTGGAGGCCGCGGATGCCTATGGTCTGTCGGGTTGGTCACGCTTTCGCCGGGTGATCTGGCCCACCTCGCTGCGGCTCGCTTGGCCCGCCTATACGAATGAGGCGATTTTCCTGTTTCACGCCACGACACTGGTGTTTTTCAGCGGTTTCCCGGCATGGCAGCAGCGCGGTGACGCGCTCTATTACGCCAGCTATTTCGCGGATAAGACCTTCAACCCCTTCGTCCCCTATCCCATTCTTGCCGGTTATTTCATCCTTCTGACGCTCTGCATCATCGGCGTCTTTGGTTTGATCAATTCCCGCCTCAACCGCCACCTGCCCCAAGCGCAACGCCGTAAAATTCGCTTGCGTCCTAATTTGATCCGGTAGTATCCATTATTTGATCAAATTACGCGGCGCGTGGGCGCCAACCGCTTTTGCCCCCCCCCCGGGCGAACCGCTTTGTGACATGCCCACCGCCCTTTCAGGTGATGTATGAACAACTGGCTTCGCAAAAATCCTCAGGTCCGCACCATTCGTGTGGCCGCCGCCGACCTCAATGGCCAAGCGCGGGGCAAGCGTATTCCCTCGCGCTTTGCCGATAAGGTCACGACCGAGGGCACCCGCTTTCCCGTCTCGGTGCTGAACCTCGACATCTGGGGCGAGGATATCGACGACAGCCCTCTGGTGTTCGAAACGGGCGATGCGGATGGCGTGCTGAAACCGACCGAGCGGGGCTTCATGCCGATGCCATGGCTCGACGCGCCCTCGGCCCTGCTGCCCATCTGGATGTTCCGCGAAGATGGCCGCCCCTACCCCGGCGATCCGCGCCATGCGCTGCGCGCGGTGCTGGACCGCTACAAGGCGCGCGGGCTGACGCCGGTCTGCGCCGTTGAGCTGGAATTCTTCCTGATCGACGATTCGGGCCGCAACCTTCAGGTGCCCGTCTCGCCCCGGTCGGGCAAGCGGCGCAAGGCGGCCGAGACCATGTCGATCCGCGCGCTTGACCAGTTCGATCTGTTCTTCACCGATCTTTATGACGCCTGCGAAGAGATGGACATCCCCGCCGACACCGCCATTTCCGAGGCGGGTCTGGGCCAGTTCGAGATCAACCTCATGCATTGTGACGATGCGCTGCGCGCCGCCGATGACGCATGGCTGTTCAAGATGCTGGTCAAGGGTTTGGCACGGCGGCACGGCTTTGCCGCAAGCTTTATGGCGAAACCTTATGAGGATTACTCCGGCTCCGGCCTGCACACCCATTTCTCGGTATTGGATGAGAAGGGCGACAACATCTTTGACGATGGCGGGCCGAAGGGGACCGACACGCTGCGCCACGCCGTGGCGGGCTGCATGAACGCGATGCAGGGCTCGGCGCTGGTCTTCTGCCCGCATGCCAATAGCTTTGACCGGATGGTGCCGGAATCCCATGCGCCCACCGGGGTTTGCTGGGCCTATGAGAACCGTACCGCCGCGATCCGCATTCCCTCGGGCAGCCACAAGGCGCGGCGCATCGAACACCGCGTCTCGGGCGGGGATGTGAACCCCTATCTGATGCTCGCCGCCGTGTTGGGTGCAGCGCTCAACGGGATCGAAGACGCGCTTGAGCCGCCCGCCCCGATCACCGGCAACGCCTATGCCGCCGAATTGCCGCGCATGCCGAGCGATTGGAAAACCGCCATCGACCTGTTTGAAAGCTGCCCCCATGTGGCGCGCATCTTCGCGCCCGAGATGATCCGCAACTTCGTGCTGACCAAACGCCAAGAATTGCATTACATGCAGGAATTGACCCCAGAGGAACAGGTCGAGATCTACCTCGACACTGTGTAACAGGTGACACATGAAAATCGGCATTCTGCAAACCGGCCACTCCCCCGACGACTTTCGCGAACAGCTCGGCGACTATGGGGAGATGTTCACCAAACTGCTGGATGGCCACGGGTTTGACTTTCAAATCTGGTCGGTTGTCGATGGCATCCTGCCCGATAGCGTGACGCAGGCCGACGGCTGGCTGATCACCGGATCGAAACACGGCGCCTATGAGGATCACGATTGGATCCCGCCGCTGGAGGAGTTCATCCGCCAGACCTACGCTGATGGCCGCCCAATGGTCGGTGTCTGCTTTGGGCATCAGATCATCGCCCAAGCGCTTGGCGGCAAGGTCGAGAAGTTTACCAACGGCTGGTCCATTGGCCGCACAGAATACGACATGGATGGTGACAAACTGGCGTTGAACGCATGGCATCAAGATCAGATCGTGGAACTGCCCGAAGGCGCGCGTGTCGTCGCCTCCTCGGATTTTTGCGCCTATGCGGCGCTGGCCTATGACGACCGCATCTGGACGGTGCAGCCGCATCCCGAATTCGGCCATGACTTCATCGACGGCTTGATCAAAACCCGTGGCAAGGGCGTGGTGCCCGAGCACCTGCTGGAACAGGCGACAGCCGCCTTGGGCGGCCCCATCGACAACCAAAAAATCGCGGACCAAATGGCCGCATTCTTTAAAGACAACAGGAAAGAGAGGGCCTGATGGCCGAGGATTGGACAGAAGCACTACCCGAAGCGGCGCGCGCCTATCTTGAGGGCCGGCGTCTGGACGAAGTGGAATGTATCATCCCCGACCTGCCCGGCATCGCCCGGGGTAAGGCCGTCCCGGCGTCGAAATTCGCGCGGCAAGAGTATTTCCACCTGCCCGACAGCATCTTCTACCAGACCATCACCGGCGAATGGGGCGAAGCGGCGGGCGATGACGGCTTTATCGAAAAAGACATGATCCTGCGCCCGGATATGGACACGGCCACCGCCGCACCTTGGACCGGCGATTGGACGCTTCAGGTCATCCACGACGCCTATGACCGCAACGACAAGCCGGTGGCCTATTCCCCGCGCAATGTGCTCAAACGCGTGGTGCAGCTTTACCGCGACAAAGGGTGGGAGCCGGTCGTCGCCCCCGAGATGGAGTTTTTCCTCGTGGCCCGCAACATCGACCCGGCCAAGGAAATCCTGCCGATGATGGGCCGCTCGGGCCGCCCGGCGGCGGCGCGGCAGGCCTATTCGATGACCGCCGTGGATGAATTCGGCCCCGTGATCGACGACATCTACGACTTTGCCGAAGCGCAGGGGTTCGAGATCGACGGCATCACCCAAGAGGGCGGCGCAGGCCAGCTTGAGATCAACCTGCAACATGGGGATCCGGTGCGGTTGGCCGATGAGGTGTTCTATTTCAAACGGCTGATCCGCGAAGCCGCGATGCGGCATGAATGCTACGCCACCTTCATGGCCAAACCCATCGCAGATGAGCCGGGCAGCGCCATGCATATCCACCATTCGGTGCTGGACGTGAAAACCGGCGAGAACATCTTTGTCGATGCCGAAGGGGAAGAGACCGCCCCCTTCCGCCATTTCATCGCCGGTTTGCAAAACCACATGCCAAGCGCGCTCGCCGTGATCGCGCCCTATGTCAATTCCTACCGCCGCTACGTCAAGGATCACGCCGCGCCGATCAACCTTGAATGGGGCCGCGACAACCGCACCACGGGCATTCGCGTGCCGCTCTCGGGGCCCAAGTCGCGCCGGGTGGAAAACCGTCTCGCGGGGATGGACTGCAACCCCTACCTCGGCATCGCCGCCAGCCTCGCCTGCGGCTATCTGGGGCTGATCCAGCAGAAAGACCCGCTGCCCGAATTCAAGGGCGATGCCTATGTCGGCGAAGGGGATATCCCGCAGGTTCTGGGCCAAGCGCTCGACCTTTTCGAGGAGGCGACAGAGCTGCATGAGGCTTTGGGTCCGGATTTCGCCCGCGTCTATTCCATCGTGAAACGGGCGGAATATGAGGAGTTCCTACAGGTCATCTCGCCTTGGGAACGTGAACATCTGCTGATGAACGTCTAACGCCCGGAGGCCCGATGAACCTGCTCTACGCCAATGACACGCCCGGCCAGTACCCTACCAGCTGGTACGCCGCCACCGCCACGAAACACGCGGCCTACCCGCCGCTTCAGGGCGATACAAAGGCCGATGTCTGTGTCATTGGCGGCGGCTACACCGGGCTTTCCGCTGCGCTGCATCTGGCCGAGGCGGGCTATGACGTGGTGCTTTTGGACGCGCAGCGCGTGGGTTTTGGCGCCTCGGGCCGCAATGGCGGACAGTTAGGCTCGGGCCAACGGATTGAGCAAGATGGGCTCGAAAAGATGCTGGGCGAAGAACATGCCGCCAAGCTGTGGCAGATGGGCGAAGAAGCGAAGGAACTGGTCAAATCCCTCATCGCGAAACATGAGATCGACTGCCATCTGAAGCCCGGCGTGGCTTGGACCGGCTCCACCACATCTGACGTGCGGCATCTGCACGATTATGCAGAGCATCTGCAAAAGCGCTATGGCTATGATGAGATCGAAGTGTTGGATCACGCCGCGCTGCAATCGGTCTGCCCCTCGCCCGACTACAAGGGCGGCGTGCTCGATATGGGCGCCGCGCATCTGCATCCGCTGAACTACGCCCTTGGCCTTGCCCGCGCCGCCGCCGCCGCAGGCGTGCGCATTCATGAGACAAGCCCCGCCGAGAACATCGTCGAAGGCAGCAAGGCGCTGGTGCAAACCGCCACAGGCAGCGTCAGCGCCGATCATGTGGTGCTGGCCTGCAACGGCTATCTGGGCAAGCTCAACGGCGACGTGGCTGCCAAGGTCATGCCGATCAACAATTTCATTGCCGCGACCGAACCCTTGGGCGCGCGCGTGAAAGACGTGCTGCCCCGCGACGTGGCCGTGGCCGACAGCCGCTTTGTGGTGAACTATTTCCGACTGTCGCACGACGGGCGGCTGCTGTTTGGCGGCGGCGAGAGCTATGGCTATCGCTTCCCGCAGGACATCGCCGCCAAAGTGCGCAAACCGATGTCGCAGGTCTTTCCGCAGTTGAAGGACGTTAAGATCGACTATGCTTGGGGCGGCACTCTTGGCATCACGATGAAGCGCCTGCCCTATGTGGCCCGGCTCGCGCCGAACATCCTCTCAGCCTCGGGCTATTCCGGTCACGGGGTTGGGACGGCGACCCATGCGGGCTATCTGATGGCCAAGGCGATCGAAGGCGATGCCGCGGGTTTCGACACGATGGCCGCGATCCCGACACAGGCCTTCCCCGGCGGGGCCTCTCTGCGTAGCCCGCTTTTGGTGCTTGCGATGCTTTGGTATGCGACGCGGGATCGGTTGGGGCTGTGATTTTGGTCTGAGCGGTGTTGCGGGTTTGGCTGGTGGTGGAGAGCGGGGGCTCTGCCCCCATCGCGCCTTAGGCGCGATTCCCCCGAGGGTATTTAGGAAAGGATGAAGGGGAAGAGGGGGTGGCCTGTTGTGGAGGCATCCCCCCTTGGTTTGCGCGGGCGTTTATTTTACTATTCTGGAAATCATTATTCAGGATTTTGAAATATGGCTTTGCCCGACATGCACCGTGCCGAACCGATCCCTGCCGAAGCGGAGGCCGCCATTGCGGAGCTTTTGCAAAGTGGCGATCTTTTTCGCTATACTGCGGCCAAGGACGCGCCAGCTTCCCTGTTGGAGGTCGAATTTGCGCAGATGATGGGCAGTGAATATGCGCTGGCCGTGTCCTCCTGCTCGGCCGCGCTGTTTCTGTCCTTGCTTGCTTTGGACTTGCCGGATGGGGCGCCGGTGTTGATCCCGGGTTTCACCTTTGCTGCCGTGCCTTCTGCAGTGATCCACGCAGGCTGCAAGCCGGTGCTTTGTGAAGTGGGTGAGAATTACCGTGTGGATTTGGAGGATTTCGCCGCCAAACTGCCGGACGTTCGGGCGGTGATCATCAGCCATATGCGGGGGCATACTTCGGATATGGATGCGATCATGGGGCTTTGCGAGGCTGCTGGCGTGCGGGTGATCGAAGACGCTGCCCATTCGCTGGGCACGCTTTGGCGGGGGCGGAAAATCGGGACGATTGGCAAAATCGGCTGTTTTTCCTTCCAGTCCTACAAGATGATCAACGCGGGCGAAGGCGGCATTCTGATCACCGATGACGCCGATCTGGTGGCGCGGGCGATCATCATGTCGGGCGCTTATGAGCATAATTGGAAGAAACACGCGGCCCTGCAAGACAGTTTTGCCAAGTGGCAGAACCGGCTGCCGCTGTACAATCTGCGCATGTCCAACCTTTCGGCTGCGATCATCCGGCCGCAATTGCCGCATTTGCCGCGCCGGGTGGCCGATGGGCTGCGCAATCACGATCACATGGCGGCACGGCTGGCGGCCTCCCCCTTGATCGAGGTGCCGCGCCCCCTGCCCGGTGAGACCCGCGCGCCGGATTCGATCCAGTTCAATCTGGTGGGCCTCTCTGACGCCAGCATCCGCGCTTTCGCGACAGCGGCGGAGGCGGCGGGGGTGAAGGTGCAAGTCTTTGGCCAGAGCACCGACAACGCCCGCGCCTTTTGGAACTGGCAGTTCATCGAAGACCGGCCCGAGCTGCCGCGCACCCGCGCCATGCTGATGCGGGCCTGTGACGTGCGGCTGCCGGTGCAATTGACGCTGGAAGAGATCGACGCCGTGGCGGATGTGATTTTGGGCGCGCTGAGGGATGTGGCCGAGGCGCAGGCGGCCTGAGGCGGGCGCGCGGCGCCCGCGTCTTCTGGGGTTAATTCAGCTTTGACAGTTTGTCCTGCAATTCTGCCAACTGCTTTTTGATCGCATCCAGATCGTCGCCGTGTTCGGCCTGCTGTTTGGGCGGCTCTGGCGTGGTGGATTTGGCCCAGCCGCCGGTCATCGCCTTCATGAAGGCTTCTTGCTGCGCCTGCATCGCTTCCATGCCGGGCATCTTGGCCATCGGGTTCATCGCGCTCATGTTTTCGATCGCCTTGGATTGGCCATCACGCAGCATGTCGAAGGAGGCTTGCAGGAACTGCGGCACCACCGAGACATTGCCCGACATATAGCTGCGCACCAGATCGGTCAGCACATCGACCGGCAAGACGGCCTCGCCCCGGCTTTCGTGTTCGGCGATGATTTGCAACAGATATTGCCGTGTCAGGTCATCGCCGGATTTCAGATCGACGATCTGAACCTCGCGCCCGTCGCGAATGAAACCGGCGATATCTTCCAGTGTGACGTAATCGCTTGTTTCGGTGTTGTAGAGCCTGCGGCTGGCGTAGCGTTTTATCAGCAAGGGCTTCGGTTTGTCCGCCATGATGTTACTCCCGACCAATGGTGCTGCATCGCAGCTTAGGACAGCGATCGGCAAATAGAAAGAGCGCATGACAAAAGGGCAGGCCCGTCTGGACCTGCCCTTTCTTTAAGCATTACTTGGCGCTGGAAAGCCCAGCGTCAGATTTACTTCACAGTCGCTTTTTTTGGCGGCAGCCTGTGCGGTGGCGACGCCTTCGGTGGTGGCGGCTTTGGCGTCGCTTTGCAGGTCTTTACCAGCCGACATCATCAGCTCGACGGTGTCCATCTGAACCTTTTTCGCGATCTCGGCGAAGGCGGCCATATGCTCGGCCGCGGATTCGGCGGAGGCGGAGGCGAAATCGGTCATCGCTTTGGCATAGTCTGTGGGCTCGGCTTTGACCTTGGTCATCTCGGTCAGGCGGGCCAGTGTCTCTTTGGTCCAAGCGGTGGAGATGTCGGCGGATTTTTCAGCCGCGTCGAAGGCAACGCCGGAGAGTTTCTCGTTCAGGGTGGCGGTGTTTTTGAATGCGTCTTGCATGGCGGCGTTATCCACCGGGAAAGCGCCCAGAACGTCTTTGAACATCGCGGTCATGTCAGGTGTCTTGGTCATGTCTCAATCCTTTTAATGCTACTGTGGCAAGGGAGCGGGGAGACCCGTCCGTTTCGCGTCTGACCACAACATAGATGCCGCAGCGCAGCATTTCAAGGTTTTTTCTGCATTGCAGCATGAGCCGAAGGGTGTTTGGATTACCTAAGGTAATCAGTCGCTTGCCTTGCGGGTTACATAGCTGCCCGGGGCATCGGCGAGAATCTCGCGCCCATCGTCACCGGGAAACCGTGCGGGAATCATTGCCCCTGCCCGTTTGCCCAGCCACTTGCCCCACCGCGGCCACCAAGACCCTTCGTGAAAGGCGGCGGCCTCGCGCCATGCGGCGTAGTCCTGCGTGAGATCGCCGTTCACATAGTGGCCGTATTTCTTCCGATTGGGCGGATTGACGATGCCCGCGATATGGCCCGATTGCGCCATGATGAAGGTCTTGTCCTTCGACCCCATCTGCTGCACCCCGCGGTAGCAGTCTTTCCACGGCGCGATGTGATCCGTCTCACAGGCCACGGCGCAAAGCGGCACCTCGATATCATCCAGCGTCAGCCGTTCCCCGAGCAGTTTGAAACCGCCCTCGGCCAATTCGTTTCGCTGGCACAGGCCGCGCAGGTATTGCATCGCCATCTGCCCCGGCAGATTGGCCCCGTCGCCGTTCCAATAGAGCAGGTCAAAGGCCGGGGGCGTCTCGCCCATCATGTAGCTGCGCACGGCGGGGCCATAGACCAGATCGTTGGACCGCAGGAATGAGAAGGTGCGCGCCATGACGACCGAGGGCAGAATGCCCTTATCCGCCGTCTCGGCCTCGATCCCGTCGATGAAGTCATTGGTGAGGAAGGGCTGAAACTCCCCCTGATCCGAGAAATCGGTGAGCGCGGTGAAGAAGGTGGCGGATTTGATCGAGCTATCGCCACGTTTTTTCAGCAGCGACAGGGTCAGCGCCAGCGTGGTGCCCGCAATGCAATAGCCCACCACGTTAAGGCGTTTCTCCTGAGTGATCGCCTTCACCTCTTCAATCGCGGCGAGGTAGCCCTCTTCGACGTAATCCTCCATGCCGATTTGGGCATAGCTGGCATCGGGGTTCACCCATGAGACGATGAACAGCGTGTGGCCCTGATCGACCAGCCATTTGACGAGGCTGTTCTGCGCCTTGAGGTCGAGAATGTAGAACTTGTTGATCCACGGCGGGAAGATCAACAGCGGGGTTTTATGGACTTCTTCGGTGCTGGGGGTGTATTGGATCAACTCGAACATGCGGTTGCGAAACACCACCTTGCCCGGCGTGGTGGCGATGTTGCGGCCCAGCTCAAAGGCGCTGTCATCCGCCAGTTTCACGACCAGCTCGCCATTGTTGGCCTCCAGATCTGCGATCAGGTTTTCTAGACCCTTCACGAGGCTCTCGCCCTCGGTCTCCACCGCGCGTTCCAGCACATCGGGATTGGTGGCGAGGAAGTTGGTCGGCGACATCATCGCGATGATCTGCTGACTGAAATAGACCAGCCGCTTTTTCTCAGCCGGGTCCATGTCTTGGGCATCTTCGACCGCTTGGCGCAGCGCTTCAGCGTTGATCAGATACTGCTGTTTGATGAAGTTGAAATAGGGATGCGTCTGCCACAGCGGGTTGGCGAAACGCTTGTCGGTCGGCGCGTCCTCTTCCACCGGGGCCAGACCGCCCTTGGCCAGCGCCTGCTGCGCCTCAACGAAATGGGCGACCGATTTGGTCCAATAGCCCATCTGATGCTCCATCAAACGGGCCGGATTGGTCATCGCCTCGGCCCAGTAAGACTGTGCCGCCTTGGCGAAAAGCTGTTGGTTCGGACCATCGAGCGCGGGCTGATGGCCCTCGCGCTGCGCCATCACCCGGGTCAAACGCTTGCTTAATTCTTCAACCTTTTTCAAGTTTTGCGCCATACGAGACAGGGCTGGAGGCTCGGCAATCTCGGGATTCTCGGATTCTGTTGTCATCTTAACCCTTACCTCCTATCTTCGCAGGTGCAGCATAAAGGAGCCCCCACATGCGCTATATGGCCACCTACGACATGATGGAGTCCATCCGGAACACCAATCAATGGCTCGGCGCTTCTGCGCTTGCTATGGCATCCTACCCGGCTTTCTCTCTGTTTCCAAACCCTGCGATGGAATGGCTCGCCGCTTGGGGTGAGGTGACGGAACGGACCTTTGCCCGCATGGTCGTGAAACCCGATTGGGACATCCCCCCGGTGGTCGGCCCCAAGGGGCAGGACTGTCTGGTCAGCATCGAGCCGGTGATGGAGCGGCCCTTTGGCGATTTGCTGAAATTCTCGGTCCAAGGCCGCGAAGAGACGGGCCGCAAGGTTCTTTTGGTCGCGCCGATGTCGGGTCATTACGCCACGCTGCTCCGTTCCACTGTGATCTCCCTGCTGCCTGATTGCGACGTCTATGTGACGGACTGGCACAATGCGCGTGACATTCCAGTTAGCGCGGGCAAGTTCGACATCGAGGATTATACGCTCTACCTCGTTGATTTCATGCATCACCTCGGGCCGGACACCCATGTGATCGCGGTCTGTCAGCCTGCGCCGCTGACGCTGGCCGCCACCGCCTATCTGGCCGAGGAAGCGCCCGAAGCTCAGCCGCGCACGCTGACGCTGATCGGCGGGCCGATCGACCCCGATGCCGCGCCGACGGATGTAACCGATTTCGGCCATAGCGTGACCATGGGCCAGCTTGAGCAGATGATGATCCAGCAGGTCGGCTTCAAATACGCGGGCGTGGGGCGCAAGGTCTATCCGGGGCTGTTGCAGCTTACCTCCTTCATCTCGATGAACAATGACACTCACCGCGATGCCTTTGCCAATCAGATCACCCGCGTGGCGCAAAAGACGGCGCATGAGCATGACAAGCACAACAAGTTCTACGACGAATACCTCGCCGTGATGGACATGCCGGCGGAGTTCTACCTCTCGACCGTGCAACGCATTTTCAAAGAGCGCGAGATCGCGCGGAATGTCTTTACGGTGGCGGGCCGTCAGGTCGACATCGGCAAGATCACCACCGTCGCCGTCAAAACGGTCGAGGGCAGCAAGGACGATATTTCGGCCCCCGGCCAGTGCATCGCCGCTCTTGATCTGCTGACCGGTCTGCCCGATGCCAAAAAGGCCAGCCATCTTGAGCAGGGCGCGGGCCATTACGGGATCTTTGCGGGCAAAAGCTGGCGCAATAACATCCGGCCCTTGGTGCTTGACTTTATCGACGCGAACAACGGCACGCCTGAGCCGCAGAACCCTGCGCCCCAAACGCCCGGGCCGCAAAAGCCCGCGTCTCAGAAAACCGAGGCCAAGAAGAGCGATAAACCGGCAGCGGCCTAAGCCACCGCCCTATTGCAGCACCAGAGGTTGATGCAGCCAGTCGCGCAGCGCGGCTGTGGTCGCCTCTGGCTGCTCAAGGCTGGGCAGATGGCCCGCGTCTTCGAGCACCGTCAGCTTGGCATAGGGGATCATCTCGGCCATGAAGGCATGGCGTTTGACCGGGCAGAGCGCGTCATGCTCCCCACACAGCACCAGCGCGGGCACCTTGCACTTGCGCAGCACCGCCTGCTGATCGCGCCGCCGTTGCAAAGCGCGGGATTGGCGCACGAAGACATCGCCGCCCAGCGTCTCAGCCATCTCCATCGCGCGGGTCAGCACCTCCCCCCGCCCCTTGCCGGGGGCGAGGAAACCATTGGCCATCCGCGCTTGCATCGCCTCCCCCAGCTTGCCCGATTGCGCCATGATGATCTGCGGTTCACGGTCCGCGGCAATGGCGGGCAGTTCGGCCAGCACATGGGTCGCCAGCAGGGCGATGCGGCTGATCCGGTCGGGCGCGCGGCGCAGCAATTCCAGCGCCACCACACCGCCCATGCCCTGCCCCACCAGCGCGAAACGCGGCGGCAGTTGATCCAACAGGCCCGAGGCGATCTCCTCGATCCGTTCGCCTTGGGTGATCGGGGCCAGCACCACGGTCCCGCGCGGGGAGAGCGCTTGAATCTGCGGCGTGAAGACACGCGCGTCGCACATCATGCCGGGCAGCAGAACGATCGGCTCAGCCATTGGGCAGGCTCCGGTGCGGTATGCGGTTGAAATGACGTGGTTTCATGCCGTCCCCCTTGGGTTTGGCGGTCTCTTAGCATGGGTGGTTTCGGGGGACAGCGGGGCGCGGCCCTATCGGCGGTTCCATGCCCGCGCCCTTGGTCACCCCGCGTCGCCGGAGACCGCGTTGATCGCCTCCACGATCATTGCCAGACAGCGCGCGTCTGAGAAACGGTGATCGGCATCCTTGACCAGCGTCAGTTGCATGTCAGGGCTTTGCGCATGCTCCAACAGCCGCACCGCCGTGGCCGTGCTGACGGCGGTGTCCGCCGTGCCCTGCAACAGCCGCACCGGGAACGGCAGGTTCAGCGGATCGCGCAGCACCAACCGCTTGCGCCCGTCCTCGATCATCCGGCGGGTGATGATATAGGGCTCCATATAGTCCGACGGCAATTCGACCTGCCCGACCTCTTCCAAGGTCTGTTTCTGCGCCTCGGTGAAATTCGCCCAATAGCCATCTTCGGTGAAATCGGGGGCCGCGGCGATGCCGACCAGCCCGGCGACCCGCTCGGGCAGATGCCGCGCCAAGAGCAGCGCCTGCCAGCCGCCCATGGAGGAGCCGACAACGATCAGCGGCCCCTCGGTCAGCGCCGCGACTGCGGCCAGCGTGTCTTCGTGCCAATCGCCAATGCACCCTTCGGTAAATAGGCCCGACGATTCCCCATGGCCCGAATAGTCGAATCGCAGAAAGGCGCGCCCCCCGGCCCGCGCCCAGTCTTCGAGATAGACCGCCTTGGTCCCCATCATGTCGGACTTCAGCCCGCCCAGAAACACCACGCAGGGCCCCGCCCCTTCGGTCTTGTGATAGGCGATACGCCGACCCTGCGGCGTGTCGATGAATTTGCTGTCTGCCATGCTGCCTCCGTCTTTGGTCCAATCATGAGCATCGCGGCGGATGAGGGCAAGTCAGTCCTCGGACAGATGCTCAACCTCCGGCAGCCAATGGGCCAACACGGCGGCGGCCAGCGCCATGACGGCAAAAAGCATCAGCGTTGCCTGCGCCCCGATCAGCGCGGCCCCGCCGCCCAGCACGCCCGCCAGCAGCAAGAGCAGCCCGATCACTGTATTGCTCACGGCAGCATAGGCGGCGCGCTGGTCTTTCGGGGCCATGTCGACCAGATAGGTCGACCGCCCCTGCCGCACGCCGTGATAGGCGATCATCAGGATGAAGAGCACCGCAGGCATCGCCCAGACCGCCTGCGCCAGATCAAGGAACCACAGCCCCACCGCCAGCGCCATCGCCACTGCGCCAACGATGCCGGTCAGCATCAGCACCCGGCGGCTCGACATATCCGACAGCCGCCCCCAGACGTAGGAGCTGACCAAAGACGCCAGCGCCGAGGCCAGCACCAAGGCCCCCAATTGGCCCAACTGCCCGCTCTCTGATGAGCCAGCAAGCACCACCAGATAGGGCGGCGCCAGCGCGGTAGAGACCAAGAGCCCGCGCACCAGAATGAAAAGCCACAGTTCCCGGTTGCCGCGCAGCAGCTTGAAATCCACGCCATCGGCCTCTTCGGTCTCGCTCGGCGTTTCCATGATCGTCGAGAACAACAGCGCCGCGCCGATCCATAGGGCCGCCGCCAGCGCGATGGCTGCCACGACGACACCCCGACTTTGAAAAAGGCCCGACATCAAAAGCCCCGCAAAGATCACCACCCCGACCGAGGAGACAGACCCCGCCAAGCCGGTCACCGATCCGCGCCGGGTCTTGCCCACTGTCTTGCCCAGAATTTCCTTGAACGACACCGAACAGGCCGCGCGGCAAACGGCGAGCAGCGCCAGCGCGGCGCAGACCGCATAGCCCGCCGTGGCCCCCTCAAGGCTGAGCGCAGCAAGGGCGATCAGCCCCGCCGCCACGCCCTGCCCGACCGAGCCCCAGACCCAAGCCCATTTGCGCCGCGCCATGCGCTCCACCACGCCCGCCAACGCAATCTGCGGCAAAAGCGACCCGGCCTCGCGGATCGGCACCAAGGCGCCCGCGAAAACCGCAGGCGCGCCAAGGGCGCTCAACAGCCAAGCCAAGACCAGTTTCGGATCGATCAGACCATCGGCCACTTTGGTCATCGACAGCGACACGATGTGGCGCAGCCCGTTGCGCGCCTCGGCCCTTTGCGCCTTGTCGTCCAACCCCGGGGCCGGGTCGTCCGCCCCCGAAATCGTCTCGAATGCGCGCTGCGCCGTGTCGTCTTGCATCTGACCGATCCTCATTGTTGCCCGCCTGACATAGCGCGCCATCGCCCTGCCGCAACTTTCCCGAAGTGACCCCGCTTGCATTGACAAGCTGCCCCCGCCCCGCCACATAGGCCCAACACATAACCCGCAACCGGGCGTCTCGTAGGCGCCAAACCGACGAGGAGCGCCCAAGATGGCCCAAATCTCCCTCACCCTTCCCGATGGCAACAGCCGGCAGTACGACGCCGGGATCACCGCTGGTGAAGTGGCTGCCGATATCTCTAAATCGCTCGGCAAAAAGGCCATCAGCGCCACTGTGAACGGCGCGCATTACGATCTGGCATGGCCGATCGAAGCCGACGCCAGCATCGCCATCCACACCATGGCCGACGAAGAACAGGCCAACGAGCTGGTGCGCCACGACCTTGCGCACATCATGGCCCGCGCCGTGCAGGAGCTCTGGCCCGACACCAAGGTTACCATTGGCCCCGTCATCAAGGATGGCTGGTATTACGACTTTGACCGCGCAGAGCCCTTCACCCCCGAGGATCTCGGCCTCATCGAGAAAAAGATGAAGGAGATCATCAACAAGCGCGACCCCGTCCGCACCGAGGTCTGGGACCGCGCCCGCGCGATCAAACATTACGAAGACCTGAACGAGCCCTACAAGGTCGAGCTGATCGAGGCGATCCCCGGCGACGAGCCTTTGCGGATGTATTGGCACGGCGATTGGCAGGACCTCTGCCGTGGTCCGCACCTGCAACACACTGGCCAAGTGCCGGGCGATGCCTTCAAGCTGATGTCCATCGCCGGTGCTTATTGGCGCGGCGACAGCAGTCGCGCCATGTTGCAGCGCATCTACGGCGTGGCCTTCACCGGCAAGGAAAAGCTGCGCGCCCATCTCAACATGCTGGAGGAGGCCGCCAAGCGCGACCACCGCAAGCTGGGCAAGGAAATGGGTCTGTTCCACATGCAGGAAGAGGCGCCCGGTCAGGTCTTCTGGCACCCTAACGGCTGGCGCATCTACACCACCTTGCAGGACTACATGCGCCGCATGCAGGACCGCGACGGCTATGTCGAGGTGAACACCCCGCAGGTCGTGGACCGCAAGCTTTGGGAAAAGTCCGGCCACTGGGACAAGTACCAAGAAAACATGTTCATCGTCGAAGTTGACGAGGACCATGCCCGCGAAAAGGCGGTGAATGCGCTCAAGCCGATGAACTGCCCCTGCCATGTGCAGGTGTTCAATCAGGGTCTGAAATCCTACCGCGACCTGCCGCTACGCATGGCCGAGTTCGGCTCCTGCGCGCGCTACGAGCCTTCGGGCGCGCTGCACGGCATCATGCGGGTGCGCGGTTTTACCCAAGACGACGGCCATATCTTCTGCGCCGAGGATCAGATCACCTCGGAAACCGCGAAGTTCATCGCCTTCCTGTCCAAGGTCTATGCCGATCTCGGCTTCGAGAACTGGACCATCAAACTCTCCACCCGCCCCGAAAAGCGGATCGGCTCGGATGAGACCTGGGACCACATGGAACAGGCGCTCGGCGATGCCTGCAAGGCCGCGGGCTATGACTTCGAGGTGCTTGAGGGCGAAGGCGCCTTCTACGGGCCGAAGCTTGAGTTCACCCTGACCGACGCCATCGGGCGCAACTGGCAATGCGGCACTCTGCAGGTCGACGCGAACCTGCCCGAGCGGCTGGAGGCGAGCTTCATCGGGCAGGACGGGAACAAGCACCGCCCCGTGATGCTGCACCGCGCCACCCTGGGCAGCTTCGAGCGGTTCATCGGTATCCTGATCGAGGAACACGCGGGCAAGCTGCCCTTCTGGATCGCGCCGCGGCAGGTCGTTGTGGCCTCCATCACCTCCGAGGCCGATGACTATGTGGCCGAGGTCGTGGAAACGCTGAAGGCTGCGGGCGTCCGGGCCGAGGCGGACATGCGCAACGAGAAGATCAACTACAAGGTCCGCGAGCATTCGCTGGGCAAGGTGCCGGTGATCCTCGCCGTGGGCGCGCGCGAAGTCGAAGAGCGCACGGTCTCAGTCCGGCGTCTGGGGCAAAAGCAGACATCCGTACAGCCGCTCGACGCACTCACCGCCGAACTGGCACAGGACGCGACCCCGCCTGACCTGCGCTAACGCGCTGTAACAAACATGCGCTCCGGCGGGTTTGCGGGCAATATGCCCCCTACCTGCCGGAGTGTTTTTGTAACAATCCCTCCCTTCCTGCGCGGGATCGTTACAACTTTCGCCGTTTTTCCGCGTGAATTCTGACGGGACTGTGACACACTCGCTCGTGACTGGCTTGTGAGCGAACGGGCTGCTCTAGTAAGCCTGTCAACACCACCAGGAAGGAAAATGACAATGTCCAACACACTCAAGACCGCCGCCATCGCAGGGGCCGTCGCCGCCGCACTCGGCAGCCACGCCACCACCGCCTCCGCCGCTTCGCAAGAGAAATGCTACGGCGTGTCGCTGGCCGGTGAGAATGACTGCGCCGCGGGCCCCGGCACGACCTGCGCCGGCACCTCCGTGACCGATTACCAAGGCAACGCATGGACCCTCGTCGACGAAGGCACCTGCGCCGAGATCGACCTCCCCGCCATGGCCGATGGGACCGAGCGGACCGGCTCTCTTGAGCCGCTTGACCGCGACCTGCCCGCTTAATCAAAGCGGTCCGGGCGGCACCCGCCCGGACCCTGCCCCGCCCCATGCCGGAGGCCGATATGCGCGACGATACCCCCCCTCTCACCACGCTGCCCAATGCCCCCGGGGTCGGATATAAATCCCGACATTTCGATGGCTTGATGGCCGATCCCGGCCCGGTCCGCTGGATCGAAGTGCATGCCGAAAACTACATGGGCGACGGTGGCCGCCCCCATGCGCAGCTGCGCGCCTTGCAGGAACGTTTCGCACTGTCGGTTCATGGCGTCGGCCTGTCGATCGGCGGCGAAGGCCCCCTCGACACAGACCACCTCGCGCGGCTCAAGACCCTCTGTGACCGAACCCAGCCCGCGTCCTTCTCCGAACATCTGGCTTGGTCGACCCATGGGATGGAATATCTCAACGACCTCCTCCCCCTGCCCTATACCGAGGAAACGCTGACCCGCGTCGCCGCGCATATCAATCAAGTGCAAGACGTATTGGGGCGGCAAATGCTGCTCGAAAACCCCTCCAGCTACCTCGCATTCGAAGAATCCGACTTGTCCGAAACTGACTTTTTAGCCGAGGTCATCGCGCGAACCTCCTGCGGGCTCTTGCTGGATGTCAACAATGTCTTCGTTTCAGCCACCAACCTCGGGCTATCGCCGCAGGGCTACATCGACGCCTTCCCGACAGACCATGTAGGGGAGATCCATGTGGGCGGCCATGACGACGACACCGACGATCACGGCGCGCCGCTGTTGATCGACAGCCATGGCAAAGAGGTCGTCGATCCGGTCTGGGACTTGCTCAGCTACACGCTGGCCCAAACCGGGCCAAAGCCGGTACTGGTCGAGTGGGACAATGACGTGCCCGACTGGCCCGTCCTCCGGGCCGAAGCCAATCGCGCTGCCGAGGTTCTGGCGTGACCGACCAGCACAGTTTTCGCGCGGCGCTGCTCGATCCCGCACGCCCCGCGCCCGAGGGGCTGCGCGATGGCAAGGGGCAACCGGCGGGCGCGCGCTATGGCGTCTATCGCAACAATGTCACCCATTCCCTGATCGCGGCCCTCGAAGTGGCCTTTCCGCTGGTGCGCAAGCTGATCGGTGCCCGCAATTTTGCCGACCTCGCGCCGCTCTATGTCCGGGCGCATCCACCAAAATCGCCAATGATGATGCATTATGGCGCGGATTTCCCGGGGTTCATCGCAGGTTTCGCACCGCTGGCAAAAATCGGCTATCTCGCCGATGCCGCAAGGCTCGACCTCGCGCTGCGGTCCTCCTACCACGCCGCCGACGCGGCACCGCTGGAGCCGCAGACCTTCGAGGCGCTCCCTCCCGATGCGCTGATGGGGGCGAAGCTGACTCTCGCCCCCGCGACCCGCGTTCTGCGGTCAGATTGGCCGCTTTTCGACATCTGGCGCTATAATTTCACCGATAACGCGCCCAAGCCGCGCAACGTGGCGCAGGACGTGGTGATCACCCGCCCCGCCTATGATCCCGCCCCGCATCTAGCGCCGCCCGGCGCGGCGCAATGGTTCGGTCACCTCTCCGAGGGGCGAACCTTCGGGGCGGCCCTTGATGCCACAGTCGGTGCCGCACCTGAGTTCGACCTCGCCGCCGCCCTAGGCTTTGCCCTGAGCCACGGCGTCTTCAGCGCGATTTCCGTGGAGGAAAGCAAATGACCCGATTTCTGCCCCTTTACCGCACCACCGCCGACCGACTAGCGCGGGCCGACTGGCTGCTTCCGACCCTCGCGCGTTTCCTCTTTGCCGCGGTCTTGCTGGTCTACTTCCTGAACGCCGGTCTAACCAAACTCGGCCCCGGCCCTTTGGGCCTCTTTACCCCCTCCACCGGGGCCTACGCCCAGATCTTCCCCCGCGTTTTTGAGGCGGTCGGCTATGACACCGACGCGCTTGGGCTGTTTCATTGGCTTGTCGTCGTCGCCGGAACAGTGGCGGAGTTCATCCTGCCCCTGCTCATCGTCATCGGCCTGCTGACTCGACTGGCCGCGCTGGCGATGGTGGGCTTTGTCGTGGTGCAATCGCTGACCGATCTCTACGGCCACGGCAGCGCCCTCGGCGCGTGGTTCGACCGTTTCCCCGACGCCCATATCCTCGACCAGCGGGCGCTCTGGGTCTTCTTGCTTTTGGTGCTGGTCATCAAAGGGGCCGGCCCCCTGTCACTGGACCGGCTGATAGCAGGCCGCGGTTAAAGCATCGCTTGAACGTCGGCTTCTATCTCTTTGCTCCACCCTAGAAATAGCCGATCACCCACCGCAATCAGGGGCCGCTTCATCAGGGCCGGATAGGCTTGGATCAGGGCCAGCGGCTCCTCCTTCCGGGCCGCGTCATCCAGCCCGCGCCAGGTGGTTGAGCGGGTGTTGAGCAAGGCCGCACCAAACTGCGCGTGGGCCTTTTCCAAGACCGCTGTGGGGACGCCCTCCTCCCGCACATCGACCAATTGCGCCTCTGGCAGCGCCTTTTTCGCCTTGCGACAGCTGTCGCAATTTTTCAGCCCATAAATTAGCACATCCGTCTCCCTCAGCCCCGCGATCCCGCGCCCATTTGCGGATCTCGCAGCTGTTCGCTTGATTTTTTTTCCAGTCCGCGCGATCTTTCTATTATGGCGGGTCGCAATTCAATCGCTTTCGCCATTCTGCTGAACGCAGAGACGCAAAGACAAAGGAGGCGCGGAGATTATGCCAACTGGCACCGTGAAAA
>NZ_SZNL01000015.1:15147-50527 GCF_005068605.1 Sulfitobacter sp. 15WGC | reverse complement strand
TGATTTTTTTTCCAGTCCGCGCGATCTTTCTATTATGGCGGGTCGCAATTCAATCGCTTTCGCCATTCTGCTGAACGCAGAGACGCAAAGACAAAGGAGGCGCGGAGATTATGCCAACTGGCACCGTGAAATGGTTTAACACCACCAAAGGCTACGGGTTCATCGCCCCCGAAAGCGGCGGTAACGATGTATTTGTTCATATTTCGGCGGTCGAACGGTCTGGCCTGACCGGCTTGGCGGACGATCAAAAGGTCAGCTATGAATTGACCGAAGGCCGCGACGGACGGCAGATGGCCACCGACCTCGCGCTGCTCTAGCCACGATATTGCAAGAAAACACCCGGCGTCCCGCGCCGGGCGTTGCTTGAAAGATCAGTTATACGAACAGCCCTTGGTCCCAACCGGGCAAGGCACGCGGGCTGAACGGCGCGGTGTGACCACGCGGTGACGGCGCTGCACGGGGTGCGCCTTGGCCTCAGCATAGGTCATGGTCTGGTTCGGCGTGCCACAACAGATCGCCCCGCCAAGGGTCACCGGTTGCAGCCCTGCCGGGCAATAATTTGCGGCACTGGGATAGGCATAGACCTTGGGCTCTGCCGAGACCTGACCGGCCAGCCCGGCTGAAAGCAGCCCTGCCGCCACTGCAATAGCTGTCGTTACACGCATGATAACCCTCGTAATTATGTATAATATTATCGAAGATTGCCGGGACGCTTTCCTTTAGTCCAGCCTTTTATGTTAAGCCCGTTTTAGTCAGCCGCGCCGGAAGCGTCGCATAGCCGTGAAAGCGGATGCGCCTGCCGCCTTGGCGGGTCGTGCTGATTTCATAATCCGGGTAGCGGTTCAGAAAGCGTTGAAGCGCGATCTTCCCCTCCATCCGAGCCAAGGTCAGCCCAACGCAGACATGCGGGCCACCGGCAAAGGCCAGATGCCGATTGGGCTTGCGCCCGATATCGAATTTTGTCGGCTGATCAAAGACTTCCGGGTCGCGATTCGCAGCCCCGATACAGAGGTGCAGGTTGCTGCCCGCGGCGATCTCGACCCCGCCGATGGTGACCGGGGCCGCGGTCTCCCGGTTGCCGAATTGGTTGGGCGAGCGGAAGCGCAGCACCTCTTCGATACAAGGCTCGATCAGGGCAGGCTCGGCCAGCAGCCGGGCCTTTTGGTCGGGATGGTCATGCAGCAGCGCAAGGGCGCTGCCGATCAGATTGGTCGTCGTCTCATGGCCCGCGTTCAGGATGAAAATACAGTTCTGGATCAACTCGATCTCGGTCAGCTGCCCCCCGTCATCCCCCGCGATCAACCGGGTCAGCACATCGGTTTCAGGGTCCCCCGGCGCGGCCCGGCGCCGCGCGATGAGGTCCTGCAGATAGGCTTTGAACTCGCGCACCGCCGCATGGCCTGCCTCAAGCTCCGCCTCGCTCAAGGTCGGCTCCAGCGCGCCGAGGATCGCCAGCGACCAATCGCGAAGCGGGCCGCGCTCTTCCATCGGCACGTCCAGCAGGTTGCCGATGATCTGCACCGGGATGCAACTGGCATAGTCCTCGATCAGGTCCGGCGTGGGGCCCAACCCCTCAACCAGCCGGTCGACCGTATCGATCAACCCCGGCTCCATCCGCGCGAGCGCCTTGGGCGTAAGGGCCGAGGTCATGATCCGCCGCACGCGGGTATGCAGGGGCGGGTCATTAAAAACGAGGCTGGTGGTATGATGTTCGAACAAGGGGCTGCCGGGGCCGAATTTCGGCGCAAAGGCCAGTTTCTTGTCCGAGATATAAAGCGTGGTGTCGCGGTATATCGCGTTCAGGTCCGCATGGCGGCAGATCAGGACCGAGCCATCAGGCTGGCGCAGCACCGGGGCCTCGCGCAGCAGGCGGTCGTAGTGGGGGAACGGGTTCTCGACAAACCCTTCGGGTGGTGCGGATAGATCAAACATGGCCCGCAGTGATGCCGGCCGCGCGGCCTATGTCAATGGCCGGTCAGTAGCGGCGCAGCCACTCCCGCGCGATGGCACGCGGACCGGATGTGCGCAGGCAAAGGTTGCCCAATTCGATCCATTCGTCTGGGTCGAATTCGGGAAAAAACGCATCGGCGCCGTCGATTTCCACATCCACTTCGGTCACCAAAAGCCGGTCCGCGAGGGGCAAAAGCGCACGGTAGATGCCTTCGCCGCCGATGCCGTAGACCCGGCGATAGCCCTCTGCCGCGCAATAGCCTAAAGCGGCTTCCGGGTCGCGCGCCACATTTACGCCCTCGACCTCGCTGCTGGAGACGACGCAATTCAGCCGGTTTTTCAGTGGCTTGAAGGGCAGGCTCTCCCACGTTCGGCGCCCCATGATGATGGCCCCGCCGGTGGTTTCACGCTGAAAAAACTTCAAGTCTTCGGGCAGCGACCAAGGGATATCCCCGTCCTTGCCAATGGCACCGTTGCGGGCGCGGGCGACAATCAGGCTCAGCATCAGACGGCCACCGGTGCTTTGATCGCGGGGTCGGGATCATAGCCCTCAAAGGTGAAATCCTCATAGCGGAAATCAAAGATCGAACTGACCTCGCGGTTGATCCGCAGTTTTGGCAGCGGCTTGGGCGTGCGCGCAAGCTGGGTTTTCACCTGCTCCAGATGGTTGGAATAGATATGCGCGTCGCCCATGGAATGGACGAAATCACCGGGGATGTAGCCGGTCACATGGGCCAGCATTTCCAAGAGCAGCGCATAGGAGGCGATGTTGAACGGCACGCCAAGGAACATATCCGCCGAGCGCTGGTAAAGCTGCAAATGCAGCTTGCCACCGGCGATGCGCACCTGCCAAAGCGTATGGCAGGGCGGCAGCGCCATCTGGTCCACCTCGCCCGGATTCCACGCCGAAACGATCAGGCGGCGGCTGTCGGGGGTCTTGCGGATCGCCTCGACCAGTTTGGCGATCTGGTCGACCTGCCCGGCCTGATGCAGCACTGTGCCATCGGGCTGGGGCATCGGTTCCCCCACCATCGGAAAACGCCGCCACTGGTGGCCGTAAACCGGGCCGAGATCGCCGTTCTCATCGGCCCATTCGTCCCAGATGCGAACACCGTTTTCCTTGAGATAGGCAATGTTCGTATCCCCGGCGAGGAACCACAAAAGCTCATGCACGATGGATTTCAGATGCAGCTTTTTCGTGGTGACCAGCGGAAAGCCATCGGCCATCCGGTAACGCTGTTGCATTCCGAAATGAGAGATCGTCCCCGTTCCCGTGCGGTCGGTCGAGGTCACCCCCTGCTCCAGCACTTCGCGCAGCGCATCATGGTACTGTTTCATGCGGCGACCCTCGTTAATCTTGGCATTTGCCTTTGCGTTGCCTTCCGGGCCTTTAGCCTACAGCCAATCATTGCGCAATCAACTGACATCGCGCGCCCACTTTGACACCGCCGGTTTCGCACCTAAACTCCACCGCGAAGCGCGAAGGGTTAATTTGCCCCGCCCGCTTTGAACGACATTCAAGCTTGGAAGGGGCGCCGCCCCGTTCGGGCCAGCCAACCAAAGGAAAACCGATGCCCATCAAATACCTGCACACCATGGTGCGCGTGAAAGATCTCGACGCCTCCATCGCATTTTACAAGCTTCTGGGGCTGGTCGAGCGGCGCCGGATCGACAACGAAGGGGGCCGTTTCACGCTGGTTTTCCTCTGCCCCCCGGGCATGGACGACGGTCATGCCGATGTCGAACTGACCTACAATTGGGACGGCGACGACGCACTGCCCAGCGACAGCCGCCATTTCGGCCACCTCGCCTATACGGTCGAGAATATTTATGAGACCTGCCAGCACCTGCAAGACAACGGTGTGACCATCAACCGCCCGCCGCGCGATGGACGCATGGCCTTTGTCCGCTCGCCCGACAATATTTCCGTCGAACTGCTGCAAGAGGGTGACGCCCTGCCCGCGCAGGAGCCATGGGCTAGCATGGAAAACACCGGCCATTGGTAAGGGGTGCCGCCCGCGCCGCCCCGGCGCTGATGAGTGTAGCGCGGGGGGCTTTTATGCCTCCCGCGCTTGAGCCGCGCTTTTCTGATGCCCTGCCGAAGGCAGAGAGATGATCCGCGCCGCCCTTGCCCTTTCTCTCACCCTATCAGGCTCGCAATGGGCCGAGGCCGCCTGTCGGCAGGCACTGGCCTTGGGGCTGGACGTTTCTGGGTCTATCGATGCGCGGGAGTATCGGTTGCAGTTGGGCGGTTTGGCCGAGGCGTTGGACGATCCGCGGCTGCGGGATGCCCTGCTGGCGCGGCCCGGGCATCACGTCGATCTGATGGTCTATGAGTGGAGCGGGTCCGGCGATCAGCGGGTGGTCCTGCCTTGGACGCCATTGCGCGATGCCGCCGCGCTTGACAATGCCATCACCCTTTTGCGCAGCACCGAGCGGCGCGCGGCCTCTCCCGGTACGGCCTTGGGCGATGCGATGCAATTCGGCGCGCAGCAGTTGGCAGCACGGTCGGACTGCCGGAAACACACGCTGGATGTTTCAGGCGATGGCCTCTCGAACTTCGGACCGCGGCCCCGGGATATACGCAACAGCCTGCAAAACCCGCCCCTTGGGCCGCAGGAGCTGACCATCAACGGCTTGGTGATCGGCGCGAAAGACGCGGGCCTTGACGATGGCGGACAGGCCGAGGTCGGCGCGCTGGCGTCATACTACCGGGCCGAGGTCATCCTCGGCCCCGGAGCATTCGTTGAGACGGCAGAGGGGTTCGAAGACTACGCCCGCGCCATGACGCGAAAGCTCCTGCGCGAATTGGACGGGCGGGCCTATGCCCACCTTCCCCCTGCCCGGGATCAGTAGATATAGCGGATCTGATCCGTCCAATACCGCTCCATCCGTTTGAGCGAGCGGGTAATATCCTCGATCCCCGCATCCCCCAAGACACCCTTGCTTTCCATCCCATCCGCATGGCGCGAGAATAGATCGGCTACCACATCGCGGATATAGCGCCCCTTTTCGGTCAGGCGCACGCGCACGGAACGGCGGTCAATCTCGCAGCGCTGGTGGTGCATATAGCCCATTTCGACCAGTTTCTTGAGATTGTAGCTGACGTTGCTGCCCTGATAGTAGCCGCGGCTTTTAAGCTCCCCCGCGGTGACCTCATTATCGCCGATGTTGAACAAAAGCAGCGCCTGCACGGCGTTGATCTCCAACACGCCGACGCGTTCGAATTCGTCCTTGATCACGTCCAGCAGCAAGCGGTGCAGCCGCTCGACCAAGGACAGGGACTCAAGATAGCCTGCCATGAAACCCTTTATGGCCATCGGCTGCGTGGCGGGGTCTTGAATGCTCATGCGAAATCTCCGGTTCACTTTGTTTGAGCCGGAAACTCGCTAAAAAATCAGAATAATTCGTTAAACCCTTTCGGGTTTTCTGAATTAGCCTCGCGCCTCGGCCAATTGCCCACGGATATCCGCGATCAAAGCCGCATATTTGGCGGGTGCCTCGGCCTGTCCGCTGACCCAAAGATAGAGGTCGTGGTCATTCTCGTTCAGCATCTGGTCGTAGAGCGTGAGGCCCGCGTCATCCATCTGGGGCAACCGCGCCTCGGCATAGGCCGAGAGGATCAGGTCCATCTCCTTGATGCCCCGGCGCATAGAGCGCATTTGCAGGCGTTTGATCCGGTGTTCGGGGGCTTCAGCCATCTGCGGGCTCCATCATGAGGCGCCGAATGCGCTTTTCCAATTTGCCGACAGTCTCGGCCTTTTTCAGCAGGTCGCTGCGCAGGGCGCGCATATCGGCCAGCACCTCTTCGAGGTCGACACGGCGCGCGGTCTCGCCCGCTTCGGGGGCATCGACGCCCTCCCCCTCGCCCGTGATCAGCCACATCATCGAGACATTGAGCAGCCCCGCCAGCATCGACAGCCGGTTGGCGCGCGGCTCTGACAGGTCGTCTTCCCAACCGCGCAGGGTGGACAGGCGCACGCCCAGCCGTTTGGCCAGCATCGCCTGTGTCATGCCGGTCTGTTCGCGGGCCGCCGCGACCCGGTCGCCAAAGGTGGCGGCCTCGGGGCCGTACCAGTCAATCTCGTCGGTCATGCTTCCTCTCCTGCCAGACACCCTTGCCGGGTGCGGGGACGCCCCCTATGAACGTGGAGATATTCATAAGCAACCCGAGGCTGAAATGGAACTGCTGTCCGCGACCCTTGATCGGGTCAAACCGTCGCCCACCATCGCCGTCACCACCAAAGCGGCAGAACTCAAGGCCGCAGGGCGCGACATCATCGCGCTTGGCGCGGGCGAGCCGGATTTCGACACGCCGCAGAACATCAAGGACGCAGCCGTGGCCGCGATCAATGCGGGCAAGACGAAATACACCCCCGTCGACGGCATCCCCGAGTTGAAACAGGCGATCTGCGCCAAGTTCAAACGCGACAATGGGCTGGATTACACGCCCGCGCAGGTCAGCGTCGGCACCGGGGGTAAGCAGATCCTCTACAATGCGCTGATGGCCACGATGAACCCCGGCGAAGAGGTCGTGATCCCCGCGCCCTATTGGGTCAGCTACCCCGACATGGTGCTTTTGGCGGGCGGCACGCCGGTCATCGCCCCCGCGACGTTGGAGAATGATTTCAAGCTCACCCCCGAGGCGCTGGAAGAGGCGATCACACCCCAGACCAAGTGGTTCATCTTCAACTCCCCCTCGAACCCCACCGGGGCGGGCTACAGCCGCGACGAGCTGAAGGCGCTGACCGACGTGCTGATGCGCCACCCGCATGTTTGGGTGATGACCGACGACATGTATGAGCACCTCGCCTATGACGGTTTCGAGTTCTGCACGCCCGCGCAGGTGGAACCCGCGCTCTACGACCGCACGCTGACGGTCAACGGGGTGTCGAAAGCCTATGCCATGACCGGCTGGCGCATCGGCTATGCCGCCGGCCCCGAAAAGCTCATTGGCGCGATGCGCAAGATCCAGTCCCAAAGCACCTCGAACCCCTGCACCATCAGCCAATGGGCCGCGGTGGAGGCGCTCGACGGCACGCAGGATTACATCGCCGAAAACAATGAGACCTTCGTGCGCCGCCGCAATCTGGTGGTTGAGATGCTCTCGGCCATCCCCGGCATCACCTGCCCCACGCCCGAGGGGGCGTTTTACGTCTACCCTTCCATCGCCGGGCTGATCGGCAAGACCTCGGCGGCGGGCACCAAGATCACGGATGACGAGGCTTTCGCCACCGCTTTGCTTGAGGAAACCGGCGTTGCGGTCGTCTTTGGCGCGGCCTTCGGGCTTTCGCCGAATTTCCGGGTCAGCTACGCTACCTCGGATGAGGCGCTGAAAGAGGCGTGCAGCCGCATCCAGAGCTTCTGCGCCGGGCTGACGTAAGGGACAACACCATGGCGGGCGATCTTCCCGACTATTACTTCAGGGTCCGCGAGAATGGTGCGGCGGTGTTTCGGCTGGATGCCGCGAACCGCCAGCGCCGGATCGAGATGGAGCAGATCGCCGTCGTCAACATCCGCAACGGAGAGGTGAAGCCCCACGGGCAGCACCGTTTGACCGAAGCCGATCAGGCCGAGATTGCCCGCTGGACCAAGGCCCGCCGCGCGACCCTTGCGGCGCGCGAGATCGACGACATCCGCCGCGCCGTGGAGCATCTGAACCTCACCACCCAATGGGCGCAGTCCCGCGCCACGGACGCCGAGCTTGAGGCGGTGACGGATGAGTTGCTGCTGGCGATGCACGACCTGCGCAGCACGCTGGTGCGCAAAAAGGCAGATCGGATGGACCGGGGCTGAGGCTCAGACCGCCAGCCGCTTGACGATCACGCCCCAGAAACGCGCATTCAGCAGCAGCCCGGCCACCGCCAGCCCCGCCACCAGCCCGGCCCAGATGCCCATGGCCCCGAAGCCCAGCACAAAGCCCAGCAGGTAGGAACAAGGCATGCCGACGATCCAATAGCTGACCGCGGCCATGACCATCGGCACTTTGGTATCCTGCACCCCGCGCAACAGCCCAAGGGCCACCACCTGCGCCCCATCGACCAGTTGGAACAGCGCCGCCATTACCAGAAGCCCGGTGCCGATGGCGAGGATTTCAGCCCGCGCGGGCTCATCCTCTTGCATGAAGACCGAGATCAGCGGCTCGGGCCAGCCGACAAAGCCGACCATGGTGAGCAGCGCAAAGACCAGCGACAGCACGGTCACGATCACCGCCCCGCGCTTCATATGCGGCACGTCGCGGCGGCCATAGGCATTGCCCGCGCGGATCGTGGCGACATTGCTCAGCCCCAGATGCACCATGAAGGTCAGCGAGGCGAGTTGGATCGCGATGCCATGTGCGGCCAGCGGGATCGTCCCTAGCCAGCCCATCATCAGCGAGGAGGCCGCGAAAAGGCCGACTTCGCTCAGCGTGGTCAGGCCAATCGGCAGGCCCAGCGTGAACACCCGCAGCAACATCTGCCCGTCCACCCGCCAGAGGCGCACGAACAGGCTGTGCTGCGGCAGGGCAATCAGCACATAGATCACCACCCCGATCAGCGAGACGCATTGCGTCGTGACCGAGGCCACAGCCGCCCCCATCACACCAAGCTCCGGCGCGCCCCAGTTGCCGAAGATCAGCGCGTAATTCGCCAGCGCATTGACCCCGGCGGCCAGCAGGGTGATCCACAGCACCACCTGCGTGCGCTCCAAGGCGGCGAGGTAGGATTTCAACACCATCACCAAAAGCGCAGGAAGAATGCCCCAGCCCGCCACTTTGAGGTAATCGCCCGCCCGGTCTGCAAGGTTCGGCCCCTGCCCCAAAAGGTCGAGCACCGCGGGCGACCAGATCATCGCGGGCAGCGCGATCATGGCGAACCCCACCGAGAGCCACAGCCCCATGCGCGTGGCGCGGCGCAGGCCAATCTCGTCATCTTCGGCGTCATAGGCGGCCACCAAGGGCATCACCGCCATGGCAAAGCCCGACCCAAAGATGAAGAGCACGAAGAAATAGGTGCTGCCCAAGACCACCGCCGCCAGCGCTTCGACCGAATACCAGCCGAGCATGACGGTATCGGTCACGCCGATGGCCATCTGTGCCAGATGCCCGCCGATCAGCGGCAGGCCGAGTGTCAGGATCGCCCGGACGTGATTGCGGTTGGTCATTGTCTTGGTCATGGAACGAGCCTTACGCCGGGTCGCTGCAAAGGGGAAGTGCGGTTTTTACGCTCTGCCATGGGTTTGCGGGGTGTCGATGCCACTGTTTTGCCATGAAATCCTTGCGTCCGCGGCCCTTAACAGCAAAGCTGATGGCAGGAGGGCTCGCGATGGAACCGACACGGACCGAAACCCGCCGATTGAACGGTCAGGAGATTTTCATTCGTCACTGGGGCGATGAGAGCCTGCCGCCGTTGTTGATGCTCCACGGTTTTCCCGAATACGGCGGCGCGTGGCGTGATCTGGCACCGCTGCTGTGCCAAGACTTCCATTGCATCGCCCCCGACCAGCGCGGTTATGGCCAAAGCAGCGCGCCCGAGGGGATCGAACCCTATGCGATGGCGCATCTCATGGCCGATATGGCCGCTTTGATCGGCGACAGGCCCGTGACCGTCTTGGCACATGACTGGGGGGCCTCCGTGGGCTACGCTTTGGCGATGTTCCGGCCTGAGCTGGTGGCCCGGCTGATCGTGCTCAACGGCGTGCATCCGGTGCCGTTTCAGCGCGCCATGGCCGCAGGCGGCGCGCAGTCGCGCGCTTCGCAATATATCAACGCCCTGCGCGCCGAAGGCAGCGCGGTGCGGCTGGCAAGGGACGATTTCGCGGGGCTGCTCGACCTTTTTTCCGCCAATATGGACCTCAGCTGGCTGACGCCCGCGCGGCTTGAGGACTACCGCGCGGAATGGGGGCGGCCTGGGCGACTCAGGGCGATGATCAACTGGTATCGCGCCTCCCCCCTGCAAGTCGCCGCGCCGGGCAAGCCCCTGCGCGACCTGCCAGAATTTCCGGTCGACCGTTTGCGCGTCCCCTGCCCGCACCTGCTGATTTGGGGAACGGAAGACACCGCCCTGCTGCCCGAAGCCACCGCCGGGTTGGAGGCTTTCGCGCCAGACCTCACGCGGGTCGAGATCGAAGGGGCGGATCATTGGCTGCACCACCAAAAGCCGTCGGAGGTGGCGGTGGCGGTGCTCGACTGGTGTGGGCAGCGGCCCTTGTAAAATGGGCGAAATAATGTATATTAGGATATGCATTCAGGAGCCGCGCCATGACCCGCATTCACACCAACCACATCGCCACCATGACCGAAATGCGCGAGCCGCATAAGGTATTGGAACGCTCGGGCGGCAAGCCCGTGGCGGTGATGAAGAACTCGCGCTGCGTGGGCTATTTCGTGCCCGCCGAGGCGACGTTGCAAGAAGAGCCGCGCGTGGCCACGCTGGATGAGGTGATGGAGAGCATTGCCGCCACCCGTGAGCAAACCCAGCCCGTGCTCGACTACCTCAAAGACAAATGACCCATGTTTTGCTGAACGCCGAGCTTGTCGAAACGATTCACGATGCCGTCTTGAACCCCGGTGAACTCGCGGGTCGGGCGCTGGATAAATCGCTCGATGGGGCACTGGGCCGCGTGGACAACAGGCTGGTTTACGGGATGATTTCGGATACCTTCGATCTTGCCGCCGCCTATTGCGTCGCCGTGGCCACCGGTCATGTCTTCAATGATGCGAACAAACGCACCGCCTATAAGACCATGATCGTCTGTCTTCACCTCAATGGCATCCGGATCGACCACGAAACCATCGAGGCAGGCGATCTGATCCGCGAAGTGGCCCAAGGCCGCATCGACGAAGAGACCCTTGCCGACTGGCTGCGCGCCAAAGCTGGCTGACCGGGGCAAAACAGCAGCCCAAGACAAACCCGCGATTGCCCCCGGCGCGCGGGGCTGTCAAAATGGCCCCCACCCACAAACAAAGAGCAGGCCCGCATGACCGACCTTCTTTCCGGCCAGGAACCCACCGAATACGATGCCTCCTCCATCGAAGTGCTGGAGGGGCTGGAGCCCGTCCGCAAACGCCCCGGCATGTATATCGGCGGCACCGATGAACGCGCGCTGCACCACATGGTAGCCGAAGTGCTCGACAACTCGATGGACGAGGCGGTCGCGGGCCATGCCAACCGCATCGAGGTGGAGCTGAACGCCGATTATTCGGTCACCATCCGCGACAACGGCCGCGGCATTCCGATCGACCCGCACCCGAAGTTCCCAGACAAATCCGCACTTGAGGTGATCCTCTGCACGTTGCACGCGGGCGGTAAGTTCTCGGGCAAGGCTTATCAGACCTCGGGCGGTCTGCACGGCGTGGGCGCCTCGGTCGTGAACGCGCTGTCGGATTCCATGGTGGTTCAGGTCGCGCGCAACCGCGAGCTTTTCGAGCAGCGGTTCTCGCGCGGCATCCCGCAGGGCCCGGTGGAGAAGATCGGCGCGGCGCCCAACCGGCGCGGCACCACCGTCACTTTCCACGCCGACGAACAGATTTTCGGCGCGCATCGCTTCAAGCCCGCGCGTCTGCTCAAGATGGTCCGCTCCAAGGCCTATCTCTTCTCTGGCGTCGAGATCCGCTGGAAGTCCGAGATCGAGGACGGCGACACCCCGATGGAGGCGACCTTCCACTTCCCCGGTGGCCTCGCCGACTACCTGCGCGAGACGCTGGGCAAGGCCACGACCTACGCCGAGAACCCCTTTGCCGGGACGGTCGATTTTCAGGAACGCTTCGGCGTGCCGGGCAAGGTCGAATGGGCGATCAACTGGACGCCGGCGCGCGACGGTTTCATCCAGTCTTACTGTAACACCGTCCCCACGCCCGAGGGCGGCACACACGAAAGCGGCTTCTGGGCCGCAATCCTGAAAGGCATCCGGGCCTATGGCGAGTTGGCCAACAACCGCAAGGCCAAGGACATCACCCGCGACGACCTGATCACCGGGGGCTGCGCGCTGGTCTCCTGCTTCATCCGCGAGCCGGAATTCGTGGGCCAGACCAAGGACCGTCTCGCCACCACCGAGGCGCAGCGATTGGTCGAAAACGCCGTGCGCGACCATTTCGACAACTGGCTGGCGGCGGACACGAAATCCGCGGGCGCGATCCTCGACTTCCTCGTGCTGCGCGCCGAGGAGCGGATGCGCCGCAAGCAAGAGAAAGAGACCGCCCGCAAATCCGCCACCAAGAAGCTGCGGCTGCCCGGCAAGCTGACCGATTGCACCAGCAAATCGCGCGAGGGCACGGAGCTTTTCATCGTCGAGGGCGACAGCGCCGGCGGCTCCGGCAAGGGCGCGCGCAACCGCGAGAAACAGGCGCTGCTGCCGCTTAAGGGCAAGATCCTCAACGTACTGGGCGCGGCCTCGAGCAAGCTGTCGACCAATGCCGAGATCAACGACCTCTGCGAGGCGCTCGGCGTTGGCATGGGCACGAAGTTCAACCTCGACGATCTGCGCTACGACAAGATCATCATCATGACCGACGCCGACGTCGACGGCGCGCATATCGCCTCGCTTCTGATGACCTTCTTCTTCACCCAGATGCGCCCGCTGATTGACGCAGGGCACCTCTACCTCGCCTGCCCGCCACTCTTCCGCCTCACCCAAGGCGCCAAGCGGGTCTATTGCCTAGACGAAGCCGAGAAGAACCTGTGGCTGGAGAAGGGCCTCGGCGGCAGGGGCAAGATCGACGTCAGCCGCTTCAAGGGTCTGGGCGAGATGGACGCGAAGGACCTCAAAGAGACCACGATGGACCCCGAGACCCGTAAGCTCATCCGCGTGACCGTGGACGAAGACGTGCCGGGCGAGACCGGGGATCTGGTCGAGCGGCTGATGGGGAAGAAGCCGGAGATGCGGTTCGCTTATATTCAGCAGAACGCGCAGTTTGTGGAGGAGTTGGATGTTTGAGGGGTAGAACGCCACCTGCCGCGATCGCACGCCAACTTCGTCAAGAAGCTGGATTTGGGTGCGCCGTCTGCGGCTGTCCAATTATTGAATACCATCATATTATTGAATGGCGTGAAGAAAAGCACTTCAAACCAGAACATATGGTTGCCCTTTGCCCGAGTCATCACTCGGAGTATGGAAAACTTCCCAAAGCTAAGTCCTACTCAGCCAAAGCCAATCCAATCAATATTCGCAACGGAAAGATAAGTGGGTACCTCGGCGGGAATCGAGAACAGAGAGTTCTTAGGTTAGGCTCAATGATCGTAGAAGATTGCGTCACAGCAATAGACTACGGGGGAAACTCGATTATCGGATATCGACAGATAGACGGAGAGTTCAGACTGAACGTCTTTATTCCTGATGAAGAATTTTGGCCTGAGGTCGAAATAAAGCAAAACGTTATGGCCGCTAGCATCGGGCAGTTCTGGG
This sequence comes from Sulfitobacter sp. 15WGC, assembly GCF_005068605.1. Lineage (NCBI taxonomy): Bacteria > Pseudomonadati > Pseudomonadota > Alphaproteobacteria > Rhodobacterales > Roseobacteraceae > Sulfitobacter > Sulfitobacter sp. 15WGC. The sequence continues at coordinate 37,195 of NZ_SZNL01000015.1, read as the reverse complement.
ACATCGAGTTTAAGACAAATTGGGTTAAGTTCCGCCGCGCAAAAGGGAACGTATTCTTAACAATCGACTTCCGAGGGGATGAGGTGGAAATCGACGGAGAGCTGAATTTAGGAGGAAACCTAGTTTCGCTATCTGAAGCACAAAACCGCATGGGTGGCGGAACCTTCAAGAACGTCCGAATGCGAAATTGCCATACAGCATTAGCCATAGGTCCAGACGGGCGTGTTTTCCGTCCAAACTACGCAATGCGGTCTCCACGAGCTTGGTATATGCCTAGGGCGCTCTAGCCCCGCCCGGGACCCCGTCCCGGGCCGCGCCTGTCCGGGGCTCCGCCCGTTCAGACCTCAAACTCTCCCCCAGAGAGTTTGCGAGACGGTCTTCACCCTCCCCCACGGGGAGGGCGCACATGCGTGCACCCCGCGGCTTGCGCCGCCCTCCGGGCTGAAAAGGTCCACTGGACCTTTTCCAAGTAGCCCTTCGGCCCGAGGTCGGGCGCGGCCCTAATGTTTCGCGGTTGTCCAAACTTCCCCCTTGATCCGCAGCCTCCCCCGCGCCTAACTCATCCCATGATCCGCGCGCTTCTCCTCTGCCTCCTCCTCGCCGCCTGCGGTCGACCGCTGACGGACAACGAACGCGCCTATCTCGCCACCATTCACGGCGCCTCGGTCGATTACGACCGCGTGCGCCTGCATGACGGCGCCCCCACCCGCGCTGTCACCTTCCGCCGCAAACCCCGCCCGCGCACCACCTGCCGCGAGCGTATCCTGCCGCCGCAGGTGGGCGAGACCGTCACCTCGAAACCCGCCGCCGTGGCGCTCTTCAACCATGTGCTGTTCGACAAGGATTGGTACCTTGAGGACTACCTGCCCGATCACCCCGACCGCATCGGGCTGATCGCCGCCATGCTGCTGGCGCATGAGATCACCCATGTCTGGCAATGGCAGAACCGCGACCTCACCGGCTACACGCCCCTGCGTGCGGCCTCCGAGCAGTTCACCAGCCCGGACCCCTACCTCTTCGACGTGGATACCAAGCCGCGGTTCCTCGATTTCGGCTATGAGCAACAAGGCTCGGTCGTGGAGGAATTCGTCTGCTGCCGCGCGCTTGATCCGCAGGCGCCGCGCACCAAGCGGCTGCACGCTATGCTGTCGGAGGTCATGCCCGTGGCCCCCCTGCCCCAAAGCCGCTCCTATGACGTGGGCCTGCCCTGGGACGGGGTCGAGTTAGAAAACATCTGCGGCTGAGTCAGACCGGCACCAACTGCCCCGCGTCGAGCCGAATTTGACGGTCCATCCGGGCCGCCAGTTCGAGATTATGCGTGGCGATCACCGCCGAAAGCCCGGTGCCGCGCACCAGCGCCATCAGCGCGGCAAAGACCTGATCCGAGGTCGAGGGGTCGAGGTTGCCCGTGGGCTCGTCTGCCAGCAGCAGGCGCGGCTCATTGGCCAGCGCGCGACAGAAGGCCACCCGCTGCTGCTCGCCGCCCGACATGGCGGCGGGGCGGTGGTCGGCGCGCTCGGCGATGCCCACCTGCGTCAGAAGCTCCCGCCCCCGCGCCTCGGCCGTCTTGCGCGCCACGCCATTGGCAAGCTGCGGCAGCACGATGTTTTCCAGCGCTGTGAACTCGGGCAGCAGGTGGTGGAACTGGTAGATGAAGCCCACGTCGGCGCGGCGCACGGCTGTGCGGCGGCGGTCGCTCTGGCCGGTAAGGTCATCGCCCGCGATCTCCACCGTGCCGCTGTCGGCGGTGTCCAGAAGCCCCGCGATATGCAGCAGCGTCGACTTGCCGGCCCCGGAGGGTGCGACCAGCGCCACCACCTCGCCGGGGGCGACGGCAAGGTCGATGCCGCGCAGCACCTGCACCTCATTCGGCGCACCGGGGTTGTAGGCCTTGGAAATGGCGCTCAGGCGCAGGACGGGATCATTCATAGCGCAGGGCCTCCACCGGGTTCATCCGCGCCGCGCGGCGGGCGGGAAAGATCGTGACGACAAAGGACAGGCCAAGCGACAGCGCCACGGCTGAGAGTACATCGCCCAATTGCAGTTTCGCGGGCAAGAAATAAATGCCGCGGATCGAAGCGTCCCAGGCATTGCCACCGCTGAGGTAGTTCACGAAGCCGAAGATCTGGTCGACGTAAGTGGCAAACAGCACCCCCAGCACCACGCCCGCAATGGTGCCGATGATGCCTGTGAAGGCCCCGCAGATGAAGAAGACCCGCAGCACCGAGCCCTCGCTCAGCCCCATGGTGCGCAGAATGCCGATGTCGCGGCCCTTGTTCTTGACCAGCATGATCAGCCCCGAGACGATGTTCATCGCCGCGATCAGCACCAGAACGCTGAGGATCACGAACATCACCCGGTCCTCGATATCGAGCGCCGAGAGGAAGGAGCTTGAGGCGTCGCGCCACGTCCAGACCTGCGCGCGCTCACCCGCCGCCTGCATCAGCGCGGGCGCCATGGCATCCACCCCTTCCGGGTCCTCGACCATGACCTCCAGCTCATCGGCCACGCCCTCGCGGTTGAAAAAGCTCTGCGCCTCGGTGATCGGCAGGTAAACCCGAGTTTTATCAATGTCGTAGCGCCCGGCAGAGAAGATATAGACCACCTCATAGGCATTGACCCGCGGGCTGGTGCCAAAGGCCGTCTTGACCCCATTGGGCGAGATCAGCTTGACGCTATCGCCGACCTGCACGCCCAAGGACTGCGCCACGCCGCTGCCGATGGCCATGCCCTCTTCAAAACGCGTGATGTCACCGAAAGAACGCTCCGAAGGCTGGATGCCGGGGATGGTCATCAAATCATCCGAAGCGATGCCGAAGACCTCGACGCCTGCGTTCGACTGGCGGCGGTTGGCCATGACCTGTTGCCGCACCAGCGGGGCGACACGGGTCACGCCTTCGACGGTTGCCACCCGCTCGGCCATGGCCTCGTAATCGTCGATGGTGCGGTCGATCTGGCCGTTGGGCAGCACCTCCCCCATCGTGTAGACGGTGACATGGGCATTGGCCCCGAGGATCGTGTCGACGAACTCGGCGCGAAACCCTGAGCGCACCGAGAGCGTGGCGATCAGCGCGAAGACCGCCAGCGTGATGCCGATGAGGCTGATCCACGTCATGACGCTGACGCCCCCTTCGGCGCGGCGGGCGCGCAGGTAGCGCCAAGCGATCATCCATTCAAAGGCCGCGAATGGGGCGGTGCGTGTGGGTTTGCTGGCCATGCGGGAAGGCTCCGGTCTGAGGTGCGCGCAACCTGAGGCTTTGCCCCAGCAGGGTCAAGAACGCAATGCCCGGCGGCGGCGGAAGCGCGCGGGCCATGTGGGCAGCCACAGCAGCAGGCCGGTGAGACTGGCCCCCGCGGTGAACCCCAAACCGGCGAAGAGCCATTCGACCCGGCTGCGCGGGGCGGTGGGGGCAAAGCCGCGCAGGGCGGCGCGCAAAGCTTCGGCATCCGGGCTGCGCCATAGCAGATAGCAGCGCAGGAACGGGCCCGCTGACTGGAGCCGTGGCAATGCGGCCTCAAGCCACCCTTGCCGTTCGATGTTGCGGCGCATGTCCAAGCCCCGGCGTTCCAGCAGCGCCGATCCACGCAGCCGCGCCACGGCGCCTTCCCGGTTCAGCCCTGCGGCCTGCGCGGCGGCATCGAAATCCGCCACGACTTTGGCGAGGCGCTGCTCCGCCGCCTCCAGTTGAAACACATAGGCCCGGGTGAACCCCGGGCCTTGTGCGGCAATGCCTGCGCTTACGATCCCACCGGCCAATGTCAGCGTCCGCAGGATCATCGCGGCCCTCAGACGATACCGGCGTAGATCTTGGCGATCTTCTCAACCGCCTGTTCGGGCGGCAGTTCCTCGCTCTCGCCCGTGCGGCGGCTGGTAAGTTCGACCACGCCGTTCTTCAGCCCGCGCGGCCGACGGTGATGCGCCATGGCAGACCGATGAGGTCCATCGTGGCGAACTTCATCCCCGCCCCGCCTTTGCGGTCGTCATAAAGCGGATCGAGGCCCAGCGCCTTGAGGCTGTTGTAAAGTGCGTCACAGGCGGCGTCGGCCTCCGCATCGCCCTGTTTAAGGTTCACGATCCCCGCGTGGAAAGGCGTCACCCCCTCGGGCCAGATGATGCCCTTGTCATCATGGCTGGCTTCGATGATCGCGCCCAGCAGGCGGCTGACGCCGATGCCGTGGCTGCCCATATGCACCGGCACCTGTTTGCCGTCGGGGCCTTGCACCTTGGCGTTCATCGCGTCGGAATATTTGGTGCCGAAATAGAAGATTTGCCCCACTTCGATGCCGCGGGCGCTGCGCTGGCGCTCTTCCGGTACCTTGGCAAATACCTCCGGGTCGTGGGTCTCATCCGTGCGGGCGTAGCGCGAGGTGAACTCTTCGAGCACCGCGCGGCAGGCGTCGTGATCATTTGGGTCGATCTCGCGGTCACCAAAGGTCAGATCGGTGATCTCGCTGTCATAGAAAACCTCCGACTCGCCCGTTTCGGCCAGCACGAGGAACTCATGCGTGTCATCGCCGCCGATGGGGCCAGAGTCGGCGCGCATCGGGATCGCTTGAAGGCCCATCCGCTCATAGGTGCGCAGGTAGCTGACCAGATGGCGGTTATAGGCGTGCAACGCGTCTTCTTTGGTGAGGTCGAAGTTGTAGCCGTCCTTCATCAGGAACTCACGCCCCCGCATCACGCCGAAACGCGGGCGGATCTCGTCACGGAACTTCCACTGGATGTGGTAGAGCGTCAGCGGCAGGTCTTTGTAAGAGCCGACATGGCTGCGGAAGATGTCGGTGATCATCTCCTCGTTGGTGGGGCCATAAAGCATGTCGCGGTCCTGCCGGTCGCGGATGCGCAGCATCTCGGGGCCATAGGCGTCATAGCGGCCCGATTCCTTCCACAGGTCCGCCGATTGCAGCGTCGGCATCAGCATCGGGATATGGCCCACGCGCTGCTGCTCTTGGTGCACGATCTCTTCGACCTTGCGCAGCACCTTGTAGCCCAGCGGCAGCCAAGAATAGATCCCCGCGCTGGATTGCTTGATCATCCCCGCCCGCAGCATCAACCGGTGGCTGACGATCTGCGCCTCGGCAGGGTTTTCCTTCAGCACGGGTAGAAAATATTGGGACAGACGCATGGTGTTTCCTCATTGACGCATTGCCCCCTGACTAGTGCATGTCAAAGGGCGAGACAATCACATCGCTGAGGTCTGGCGGCCCGCTGGGCCAGTTCCACCACTTGCCCGTTCCGCGCCCCTGACGCGCGCGTCACCCGCAGCCAAGGCTTGAAACGAAACGCCACATGGGCGATGTGATGGCATTCCCTGCCGGAGATCGCCATGGCCCTGCCAATCAGAGACCAATTGAAGTACTGGGGCATCGCGGCAGCGGTGTTCATGGTGGCGCTGTGGTTCATCGGCGATGTGATGCTGCCCTTCCTGCTGGGCGGGGCGATTGCCTATTTCCTCGACCCCGTGGCCGACCGGTTGGAGCGTTTGGGGCTCAGCCGTACGATGGCCACCGCCGTCATCACCGTGGTGGCGCTTTTGGTCTTCGTGCTGATGGCGCTTTTGGTGATCCCGACGCTGGTCAATCAGACCGTGAACTTGATCGAGACCGCGCCCAAGCTGACCCGTAATTTCACCGATTTCATCACCGACCGTTTCCCCTCTCTCTTGGATGACGATTCGACCCTGCGCACCTCGCTGACGACGCTGGGCACCACCATTCAGGAACGCGGGGGGCAATTGCTGCAAACCGCGCTGGCCTCCTTTGCCTCGCTGATCAACGTATTGCTCTTGTTCGTCATCGTCCCCGTGGTCGCGGTTTACCTGCTGCTCGATTGGGACCGTATGGTCGCCGCCATCGACCGGCTGCTGCCGCGCGACCATGCCCCTACGATTCGCCAATTGGCGCGCGAGATTGACGCGACGTTGGCCTCTTTCGTGCGCGGCATGGGCACGGTCTGCCTGATCCTTGGCACCTATTACGCCGTGGCGCTGATGCTGGTGGGGCTGCAATTCGGCCTCGTCGTCGGCTTTGTCGCGGGGCTGGTCACCTTCATCCCCTACCTCGGCGCGTTGATCGGCGGGGCGCTGGCGATCGGTCTGGCGCTGTTCCAATTCTGGGGGGATTGGCTCTCCATCGGTCTCGTCGCGGGGATCTTCGTGCTGGGCCAAGTGGTCGAGGGCAATTTGCTGACACCAAAGCTCGTCGGCAATTCGGTCGGCCTGCACCCGGTCTGGCTGCTGCTGGCGCTGTCGGTCTTCGGCACGCTCTTCGGCTTCGTGGGTCTGCTGGTCGCGGTGCCCGTGGCCGCCGCCATCGGGGTGATCGCGCGTTTCGCCACGGCGCGCTACCGCGAAAGCGTGCTCTACAAAGGCCGCGAGCCTGAAACGACCGTCGACGAGGACATCCGCTAACATGGCCCACCAACTCGGGTTGAACCTGCCCAGCCGAACGGCTCTGGGCCGCGACGCTTTCTTTGTCGCCCCCTCCAACGCCATGGCCATGGCGATGATCGACGGATGGCGCGGTTGGGCAGGCGGCAAGCTGGCGCTGACCGGGCCGCAAGGCTCGGGCAAGACGCATCTGACGCATGTTTGGGCGGACCTTTCCGGCGCGCGGATCATCAGTGCGGCGAACCTGCTGGAGGCCGATATTCCCGCCCTTGCCCGTGGCCCCGTGGCGGTGGAGGATGTGCATCTGATCGCCGGGGACGCGGCGGCGCAAACGGCGCTGTTCCATCTGCACAACCTCGTGCTGGCCGAAGGTCAGGCGCTGCTGCTCACCGGCACCGGGCCGGTGGCGCATTGGGGCCTCACGCTGCCCGATCTGGTCAGCCGGATGCGCGGCGCCACGATGGTCGAGATGGAGGCGCCCGACGATGCGCTGCTCTCGGCCCTGCTGGTCAAACTGCTGGCCGACCGGCAATTGACGCCCAAGCCGGAGCTGATCAACTACCTCATGACGCGGATGGACCGCTCTTTCGCCGCCGCCATCGCGCTGGTCGACCGGCTGGATGCCGCCAGCCTTGCGCAGAAGCGCCCCCTGACCCGCGCACTGGCCGCGCAGGTGCTGGACATCGCCCCGCCTCGCGCGTGATACTGGAATAATTAACGCAAGCCTTCGCAAACCCGTTACATTCCAATGTCATGAGGCCCGCATGACCCAAGCCGATTTCCTGCAAGCGCCCTTTCCGCCCGCCACCGATCTGCCCGATCTCGACACCGCCGGGCCGGGCCGGTTCTTTAACCGTGAGCTGAGCTGGCTCGACTTCAACTGGCGGGTGCTGGAAGAGGCCGAGAACCCGCGCGTGCCGCTGTTAGAGCGGCTGCGCTTCCTGTCGATCTCCGCAACCAATCTGGACGAATTCTATACCGTGCGCGTGGCGGGCCTGCGCGAGCTTGCGCAGGCGGGCAACACCACCGCCGCCGCCGATGGGCTGAGCCCCGGCGAGCAACTGGTGTTGATCAACGAAGACGCGCGCAATCTGATGATGTCCCAGCAACGCGTGCTGGTCGACCTCATGGCCGAGATGGACGCGCAGAACATCATGCTGGAGCGCACCGCCGACCTGACCGAGGCCGATTACAAACATCTCGAAGGGGTCTTCCTCAACCAAGTCTTCGCCGTGCTCTCGCCGTTGGCGATCGACCCCGCGCACCCCTTCCCCTTCATTCCCAACACCGGCTACGCGCTGGCGCTGCAACTGGAGCGGACCCGCGACAAACGCCCGCTACAGGCGCTGCTGCCGATCCCGGCGCAGATCGACCGTTTCGTGCCCCTGCCCGCCCCCGATGGCTGCCTGCGCTATCTGCCGCTTGAAGATCTGCTGATCATCAATATCCCCAACCTCTTTCCGGGCTACAAACTCAAGGCGCATTTTGAATTTCGCGTGCTGCGCGACAGCGATCTTGAGGTGGAGGATGAGGCCGAAGACCTCGTGCGGGAATTCGAAGTCGCGCTGAAACGCCGCCGCCGGGGCGAGGTCGTGCGCCTGACCCATTCCGCAGGCGCGCCGGAAAAGCTGAAATCCGTCGTCATGCGCGAACTTTGCGTGCGCCCCCAAGACGTGATCGAGATCGACGGCATGTTGGGCATCGCTGACCTGTCAAAACTGGTGACCGATGCCCGGCCTGACCTGCTCTGGCCGCAGTTTACCCCCCGCGTGCCTGAGCGGGTCAGCGACCATGACGGCGATATGTTCGCGGCGATCCGGCAGAAAGACATGCTGCTGCACCACCCTTACGAGACCTTCGACATGGTGGTGCGTTTCCTTGCCCAAGCGGCCCGCGACCCGGATGTGGTGGCGATCAAGCAGACGCTCTACCGCACCTCGCGCGACAGCCCCATCGTTAGCGCGCTTTGCGAAGCGGCGGAGGATGGCAAATCGGTCACCGCGCTGGTCGAGCTGAAGGCCCGCTTTGATGAGGCTGCCAACATCCGCCAATCGCGCCGGCTGGAGCGGGCGGGCGCGCATGTGGTCTACGGTTTTCTCGACCTCAAGACCCACGCCAAGATCTCGACCGTGGTGCGCCGCGAGGGTGACCAATTGGTGACCTATACCCACTACGGCACCGGCAATTACCACCCGATCACCGCGCGGATTTATACGGACCTGTCGCTCTTCACCTGCGATTCGAGCCTTGGGCGCGATGCGACGAAAGTTTTCAATTTCCTGTCGGGCTACGCCCCGCCAGAGCAGTTGGAAAATCTCGCCATCTCCCCCACAACGCTGAAGCCGCGCTTGCTTGAGATGATCCGCGCCGAGGCCGAACATGCCCGCGCCGGACGCCCCGCTGTGATCTGGGCCAAGATGAACGCGTTGATCGACGCCGAGGTGATCGACGCGCTGTATGACGCGAGCCAAGCCGGGGTGGAAATCAGCCTCGTCATTCGCGGCATCTGCGGGCTGCGCCCCGGGGTGAAGGGGCTGTCGGACAACATCCGCGTCAAATCCATCATCGGGCGCTTTTTGGAGCACAGCCGCATCGTCTGTTTCGGCAACGGGCACGGGCTGCCGCATAAAAAGGCACGGGTCTTCATGTCTTCGGCCGACTGGATGGGCCGCAACCTCAACCGCCGGGTTGAGACGTTGGTCGAGATCGAAAACCCCACCGTCAAGGCGCAGATCACCAGCCAGATCATGGCGGCCAATCTGGCTGACGTGGCGCAAAGCTGGGTCATGGGGCCGGATGGTAAATTCACCCGCCCGGCGATCCCCGAAGGCACTTTCGCCTTCAACTGCCACCGCTTTTTCATGGAAAACCCCTCGCTCTCGGGCCGGGGCAGCGCCGGGGCCTCGGATGTGCCCAAGCTGACCCATACCGAGGATTGACCGGCAAGCGCCCTTTGGCAATTGACCTCACCGCCCCCCTGCGCCAATTATCCAGTGAAACGGATGGCCCGCAGGAGCATTGATGGCAGACCAGACCGACCCTTCCCGAGCCGCCCCCGTCCCTGAGACGGGTGTGGCGGAACTGGGCCTTTTCGGAAAACCCTTGTTTCAGGATCCGGGCGCGCGGGCGCTGGCCCGCGTGGGCGTGGTGGATGTGGGGTCGAACTCCGTCCGGCTGGTGGTCTTTGACGGTGCAGCGCGCTCTCCGGCCTATTTCTACAACGAAAAGATCATGTGCGCCTTGGGCGCGGGCATGGCCGAGACCGGGCATCTGTCCCCCGAAGGGCGCGCCCGCGCCCTCTCGGCACTGCGACGGTTCAGCAAATTGGCCGATGGCATGGGCCTGTCGGAGCTTACCGTCGTCGCCACGGCGGCGGTGCGCGATGCCAGCGACGGCCGCGCCTTCTGCGCCGATGTGCTGCGCGAAACCGGGTTGCGCATCTGGGTGATCGACGGCGAGGAAGAGGCGCGGCTCTCGGCGCAAGGGGTGCTTTTGGGCTGGCCCGGCGCTTACGGCCTTGTCTGCGACATCGGCGGCTCTTCGATGGAGCTTGCCGAAATCTCGGGCGGGCGCGTCGGGCGGCGGGTCACCTCCCAGCTTGGCCCGCTCAAGCTGCGCGACCTCAAGGGCGGCGCCAAAGGGCGGCACGCGCATATCAAAGAGGTCATCACCGGGCTTCAGGAAAAAATGGGCAGCCAGCGCGACCGGCTGTTCCTCGTGGGCGGCTCATGGCGGGCAATCGCGCGGATCGACATGTACCGCCGGGGCTATCCGCTGCATGTGCTGCATGAATACCGCATGACCGTGACCTCGGTTCGCGAAACAGTGAAATTCATCCAAACTTCCGACCTTGAGGAATTGCGCAATGCCTGCGGCGTCTCCTCCAGCCGGATGTCGCTGGTGCCCTACGCCGCCGAGGTGCTCAGCCGTCTGGTCAAGACTTTTCGGCCCAAGGACATCGCCATCTCCAGCTACGGTATCCGCGAAGGCATGCTTTATGAGCAGATGCCGCAGCGCCTGCGCGACCGGGATCCGCTGATCGAAGCCTGCTATTTCGCCGAGGCGAAGGACGCGCGGATGCCCGGTTTCGGCAAGGTGCTCTATAACTTCATCCTGCCGCTCTACCGCTCTGCCCCCCACGCCCGCAGGCGTTTGGTCAAAGCGGCCTGCCTGTTGCATGATGTCAGTTGGCGCGCGCATCCCGACTACCGGGCCGAGACCTGTTTCGACAATGCCACCCGCGCCAATCTCGGCGGGCTGAAACACGCCGAACGCATCTACCTCGGGCTGGCCCTGCTGCACCGCTATTCCAACAAGCGTGAGAACACCCGTTTCGAAGACCTCTATGAAATGGTCGATGAGAAGACCCGGTTGGAGGCCGAAATCCTTGGCAAGGCCATGCGCTTTGGCGCGATGCTCTGGATGGACAAGGGCGAACAGCGCGGCGAATTGCGCTGGTTCCCCAAGAAGAAGCAATTGGAACTCTGGCTCACCCCCGACATGGTGCCGCTTTTCGGCGAGGTCGCAGAGGCGCGGCTGAACTCACTCGCCAAATCGCTTGAGGCAGAGGTGCATGTTCGGACCGGCAAACGCGCCGCGCGTTAAAGCTCGATCTGCGGCGCGGGTTCGGTTGGAGTCTCTGGCGGGACCATCGGGTGATCGGGCTTGCGGCGGATGATGATATCGCCGTTGGGCTGCATCTCGGGCGCTTGATAGGCGCTCCAATCCTCGACCTCGTCCAAGAGCTCCGTAAGCTTCGGCCCCATCTCCCGCGCGAAGTCACGCAGCGCGGGGCGCATGGCCTCGGTAACCCCTTCAAACCTCTCCATGACCGGGCCCATCTCATCCATGATCCCGTCCATGAACATCTGCGCGCCGCGCTCCATCAAGCCGAGGCCGCGTTCTTCGGATTCTTCCTGCGCATGGGCTGCGAGGGGCAGCACCGTACAAAGGGCGATAAGGGGCATAAAGCGTGTCATGGGATTGAGGTAGGCGGCGCCGCGCGCATGTCCAGTCTTACGCCACGCCGCTGGCAGCCCCCCGCCTAAAGATCGACATCCAGCGTGACGGGGAAGTGATCCGAGGCGGCCAGCAGCGCGTCACGCAGGGCGAGATTTTGCCAGCAGGCCGGATCATCCATCGGGTGCCAGATCCGCCAGCGGGCCGCAGGGGCGGCGATCTGCGGGCTGACCATGATGTAGTCAAGCAGCGCCTGAAGATAGCGTTCCTCCGGCGCGATCCAGAAACGCGCGCTGGTCGGCGCGGCCCCCAAACGGCGGCTGAGCGCCTGTTTGGCATGAGGGTCGAACAGCGCCGCCGCCCCCTGCCCCAGCACGATCTCGACCGAGGACCGGCCAAACAGGCTTTCGAATTCATCCAGCCCCGGCCCGTCGTTCAGATCGCCCAAGACCATCACGGGCCGTTCCGCCGCCAAATGCATGTCGATCCGCCGCCTGAGCCAGATCGCCTGTGCCAATTGTTTGCGTCGGTTGGCGATGGCGATGCGCAGCACATCGGCCTCGGACTTAGCCCCATGGGGCGCTTTGGATTTGAGATGCGCGCCGATCATCTGAAAGGCGAAACCGGCCTTCGTGGTGACCTCCAACTCCAAGGGCGGTTTGGAAAAGACCACCGCGTCTTCCGTCGCATCCACGTCAAGGTCGATCCGCAGCGTCTGGTCAAAGCGCGGGGCATCGGCGGCACCCTGCGGCACATGGCGGGCGCTGAGCTTGTCGGGATCATAGAGCAGCGCAATCTCTTGCTCGGTATCGTTGGAAAACCCCATGACGGCGGCCCGCGTGCGCAGGGAAAACCGCGCGGCAAAATGCTCAAGCGCCGCCACGGTGGATTGCCGCCGCCCGTGGTTCGGCGCTTCGATCACCATGACCGCATCGGCACCCAGCGCGTTGAACACTTGGCCCAAAGCCGCCGTCTGCTGCGCACGGGTCACCCCATGCCGCCCGGCCCAAGCGTCATCGTCGTAAAGCCGGTTGTCATTGTCAAAAAGGCTCGCGAACCACTCAACATTGTAGGTCGCGATGCGCATCAAGCGTGTTTGCCCGAGAGCGTTTCCCATGCGCGGTTGATGTCGATCATGCGCTTCTCGGCCATCTTGATCGCCTCTTGCGGCAAGCCCCGCGCCACCAGCGCGTCGGGATGGTTCTCGCGCACCAGCCGCCGCCACGCGCGGCGGGCCTCTTCCAACGTCGCATTGGGGCCGATGCCCAGAACCGTGCGCGGCAGGGGCGAGCTATCGGGCACGAAACGCGCTTTGAGCGAGGCGAAAGCCTCTTCATCCATGCCGAAAATCGCGGCCACATCCTCAAGAAAGGCGTTTTCGTTGGGGTGGTAGATGCCATCGGCCATCGCGATGTGAAACAGCCCCTCCATCAGGTCATGCAGGGTCTGGGGCTGGTCACTGAACATCCGCGCGATGCGGCGGGCGTAATCCTCGAAACCGGTCACGTCTTGGCGGGCGAGGTTAAAGACCCGCGCCGCCCCTTCCTGATCCGCCTCGGCAATCTGGAACACTTCGCGAAAGGCAGTCACCTCATCGCGGGTCACCAGCCCATCGGCCTTGGCCATTTTGGCGCCAAGCGCGATCACCGCGATGGTAAAGGCGACCGAGCGCTCGGGCGGGCTGCGTAGCCGGTCAAAGACAGCCGACAGCCCTTCGCCCGCGGTGAGGGCTGACAGAGCTTCGGAGATGCGCGTCCAGATCGACATGGGCTGACCCTTTGGTATTCGGCCCCCAGCTTAACCGCTGGCATCGGGGAAGTCAGGATGCAGTCAGCGTTTTCTGCATCAAGATCAGATCGAGCCATCGCCCATGTTTGCGCCCCACCTCGGGCATCCGCCCGACCTGCGCAAAGCCCAGTTTTTCATGGAACGTCACAGCGCCGGGATTAGCGCTGCTGATCGCGGCGACCATGGTGTGACGGCCCTGCGCCGCTGCCGCCTCTATGGCCTGTGTCATCAGGTCGCGGCCCAGCCCCTGCCCCTGCGCCGCCTCGGACAGAACGATGCTATGCTCCACCGTCGCGGCATAGCCCGGCCCGCCGCGAAAGCTGCCATAGGTGACAAAGCCCAGCACCGCGCCCTCCCCTTCGGCCACCCAAAAGGCATTGGCCCGGGCGGCGATCAGCGCTGCGATCTCCTCTGGCGTCTTTTCCTCGGTGGTGAAGGTCGACAGGCTGTCGCGGATCATACCGTTCCAGAGCGCCGCCACGGCGGCGGCATCCTGCGCCCCGGCGCGGCGGATCACGCCGCCCCTCAGGGCGGCGCTTCCGTCGTCTTGCATCACTTCCGCGTCTCGCGGATCAGCTTCAGGATGTCCTGCGCGGCGGTTGGGATATTGGTGCCGGGCCCAAAGATCGCCTTCACGCCCGCGTCTTGCAGGAACTTGTAGTCCTGCTGCGGGATCACCCCGCCGCAGATCACGAGGATATCCTCTGCGCCCGCATCCTTCAGCGCCTGAATGAGCTGCGGCGCCAGCGTCTTGTGCCCCGCCGCTTGGCTCGAGATGCCGATGACATGCACGTCGTTGTCCACCGCATCCTGCGCTGCCTCCGCGGGCGTCTGGAACAGCGGGCCCACGTCCACGTCAAAGCCGATGTCGGCAAAGGCGGTGGCGATCACCTTGGCACCGCGGTCGTGGCCGTCCTGACCCATCTTGACCACCAGCATGCGCGGGCGGCGGCCCTCGGCCTCGGCGAACTCATCCACCGACTTCTGGATGTCGGCAAAGCCCGCGTCGCCCTCGTAGGCCGCGCCGTAAACGCCTGAGAGCGTCTTGACCTCGGCCCGGTGCCTTCCGAATTCCTTTTCCATCGCCATGCTGATTTCCCCCACTGTGGCGCGTGCGCGCGCGGCCTCGACCGCGGCGTCGAGCAGGTTGCCGCCCTCGGCCGCCCGCCGTGTCAGTTCCGCCAAGGCGGCGGTGCCGGCCTCTTCGTCGCGCTCGGCGCGGATGCGCTCCAGACGCGCCACCTGTCCTGCGCGCACCTTGACGTTGTCGACGTCGAGAATGTCGATCGGCTCTTCCTTGTCGCGGCGGTACTTGTTGACGCCCACGATCACCTCGGTGCCGCGGTCGATGCCCGCCTGACGCTGAGCCGCGGCTTCCTCGATCCTGAGCTTAGGCATGCCCGAGGCCACGGCCTTGGTCATGCCGCCCATCTCCTCGACCTCCTCGATCAGCTTCCACGCCGCTTCGGCCAGATCGGCGGTCAGCTTCTCGACGTAGTAGCTGCCCGCCAGCGGATCGACGACATTGGTGATTCCGGTCTCTTCTTGCAAAATCAGCTGGGTGTTCCGGGCGATGCGCGCCGAATGGTCGGTGGGCAGGCCGATGGCCTCATCCAGCGAATTGGTGTGCAGCGACTGGGTGCCGCCCAAGACCGCCGAAAGCGCCTCGTAGGCCGTGCGGACCACGTTGTTGTAAGGGTCCTGCTCGGCCAAGCTGACGCCGGAGGTCTGGCAATGGGTGCGCAGCATTGAGGACTTGGGGTTCTTAGGCTCGAACTCCTCCATCACCCGCGACCAGAGCAGCCGCGCGGCGCGCAGCTTGGCGGCCTCCATGAAGAAGTTCATGCCGATGGCGAAGAAGAACGACAGACGCGGCGCGAAGCGGTCGACGTCCATCCCTGCCGCAATCGCCGTGCGCACATATTCGCGCCCGTCGGCGATGGTGAAGGCCAGTTCCTGCACGAGGTTCGCCCCCGCCTCCTGCATGTGATAGCCCGAGATCGAGATCGAGTTGAACTTGGGCATGTGGTCCGAAGTATATTCGATGATGTCCCCGATGATCCGCATCGACGGCTCCGGCGGGTAGACATAGGTGTTGCGCACCATGAATTCCTTGAGGATGTCGTTCTGGATCGTCCCCGAGAGCTTGGCCCGGTCATGGCCCTGCTCTTCGCCCGCGACGATGAAATTGGCGAGGATCGGTATCACCGCGCCGTTCATCGTCATGGAGACCGACACCTGATCAAGCGGGATGCCATCGAAGAGGATCTTCATGTCCTCGACCGAGTCGATGGCCACGCCCGCCTTGCCGACATCGCCCTCCACGCGGGGATGGTCACTGTCATAGCCGCGGTGCGTCGCCAGATCGAAGGCCACCGAAACACCCTGCTGCCCGGCAGCAAGCGCGCGGCGGTAGAAGGCGTTGGATTCCTCCGCCGTAGAGAAACCCGCATATTGCCGGATCGTCCAAGGGCGGCCCGCATACATCGTCGCCTTCACGCCGCGTGTAAAGGGCGCCTCGCCGGGGATGCTGCCGAGATGCTCAAGCCCGTCCACATCCTCGGCGGTGTAGAGCGGCTGGACGTCGATCCCCTCCAGCGTCTTCCACGTCAGATCGTCAAGGCTGCGCCCACGCAATTCGCCGGTAGCCAGTTCCTGCCAACGCGCCTTCGCGTCCTTTTGGTCGGATGTCATATGCTTGTCCTTCTCCCTTAGCGCCCGGCGGCAGGCATCGGCCTGCGCAACTGTGGCGGCTGAATTGTCAAAGGCCGCGCCCCTAGGGGGATAAATACCCCCTGCGGCGCTTTGCCCTTCGCAAACTGGCACAGGCCCCCTATATTTGAGGGGACAGGAGCCTTGATGAAACGTTTGATCTCACTAGTTTTTGCAGGATTGATGACCACGGCGGCCATGGCCCAAGGGGCCGATGCCCCGGTGGAGGATCCGTTGTTCCTGCCTGCCGATATGGCCGATCTCAGCACCTTCCAATGGACCAAACGGCCCGTACTGGTCTTTGCCAATTCCGAGAATGACCCCGCCTTCGTCGCGCAGATGGAATACCTCCGCGAGCGCGAGGATGAGTTGCGCCTGCGCGATGTCGTCGTGCTGACCGATACCGACCCCGCCGCGCAGAGCCCGCTGCGGATGCGGATGCGCCCGCGTGGTTTCATGCTGGTGCTGGTCGACAAGGAAGGCCAGATCGAGCTGCGCAAACCCTTCCCTTGGGACGTGCGCGAGATCACTCGTAGCATCGACAAGATGCCGCTGAGGCAGCGAGAAATCAGAGAGGCGAAGGAGCGCGGCGTCAACCGCTGATGCCCCGCGCCCTGCCCGCCCTGATCGCCCGCGCGTCGCACCCTATTCGAACTCCATGATCACATCGTCCACCGCAAGGCTGTCGCCCGCACCTGCGTTGACCTTGCTGACGACGCCCTTCTTCTCGGCGCGCAGGATGTTTTCCATCTTCATCGCCTCGATGGTGCAGAGCGCTTGACCCTCCTGAACCTCGTCGCCAACTTCGACGTCGAGTTTCACCACCAGACCCGGCATCGGGCAGAGCAACATCTTGGAGGTATCGGGCGGCAGTTTCTCGGGCATCAGGGCCGCCAGTTCCGCCTGACGCGGCGTGCGGACATGGACCTTCAGATCCGCACCGCGGGTGCGGATCCGGAAGCCGCCTGAGATTTTGCCGACCTTCAGCACCAAAGGCGCGCCATCGACGGTCATCTCGGCCAGTTGGTCCCCCGGGGTCCAATCGCCGCTCACACGCATTTCGCTGCCGTCAGAGAAAGCCACCGTCGCCCCTTCGGGATCGGCCTTGGTGACCACATCAAAGTTCTCACCCTGAAGCTTCACGTTCCAGTCGCTGCCGACTTTGCGCTCGTGGTTGTCCATCCGGCCCGAAACGCGGGCGCGGCGGATTTCGCCAACGCGGTGCATGGCGGCACAGGCGGCGGCGATGCGGCGGAGCTCGCTCTCCGGCAGGGACACCCCTTCGAACCCATCGGGATATTCCTCGGCGATGAAGGCGGTGGTCATCTCGCCCGAGACGAACTTGGGGTGATCCATCACGGCGGAAAGGAACGGCAGGTTGTGCCCGATGCCCTCGACCTCGAAACTGTCGAGCGCCACGCGCATCTTCTCGATCGCCTCGGCGCGCGTCGGCGCCCATGTGCAGAGCTTGGCGATCATCGGGTCGTAATACATCGAGATCTCGCCGCCCTCGTAGACGCCGGTGTCGTTGCGCACGGCCATGTCGCCCGCGGGCGCGTCACCCTGCCATGTGCCCTGCTCCAGAAGCGGCCCCGCGGCCACCTCCTGCGGCGGGCGATAGCGGGTCAGACGGCCGATGGACGGCAGGAAGCCGCGGTAGGGGTCTTCGGCGTAAAGCCGGTTTTCGATGGCCCAGCCGGTCAGAGTCACGTCGTCTTGGGTGATCGACAGCTTTTCGCCGTTGGCCACGCGGATCATCTGCTCCACCAGATCGACGCCGGTAATCAACTCCGTCACCGGGTGTTCCACCTGAAGGCGGGTGTTCATCTCAAGGAAGTAGAAATTCTTGTCGCCGTCGACGATGAATTCCACGGTGCCCGCGCTGGTGTAGCCCACGGCCTGCGCCAGAGCGACGGCCTGTTCGCCCATCGCTTTACGGGTGGCTTCGTCAAGGAAGGGGCTCGGGGCCTCTTCGACCACCTTCTGGTTGCGGCGCTGGATCGAGCATTCACGCTCGCCCAGATAGACGCCGTTGCCGTGGGCATCGCAGAGCACCTGAATCTCGATGTGGCGCGGCTGGGTCACGAATTTCTCAATGAAGATCCGGTCATCTCCAAAAGAGTTCGCGGCCTCGTTCTTGGACGATTGGAAACCCTCGCGCGCTTCCTCATCGTTCCAAGCGATCCGCATGCCCTTGCCGCCGCCGCCAGCGGAGGCCTTGAGCATCACCGGGTAGCCGATGTCATTGGAGATCTTCACCGCCTCCTCGGCGTCCTCGATGAGGCCCATGTAACCCGGCACGGTCGAGACCCCGGCCTCCTTGGCGATCTTCTTGGAGGTGATCTTGTCGCCCATCTTCTCGATGGCCCCTTTGGGCGGGCCGACGAAGGCCACGCCCGCAGCCTCGAGCGCCTCGGCGAACTTGCTGTTTTCACTCAAGAAACCATAGCCCGGATGCACCGCTTGCGCGCCCGATTGCTTGATCGCCTCCATCACCTTGTCGATGACGATATAGGACTGGTTCGCCGGGGGCGGGCCGATGTGAATGGCCTCATCCGCCATTTCCACATGCAGCGCCTGCGCGTCTGCATCGGAATATATCGCCACGGTGGTCAGGCCCATTTTCTTGGCGGTCTTGATCACACGGCAGGCGATTTCGCCTCGGTTGGCAATGAGGATCTTGTCAAACATCAGCGGTTCCTTTGACGAATGCAGGCAACGCAAAAAGCCGCGTCAGCCGGGGCTGCGCGGGTGCCTGTAGGGGTAAAGATGAAAGGGAGGCCGCCCTGCCCGCGCGGATGGCGGGCAAAGCGGCTATTGTAGCTGGATCAGTTACATTTGCCGGGGTTGAGCTGACAGTAACCGACGTTGGCTGCAGCGCCGATGGCTGCGCCCTGCGCCAGCGACCCGCCTGTGACGGCTGCCGCACCTGCGCCGACGGCTGCGCCGCCCAAACCTTGTTCGCCGATGTTGTCGCCGCATGCGGCCAGACCGGCTGTCGCGCCAAGCGCGAGGATGATGTTACGAATGGACATGTGCCTGCTCCTTCACTGCTGTCTACTATCCGACAAACGCCGTGGCGCTGCACAAGTTCCCGGCCAGATTTTCGGCCTGCTGCGCTGTGACCTGAAAACCACCCTGTGGAAAAGTCGGACAGCAGAGCGCAGGCGCGGATCGGCTGCCCGATAGAGGAAGAGGTATGGTCTTCAGGCTCGGCGGCACGCGGGATAACGGACGCGCCGCCAGACGCATAAAGCCTGCCGCAAGCCCGCCTTTGCGCCAAGCACACCGCGCGGCTTGGCCGGGCTTCGGCAAAGCGGTGCTGAACGGCGGAAAGGCGCGGCGACATCATGCCGATCAATCCTCAAAAGCTTCGGGAAAGGCGGCGCGGGCGGCGGCCACGTCGAGCACCAGCAGCGCTTCGTAATCGGCAGGGTCGAAAGGATCGGTCGCGGGCAGAACCTCACGGCCAAAGAGCCAAGACAGGCGGCCCGCATCCAGATTGCCACGCTCGAACGGATGTTCGCCAAAGGCTTCCCAAAGGGCTTTGACAAAAGCGGTATCGGCGCGGCGATCCGGGGCGCGGCGGTCGGGGCGACGCTCACGCCGGGTGATGGGCGTGACCCCTTTGGGGTTCGGGCGGCGAATGGTGAATTGAAAATCGGTGCCGGGCAGACGCCCGGGGAACCCGCGGTGTTTTAGCATATAGGCGGGCATCAGACACCCCTCCCGGTTGCAGGGGTGGCTGGGATCAGGGCAGGCGCAAACGCCTGCCCTGCAACGGCATTACTTGTACTTGCCGGTGTAGACGGGCTCAACCGAGATGGGCTCGGGCTCGACCACGACATACTCTTCTTCTTGCTGCGCGCAGGCCGAAACCGCTGCAACGAAACCGATGGCTGCCAGCAACTTGATGCTCTTGGACATGTAAATCTCCTATTAACGTTAAATGAACCTGACACGACAACACGCCGGCCAAGCCCGGGTTCTGAGGTAAGGGATACGTGGGTATTCCTTGACCGCATCATATGCGATTCACATGGCAATGGATACGGTTGCAAGTGCAATCGGTCGCGTTGTGACTCCAAAGCATCATTCCAATCCGAGGATCGGCGGATTCTTGCAAGATATTGCCTGTGCATCACAAACCCTCCCAAATGCAGGTGTCATCCTGCGCCCGGAAAGCTTCGAAATACTGGGTCGCTTCGGGGTCGGCCGCGCCGAATTCCACCGGACGGTCAGCGAGGGAGACGACGATCACCTGCCCCGCTAGCGCATGTTCAGTCATGTAAGGAAGTGCGACGACCGCGCAGAGATGTTCCATATCCGGCGCGGCGCGGTCATAGGCGATGGCCCCCGGCCCTTTGGCAATCTGCGGCGCGATAAAACGGAAGCGAAGCCAAGTCTCACCGCCGAGCTCCTCGACCAAGACCTCTTGCAGATCAACGGTTTGCCCAGAGGGGACATCAATGGCCCGCGCGGGGCCTGCAAGCCCGACCGCCAGCAGGGCTGGCAGCCAGACCCGACGCAGAAGAGCGCCTAGTGGTTGCGCAGCGCGTCGATCAGCGTTTCCTTGTCCATGTCCGAGCGCCCTTCGATCCCGAGCTCTTGCGCCCGGTCGTAGAGAGCGTCTTTGGTCCAATCCTCGTAGGGCGGCTGTTTGCCCCCCTTCTTGCCGGGGTGCTGGCTGTCGTTGGCCTGCGCATTGGCAATGCGGGCGGCTTTCTCCTTGCTCGCCCCATCCTCGCGCAGGGACTTGTAGGTCTCTTCGTCCTTGATGGATGAATTCGGCATGATCCGGTCCTCCTTTGTAAGGAAAACCACCCAGCCCGCCGAGGGTTCCGCGCGCGGCCCTCGTGGGATCGGTATTTGAGAAAGGATGAAGCTGCATGATGGCGCTCAGAGCGGGATGTTGTCGTGTTTCTTCCACGGGGTCTGCACTTTTTTTGTTGCGCAGAGAGGCGAAGGCGCGGGCGACCCGTTTGCGGGTAGAGCGCGGCTGGATCACCTCGTCGATGAAGCCACGTTCGGCGGCGACGAAGGGATTGGCGAAACGATCCTCGTAATCCTTGGTGTGTTTAGCGATCTTTTCGGGGTCGTTCAGATCCTTGCGGTGAATGATCTCGGTCGCGCCTTTGGCGCCCATCACGGCAACTTCGGCGGTGGGCCAAGCGTAGTTGAAATCCGAGCGCAGGTGTTTCGAGGCCATCACATCGTAGGCGCCGCCGTAGGCTTTGCGCGTGATGACGGTGACCATTGGCACGGTCGCCTCGCCATAGGCGAAGAGCAGTTTCGCGCCGTGTTTGATGACACCGCCGAATTCCTGACCGGTGCCGGGCAGGAAGCCGGGCACGTCTACCAGGGTGAGGATCGGGATCTCGAAGGCGTCGCAGAAACGCACGAAACGCGCCGCTTTGCGCGAGCTGTCGATGTCGAGGCATCCGGCCAGCACCATCGGTTGGTTGGCCACCACGCCGACGGTACGCCCCTCAAGGCGGATGAAGCCGGTGATGATGTTCTTGGCGAATTCCTCTTGGATTTCGTAAAAGTCGCCCTCATCCGCCAGTTTGAGGATCAATTCCTTCATGTCATAGGGGGTGTTGGCGTTCGACGGCACCAGTGTGTCGAGCGAGGGTTCGATCCGGTTGGGATCGTCGAAGAAGGGGCGGACCGGCGGTTTCTCGCGGTTGTTGGCGGGCAGCAGATCGACGAGGCGGCGCACCTCGGCCAATGCCTCCACGTCATTTTCGAAGGCCGCGTCGGCGACGGAGGATTTGCGCGTGTGGGTCGTGGCGCCGCCCAGCTCTTCGGCGGTGACGACTTCGTTGGTGACGGTTTTCACCACGTCCGGACCGGTGACGAACATATAGGAGCTGTCTTTGACCATGAAGATGAAGTCGGTCATCGCGGGCGAATAGACCGCCCCGCCCGCGCAGGGGCCCATGATGACGCTGATCTGGGGGATCACGCCGGAAGCTTCGATGTTGCGCTGGAAGACCTCGGCATAGCCTGCAAGGCTTGCCACGCCTTCTTGGATGCGCGCGCCGCCGGAATCGTTGATGCCGATCACCGGCGCGCCATTTTGCACTGCCATATCCATGATCTTGCAGATTTTCTGAGCATGGGTTTCCGAGAGCGAGCCGCCGAAGACGGTGAAATCCTGGCTAAAGACATAGACGAGGCGGCCGTTAATCGTGCCC
>NZ_SZNL01000015.1:0-15047 GCF_005068605.1 Sulfitobacter sp. 15WGC | reverse complement strand
CGCGCCATTTTGCACTGCCATATCCATGATCTTGCAGATTTTCTGAGCATGGGTTTCCGAGAGCGAGCCGCCGAAGACGGTGAAATCCTGGCTAAAGACATAGACGAGGCGGCCGTTAATCGTGCCCCAGCCGGTGACCACACCATCGCCCGCGGGCTTTTGATCCTGCATGCCGAAATCGGTGCAGCGGTGGGTGACGAACATGTCGAATTCCTCGAAGGAGCCTTCGTCGAGCAGCAGATCGACGCGCTCCCGCGCGGTGAGCTTGCCACGGCTGTGCTGCGCATCGATCCGTGCCTGACCGCCGCCCAAACGCGCATCTTCGCGACGCCGCTCCAGTTGTTCGAGAATGTCTTTCATGACGCACCCCTATTGTGATTTCGACCAGTCTACCGGATGAGCGCAACTGACCAAAGCGCAATTTTGCAAATTTGCAAAATCAATACAGACACTGCGAAGCAAAATGAAAAGTTGCAAAACAATCTAGTTAACATGGACATTTCCCATGCCCCCGACTACTTGCATTTGCATGAGCGATATCCCCCGGGTCCGGTATTTAGACCGGACGACCCCACCCCATATCTCAACGCTGATCCTGCTGGCCGGGCTTTCGGCCATGGTCATGAACATCTTTCTGCCCAGCCTGCCGAAGATGGCAGAGCATTTCGGCACGGATTATGCGGTGATCCAGCTTTCGGTGCCGCTCTACCTGTTTTTCAGTGGGATACTGCAGATTTTCATCGGGCCGATTTCGGACAACCTCGGGCGGCGGCGGGTGATGCTTTGGGGCTTGGGCATCTTCTTCGTGGCCACGGTGGGCTGCCTGCTGGCGCCGAACATCGCCGTGTTTCTGGTGTTTCGCATGGCGCAGGCTGTGATCGCCACGGGCATGGTGCTGAGCCGTGCGGTGATCCGCGACCTTTATACTCAAGACGAATCCGCCTCCATGATCGGCTATGTCACCATGGGCATGGCGCTGGTGCCGATGATCAGCCCGGCCTTGGGCGGTTTGCTGGAGCAGGGTTTCGGCTGGCAGGCTTCCTTCTGGGCGATGCTGATCCTCGGCGGGTTGGTCTTTTGGGTGGCTTGGGCGGATTTGGGCGAAACCGCCCGGGCCAGCGGCAAATCGCTGCGGCAGCAGTTCGGCGAATACCCCGAGTTGCTCCGCTCGCCGCGGTTTTGGGGCTATGCGCTGGCCACGGGTTTTTGCTCGGGCGCCTTCTTTGCCTATCTCGGCGGCGCGCCCTTCGTGGGCACCGTGGTCTTCGGGATGGAGCCTGCGGTGCTGGGCCTCTATTTCGGCGCGCCCGCAATTGGCTATTTCATCGGCAACTTCGTCACCGCGCGGACGGCGACCCGTTTCGGCGTCAATACGCTGGTGCTTTGGGGCTGCATTTCCAACGCCGTGGGCGGCACGGTGTCGCTGCTGATCTTTCTTGCGGGCTACGGCTCTCCGCTCAGCTTTTTCGGGCTGATGACGCTGGTGGGGCTGGGCAACGGGCTTTGCATCCCCAATGCCACCGCCGGGATGCTGTCGGTGCGCCCGCATTTGGCGGGCACGGCCTCCGGGCTGGGCGGGGCAATCATGATTGTCGGCGGCGCGGCCTTGAGCGCGCTGGCGGGCGCCCTGCTCACCCCTGAAACCGGAGCCTATCCGCTGTTGTGGCTCATGTTGCTGACGGCCATCGCCTCGGTCGCCTCCATCTGGGTGGTGATCCGGCGGGAGAAAGCTTTGGGCCTCTAGGCCCACGCTCCCCGCGCTTGTGGCCCCGGCTTTGCAAAGCTAGGCTGCACCTAACTGCAAAGTTGCAAAGGTGCGCGGATGGCGATCCAGAAACTCTATGCCGGTGTGAAACTGCGTGAGACCCGGACCCGCGCGGGGCTGACGCAGAAAGACTTCGCCGCCCGGCTGGGCGTCTCCTTGCCCTATCTCAACCAGATGGAGAATAACAACCGGCCCGTCAGTACCAATGTCGTGCTCGCTCTGGCGTCGGAGTTCAGGTTGGATGTGACCGAGCTTTCCAGCGGCGATGGGGAGCGGTTGGTCAGCGATCTGCGCGAGGCGCTGGCCGATCCGATTTTCGCCGGAAAGGCACCCCCGGTGGCCGATCTGCGCCTCACCGCCTCCAACGCGCCGGGGCTGGCACATGCCTTTCTCGCGCTGCATCAAAGCTACCGACAGGTGCATGAACGGCTGGCCTCGCTGGACGAAGCCCTGGGGCGTGAAGACGCCCGCGCGATGCCCTCCCCTTGGGAAGAGGTGCGGGATTTCTTTCACTATTGCGACAATTACATCGACGCCGTCGACCGTGCGGCAGAGCATTTCGCGACCCGCGAAGGCAGCGGCAGTGACACGCGGGCGACCGCGGCGCGTGCGCTTGAGAGTGCCGGGGTGCGCGTGGTTTTTGAGGATGACGACCGGCTGCGCGCCTATGATCCCGCCCGCAAGGTACTGCATCTATCGGCCCGTGCGGCGCCTGAGACACAGACCTTTCAGATGTTGCTGCAGGTGGCGCTGACCCAGCAAGACGCGCTGCTGGAGGCGACGCTGGACCTCGCCCGTTTCCACAGCACCGCGGCGCGGGATATCGCAAAGATTGGGCTGGCCAATTACTTCGCCGGGGCGGCTCTGTTGCCCTATGGGCGGTTCTTGCAAAAGGCGCAGGATTGCCGCCATGATCTGGAGGTGCTGGCCGGGCATTTCGGTGCCTCGATCGAGCAGGTGGCGCATCGGCTGTCGACGATGCAGCGGCCCGGTGCGAAGGGAGTGCCCTTTTTCTTCGTCCGGGTTGATCAGGCGGGCACGATCACCAAACGCCATTCCGCGACCCGGCTGCAATTCGCGCGTTTCGGCGGCGCCTGCCCGCTTTGGAACGTCCACCGCGCCTTTGAAACGCCGGGGCGGTTCCTTCGGCAATTGGCCGAGACGCCGGATGGGGTGCGCTATATCAGTTTGGCGCGGGACATCTCGAAACCGGCGGGGCGGTTTGGCGCGCCGGTGCGGCGCTATGCGATCTCACTCGGCTGCGAGGTGCGCCATGCGCCCGCGCTGGTCTACGCCGACGGGATGGACGTCACCCGCAGCGATGCCTTTGAACCAATTGGCATTTCCTGCCGGATTTGCGAGCGCCGGGATTGCCATCAACGCTCCGTTCCGCCGCTAGAGCGGCAGTTGGTGGTCGACCCGCATCTACGCGACACCCTGCCCTACCGGGTGGAGTGATCAGCGCCGCGCACGCCGCCAACCCGCGCCGCGGGCCTCGGCTTCGGAGCAGAACCAACGCTCGCCTTTGCGGGCGCTGATGCGGGTGCGGCTGTAAAATTCCTGCCCCGGCATATGGTAAATCTTGACCCCCTTGGCGCTGATATTGCCTTTGATCTGGCAGCTCCCCTCGGGCCGGGCAGGCTCGGACCCGCTGCGGCGGGTCACGCGGTAGCGGGCGGGGGAAACCGTCTTGAACCCGTGAATCCCACGGCCTGCGACAAAGGCGGCTTTCTCATCCAGATCATAGTCCATCGAATATTTGCGATAGGCAAAGGCCAGCCCGTCACGCACCAGCGCCTGCCCCACGTCAACGTCGCCCACATGGCAGCGGGCGACGATGCGATCATAGCGGTCGCGGTCCAGTGCCTCACAACGCGCGTTGGCCCCTTGGTATCTGTCGCGCACCTCCCTCGTTGTCCAATCTCCGCAGGCCCAAGCCTGCCCGCCCTCTGTCTCGCAGGTCTGGCTGGATTCGAGCGCATCGATACCATGCAAGCGGATGCGCGTACCGCCGAGATCGAAAGTATCCCCGTCGATCACGCGGACCACGCCCGAGACCGTCTGCGCCCCTGCGGGTCCAGTCACGATACTCAGCGTCAAACTGAGGGCGAAAAGTGAACAAATCCTTAACATGAGGCAGGTATGACGCCCTGCCCTGCGGCCTTCAAGACAGGATGTTAAGGCAGGTTAACGATCAACGCTGCGCCACCTGCCAGTTCGGATGCACCCATGGTTCGTCATTCGCGCGCGGCAGCGGATCGCGGCCCAGAAGCAGGTCCGAGACCTTTTCACCGACCATGATCGAGGGCGCATTGAGGTTGCCATTGGTGATCCGCGGGAAGATCGAACTGTCGGCCACGCGTAGCCCCTCGACCCCGATCACCCGCGCTTGCGGGTCGACCACGGCGCCCGGATCGTCCGCCGCCCCCATGCGGCAGGTGCCGCAGGGGTGATAGGCGCTTTCGGCGTGTTCGGCGATGAAAGCGTCAAGCTCCGCGTCCGATTGCAGCGCTTCTCCGGGCTGGATCTCGTGTTTGACGAAGGGCTTGAAGGCATCCTGCGCGAAGATTTCCCGCGTGAGGCGGATACAGGTGCGGAACTCCTCCCAATCGTCGGAATGGGACATGTAGTTGAAACGGATGCGCGGCGCCTCGGCCGGGTCGGCGGAGCGCAGGGTGATCTCGCCCCGCGACTTGGAGCGCATCGGCCCCGTGTGCGCCTGAAAGCCATGCCCCTCGGCCGCCGCCTGCCCGTCGTAGCGCACGGCAATGGGCAGGAAATGGTATTGAATATCAGGGTATTCTACGCCGGGCTTCGAGCGGATGAAGGCCGCGGATTCGAACTGGTTCGAGGCGCCCATGCCGGTCTTGGTAAACAGCCATTGCGCGCCGATGACGGCCTTCGACAAAAGGTTCCAGTGCTTGTAGAGCGTGATCGGCTGGCGCGAGGCCATCTGGATGTAGAGCTCCAGATGGTCCTGCAGGTTCTGACCCACGCCGGGGCGGTCGGCCAGTACCTCGATGCCATGGTCGGCGAGATGCGCGGCAGGGCCGACCCCCGAGAGCATCAGCAGTTTCGGCGAGTTGATCGAGGACGCCGCCAGCACCACTTCGCGGCTGGCACGGATCACCTCCGTCGCGCGGCCACGCTTGACCTCGACACCCACGGCACGCCCCTCTTCGATCACCACGCGCTGCGCCAGCGCACGGATCAGGGTGACATTGCCGGTCTTCTGCGCCGGGCGCAGATAGGCATTGGCCGCCGACCAGCGCCGCCCGTTCCAGACGGTCTGCTCCATCGGGCCGAAACCCTCTTGCTGCTCGCCGTTGTAGTCATGGGTCACCGGGTAGCCCGCCTGCGCCCCGGCTTGCACGAAGGCGTCGAAAAGAGGGTTCTCGCGCGGGCCGCGGCTGACGTGCAGCGGGCCGTCCTTGCCGCGCCATGCCGCATCGCCGCCATGGCCGTTCTCGTGCCATGTCTCCATGCGTTTGTAGTAGGGCAGTACATCCGCGTAGGACCAGCCGCGCGCGCCGGACTCCTCCCAATGGTCGAAATCCTTGGCATGGCCGCGCACGTAGACCATGCCGTTGATCGAGGACGAGCCGCCGATCACCTTGCCGCGCGGGCAGACCAGCTCGCGGTTGTTGAGATGCGGCTCGGGCTCGGATTTATAGCCCCAGTCGTAGCGCGGCATGTTCATCGGATAGCTGAGCGCCGCGGGCATCTGGATGAAAGGCCCGGCGTCGGTGCCACCATGTTCGATGACGATGACCTTGCGACCCGCCTCGGCCAAGCGGTAGGCCATGGCGCAGCCCGCAGAGCCCGCGCCGACGATGACAAATTCAGCTTCCATAGCTCTTCCTTCCGTGATTCCCCGCCGGGTCAAGGATGCGCAGCACCGCGCGTAGGCGCGGCTTGTCCTTGAGGCGGTGGGGAATCGCTCCCCAGAATTGACGAGGTGACTTGAGGATCAGGCTGATCCCTCAAGCACCTCTCAGCAAATTCACCCCTTAGAAGGGCGCCTCGACATCGCCCATGCGCACGTAGACCGACTTCACTTGGCTGTAGTGCTCGATCGCGGCCTTGGCGTTCTCGCGGCCCACGCCCGAGTTCTTCATGCCGCCGAAGGGCGCTTCGACCGGGGCGTCGTTGTAGCTGTTGATGTAGCAGGTCCCGGCCTCGAACCCCGCCGCCACGCGGTGCGCGCGGGCAAGGTCGCGGGTGAAGACACCGGCGGCGAGGCCGAACTCGGTGGCGTTGGCGCGCGCCATGACCTCCGCTTCATCCTCGAAATCCAGCACCGCCATGACCGGGCCGAAGATCTCCTCGCGGGCGATGATCATGTCGTCTTTCACATCGGCGAAGACGGTGGGCTGCATGTAGAACCCCTCGCGCTCGATGCGGCTCCCGCCATAGACCAGCCGCGCGCCCTCGGCCTTGCCCTTCTCAATGTAGTCCAGCGCGATTTGCATCTGCCGCTCGCTGACCATCGGGCCAAAGCTGGTGTCGGGGTCCATCGGGTCACCGATCACGGCCTTGTCCAGCCGCTCGGACAGCCGTGCGAGGAACGCCTCCTTGATGTCGCGGTGCACGAAGACCCGCGTGCCGTTCGAGCAGATCTGGCCGGAGCTGTAGAAGTTGCCGAGGATCGCGCCGCCGACGGCATTGTCGATATCCGCATCCTCGAAGACGATCAGGGGCGACTTGCCGCCAAGCTCCATCGTCACATGCTTGATGCCTTCGGCAGCGGCGGCATAGACCTTGCGCCCCGTGGGCACCGAGCCGGTGAGCGAGACCTTGTCGACGCGGGCATCGGTGACCAGCGACTGGCCGACCTCGCCCATGCCCTGCACCACGTTGAAGAGCCCCGCCGGCAGCCCGGCTCCAATCAAGATTTCGGCCACTTTCAGCGCGCAGAGCGGCGTGGTCTCGGACGGTTTGAAGATCATCGCATTGCCGCAGGCCAGCGCGGGAGCGGCCTTCCAGCAGGCGATCTGCGTGGGGTAGTTCCACGCGCCGATGCCGACACAGACGCCCAAGGGCTCGCGCCGGGTGTAGACCCAGTCTTCGCCAAGCTGGATATGCTCGCCGGTCAGGCTGCCGGCGAGGCCGCCGAAATACTCCAGCGCGTCCGCGCCGCTGGTGGCATCGGCGACGGAGGTCTCCTGATAGGGTTTGCCGGTGTCTTGGGTTTCCAGCACCGAAAGGTCGTGGTTGCGGTCGCGGATCATGTCGGCGGCGCGGCGCAGGATACGGCCCCGCTCGGTGCCGCTCATCGCGCCCCATGCGGCCTGCGCGCGGCGGGCCGAGGCGATGGCCTGCTCCACGATCTGAGGCGTGGCGGCATAGACCGTCGCGATCTTTTCGCCCGTGGCGGGATAGATCACCGGGATCGGCGTGCCATTGGTGTCTTCGACATAGGCGCCGTCGATAAAGTGGCTGGCGGTGGGTTGGGGATCATAGGACATCAAAGGGACTTTCTTGCCTGAGGCGAGGAGTGTTCAGAGAGGCGGAGCGCGGCGGTGCCGCCCGTCTCCGCGGTGTTCAACGGCCAGCTTTGAGCAGCAGGTCGAGCGTATAGAGCGCGCGGGTCATGGCCTCTGCCGCGCTGACGCCATCCGACAGCGCCGCGCGCAGGTAAAGCCCATCGATCAGGGCCGCCAGAGTGTCGGCATCGCCTTCGGGCTGGGGGCTGATCGGGCGCAGCGCATGGGTGAGGTTGGACCGCAACCGGCTTTGATAGGCCGTCAGCAGCCGCCGGGTTTCGGGGTTGGTGCGGGCATGGGCGTAGAGTGTCATCCACGCGCTGATCGTGCCGGGGTGAAAGCCGGTGTCGTCGAAACTTGCCACGATGATCGCCGCCGCGCGGTCATGCGGCGTGCGGGCCGTGGCCAAACGTTCGCGGACCCCGGCGGCATATTCCGACAAGATGTGCCGCATCGCCGCCAGAAAGATCTGGTTCTTACCGCCGAAGTAATGATGCGCCAGCGCGCTCGACATGCCTGCCCGCTTGGCGATCTGGCTCACCGTCACATCCAGCGACTGGGCCTCGCCAATCTCGGCGATGGTGGCTTTGACCAGCGCAGAGCGACGAATGGGTTCCATTCCGACTTTGGGCATTGGATTCGGATCCTTGGGGCAGTGTTGACCGCCTCAGGATAGGGGAATCTTTATTGACTCGTCAATCAAGTACCGCCCGGCTGGGCGAAAGGTCAGAATTTCGTCGCATGCGAGGGGGGCGTAACCTGCCGTTTCAGCATCGCTTCACGCCATGTGATAAAGGTGACCGAGCCCAAGATCACCGCCCCGCCCAGCACGACCCAGAGGTCCACCGGCTCGGCAAAGACCACCACGCCGAGGATCGTTGCCCAGACCAATTGCAGGAAAGTGACCGGCTGCGTCACCGTCACCGGGGCGGCGGCAAAGGCCAGCGTCATGGTGAAATGACCCGCCGTCGCGAAAAAGGCGACCCCGGCAAGGATCAACAGTTCCTGCGGTGTCGGCGTGATCCAGACGGCGAAGGCAAAGGGCGCCAGCCCGATGGTCACAAAGATCGACAGCATCGTCACGATCATCACCGGGCGCGCCTCATCCGCCAGCACCTTGGCCAAGAGGTAGGATCCGGCAAAGACCACCGCCGCCAGCAACATCGCCAAATGCCCGGTAGAGACTTCGCGAAAACCGGGCCGCAGGATGATCGCCGCCCCCGCCAGCCCCAGACAGACCGCCACGATGCGCCGCGCGGCCAGCTTCTCTCCCAGAAAGATCGCAGCACCCACGGTGACATAGATCGGCGCGAGGTAGTTCATCGCGGTCACCTCGGCGATGGGCAGGCGGGTCATGGCGTAGAACCACAGGATCACCCCGCCTGCGTGGCACAGGCCCCGCATGCCGAACAGCCCCCATTGCCGCCGGCTCACCGGTGTGGCCAGCAGCGACCGCAGGACCGGCAGGACAAAGACCAACCCCATGGCGTAGCGCAGGAAAGCGGCCTCTGCCGAAGGCAGCCGCGGCCCCATGTATTTCACCAGCGCGGTCACGCCTATGAAACAGGCCCCCGTCACCAACATCCAAAAGACCCCGACAAGCGGGCGGTTGGGCGGAGCGGGGATGTCGGGGGTGGTGGCGGGAGAGTGTGTCATGCCGCGACCCTTTCCCAAAGCGCTGCCAAGGGCAAGATGGACGCGGCATTTTTATTCACATCGCAAGCAATTTGATGGCAATCGCCCACATGGTCACGGCGATGATGGCGTCCAAGACCTGCCAACTGCGCGGTCTGGCAAAGAGCGGCGCCAGCAGCCGCGCGCCATAGCCCAGTGAGAAGAAGAAGACGAAGCTTGCCAGCACCGCCCCGATGCCAAAGCTGAGCCGGTCCGGATATTGCGCCGAGATTGAGCCGAGCAGCACCAAGGTGTCGAGGTAGACATGCGGGTTCAGCCACGTCAGCGCCAGCAGCGTCAGGATCGCCTTGCGCAGGCTGCGGGTGGATTGCCCCTCGACCTCCAGCGCCTCCCCGCCCTGCCATGCGGAAACCGCGTTGCGCCAGCCGTACCACAGCAGGAAGGCCGCGCCGCCATAGCGCATCAGCGGTCCGAACCACGGGGCCGCCTCGGCCAGCGCGCCAAAACCCGCGACCCCCGACATGATCAACACCGCATCCGAGGCAGCGCAGACCAGCACCACCGGCAGCACATGTTCGCGGCGCAGCCCTTGGCGCAAGACAAAGGCATTCTGCGCCCCGATGGCCATGATGAGGGTGAGGCTGAGGGCGAAGCCGGGAAGGAGTGAGGTGAACATTAAAGGCGTCCTATAACATGGGTTGCCTTTGCCTAACCCGGAGGTTCAGATTACTCAAATTTAATAGTCCACATCAGGATTAGCAAATCTTATGCAGCTCGACAGCGCGCAGCTAACCGCATTGGCCCATATCCTGCGGCTCGGCAGTTTTGATGCCGCGGCGGCGGTGCTGGGGGTGACCCCCTCGGCAATCTCGCAACGGGTGAAGGCGCTGGAGGATCGTGTGGGGGCCACCCTCGTTCTGCGCGGCCAGCCCTGCACCGGCACGCCCATGGGCCAGCGTCTTGCCAAACATGCGGAAGATGTGGCCCTGCTCGAAGCGCAGGCGCTTGGCGCGGGCGATGCCACTGCCCCGCCCCGGCTGCGCCTTGCGGTGCCTGCGGATGTCTTGGCCACATGGCTGATCCCGGCGCTGGCGCAGGTGCCCGACATGCTTTTCGATCTGATGATCGACGACCAAGACACCTCTGCCGATTGGCTGCGTCGGGGGGAGGTCAGCGCGGCGGTGACGGGGCAAGCCCGCGCGGCACCGGGCTGCGACGTGCTGCCCTTGGGGGCGCTGCGCTACCATGCCACTGCCAGCCCCGCTTATCGCGAGACGTGGTTTGCCGAAGGCGTCACGACCGAGGCACTGGCCCGCGCGCCGATGCTCACCTTCGATCATAAGGATCAACTGCAAGGGCGATGGTTGATGCGAAAGACCGGGCAACGGCTGACCCCGCCAAGCCACCATCTGCCCTCAAGCCACGGCTTTGTCGCAGCAGCGCGGCAAGGGCTGGGCTGGGGGATGAACCCCACACCGCTGGTGGCCGAGGATATGGCGGCGGGGCGGCTCGTGTCACTGGACGAGGCGCTGCCGCTGGACGTGCCGCTTTACTGGCAGGTGGCGCGGATCATGGCGCCCGCGCTGGCCCCGCTCACCGCCGCCATAAGGGCCGCGGCGCGCGAGGCGCTGGTGCAAATGCCGCGTTAAAGCTGCGACATAACCTCGTCGGAGGCCTCGAAATTGGTGGTGACGCGCTGCACGTCGTCATCCTCCTCAAGCGCATCGATCAGCTTCATCAGCTTTTCCATGTTCTCGAGATCCATCTCGGTGGTGGTGGTCGGACGCCAGATCAGCTTGGTCGATTCCGACTCGCCCAATTCGGCCTCAAGCGCGGTCGACACATCGTTGAGATCGGTGTCGGCGCAATAGACCACGTGACCGTCCTCGGAGCTTTCCACGTCTTCAGCGCCCGCTTCGATCGCGGCCATCATCACGGTGTCGGCGTCGCCCACGGAAGCCGGGTAGATCACCTCGCCCTTGCGCTCAAACATGAAGCCGACCGAACCGGTCTCGCCCAGATTGCCGCCGTTCTTGGTGAAGGTCGAGCGCACGGTCGAAGCGGTGCGGTTGCGGTTGTCGGTCATCGCCTCGACGATCACGGCCACGCCATTGGGGCCATAGCCCTCATAGCGGATTTCTTCGTAATCTTCGCCCTCACCGCCCACGGCCTTCTTGATGGCGCGTTCGATGTTGTCCTTGGGCATGGACTGGCCCTTGGCCTCTTTCACCGCCAGACGAAGACGCGGGTTCTTGTCCGGGTCGGGGTCGCCCATCTTGGCCGCGATGGTGATTTCCTTGGAGAGTTTGGAAAACACCTTGGCGCGCAGCTTGTCCTGACGGCCCTTGCGATGCTGGATGTTTGCCCATTTGGAGTGACCGGCCATGAATACCTCGTTCTGGCAATGCGTTTGCGCCACTCTATATGCCAGCATCACCGCTGGAACAAGCCACCCGGCCTGTGCTTACCTTTCCGCCGATGGGGCAACCACGTTAGACCGGATATATGACCACTGATCAGATCATCCTTTTCACCCTCTTCGGCGCGGTCTTTGCTCTGCTGCTCTGGGGGCGGTTTCGCTATGACATCGTGGCCTTCGGGGCGCTGATGCTCGGCGTGGTGCTGGGGGTGGTGCCCACGGAAAACGCCTTTGACGGTTTCGGCCATCCGGCCACCCTGATCGTGGCGCTGGTCTTGGTGGTTTCGGCTGGGTTGGTCCGTTCGGGCGCGGTGATGCTGATCACCCGCACATTGGTCGACAGTTCGCGCAGCTTGGGCGCGCATATCACCATGATGGGCGCCGTGGGCGGGGTGCTGTCGGCCTTTATGAACAACGTCGCCGCCTTGGCCCTGCTGATGCCGGTCGACATCCAGACCGCACGCAAGGCAGGCCGCGCGCCGGGGCTGAGCCTGATGCCACTCAGTTTCGCCACCATCCTTGGCGGCATGGCCACGCTGATCGGCACGCCGCCCAATATCATCATCGCCTCCATCCGGCAGGAATCCTTGGGCGCGCCTTTCAAGATGTTCGACTTCGCCCCCGTCGGCGGGTTGGCCGCCATTGCGGGGCTGATCTTTGTCGCGCTGATCGGCTGGCGGCTGATCCCCGCCCGCGAAGACGCCATGATCGAGGCCGAGGACATCGCTCAATATATCGCCGAGCTGACCGTGCCCGAGGGCAACAAACAGATCGGCAAACGGCTGGCCGAGTTGCAAGAAGAGGCGCATCGCGCCGATGTGGCGATCTTGGGGCTGATGCGCGACGGCAAGCGGCGCTATGGCACGGCGCGCAACGTGGTGCTGCAAGCCGGAGATGCGATCGTGCTCGAAGCCACGCCCGACGCGCTGGACGAATTTCGCAGCACGCTCAACCTCGCGCTGGCTGACCGGGATCGCGAAGACCTGCTGCTGGCCGATGGTGACGGGGTCGAGATTGTCGAGGTCGTGGTGACCGATGGCTCGCGGCTCAACGGGCGCACGGCGCAGGCGGTGGGCCTGTCGTGGCGGCAGCGCACGGTGCTGCTGGGCCTGTCGCGACAGGGCCGCAAGATCACCTCGCAACTGCGCACGACTGAGCTGAAACCGGGGGACATCCTGTTGCTGCTGGTCCCGCGCGACACGGTGGCCCATGTCACCGACTGGCTGGGCGTGCTGCCGCTGGCCGACCGGGGTCTTGCGGTGACGCAAGACAGCAAGACTTGGCTTGCCATCGCGATGTTCGCGGGGGCCGTGGCGGCGGCCTCCTTCGGGCTGATTTACCTGCCCATCGCGCTTGGCATCGTGGTGGTCGGCTATGTGCTGGCCAAGATCGTGCCGCTGTCGGAACTCTACACCCATATCGAATGGCCGGTCATCGTTCTGTTAGGCTCCATGATTCCGCTCGGCGCGGCGCTAGAGACTTCGGGCGGGACCGAATTGATCGCGGGCGCGCTGGTGGGGCTGACCGAGGGGCTGCCCGCTTGGGTGGTCCTCACGGTGCTGATGGTGGTGACCATGTCGCTGTCGGATGTGCTCAACAACACGGCGACGACCATCGTCGCGGCCCCCGTGGGCATCCAGATGGCGCAGTCGCTCGGCGTCTCCCCTGACCCGTTTTTGATGGCGGTGGCGGTGGCGGCCTCTTCGGCTTTCCTGACGCCGATCGGGCATAAGAACAACACGCTGATCCTCGGCCCCGGCGGCTATTCCTTTGGCGACTATTGGCGCATGGGGCTGCCGCTGGAGATCATCGTCGTCGCCGTGTCGATCCCCGCGATCCTGTTCTTCTGGCCGCTTTAATCGCCGCCCCCGCGCGTCGGACTTGCCAGAGCATATTTGCCGCCCCTAGGCTGAAGATCAGCTTTGGGGGGACAAATGGACATTCTGATCAACGTCGTACTGCCGCTGTCATTGGCGATCATCATGCTGTCGCTGGGGGTGGGCCTCACGGTCCCAGACTTCACCCGCGTGGCGAAATACCCGCGCGCCTTTGCCTTGGGCGCGCTTTGCCAAGTGGTGTTGGTGCCCGCTGCCGCATGGGCGGTGGCCATGGCCTTCGGCCTGCGCGGAGAACTGGCCGTCGGGCTGATGATCCTCTCATTCTGCCCGGGCGGCGTGACCTCGAATATGATCAGCAAATTCGCGCGGGGCGATGTGGCGCTTTCGGTGACTTTGACGGCAGTGGTCTCGCTTCTGAGCATCCTGACCGTGCCGGTCTTCACCGCCATCGCCGTGCGGCACTTCATGGGCGATGCCGCGCCGGATGTTTCGGTCGCGGCGCTGGCGGTGGCGATGTTCGTGATCACCACCCTGCCCGTGGCGCTTGGGCTTGCCCTGCGCCACCTCGCCCCCGGCTTTGCCGCGCGGATCGAGCCGGGCCTCTCCGCCCTCGCCGCGCTGCTCTTTGTGCTGATTGTCCTCGCCGCATTGGCCGGGAATTGGAGCGTTTTCACCGAGAATCTCGCCCGGCTTGGTCCCGCGCTCATCAGCATGAACGCGGCGCTGATGTTGCTGGGGCTGGGCATTGCCGCAGCGGCTGGTCTGGCGTGGCAGACGCGCAAGACGATCTCGATCGAAGTGGGCATCCAGAACGCGACGCTCGGCATCACCCTCGCCGGGTTGATCTCAGGCCAAGCGTCGGGGTTCAGCGCCTATGCTCTGCCCTCGGCGGTCTATGGCATCACGATGTATCTGGTGGCCCTGCCCTTCGTCCTTTGGATGCGCGGGCGCTGAGGGCGACGCCCGCCAAGCAAAAGGCGCGCCCCGAGGGACGCGCCTTTAGTTTTTATATTGACGGCCCCTTAGGCCATGTCGAAGGCGTCATCCTCGCAGGTGTCGCCCCCTTCGTCTTCTT
Source organism: Sulfitobacter sp. 15WGC (assembly GCF_005068605.1). Lineage (NCBI taxonomy): Bacteria > Pseudomonadati > Pseudomonadota > Alphaproteobacteria > Rhodobacterales > Roseobacteraceae > Sulfitobacter > Sulfitobacter sp. 15WGC. The sequence continues at coordinate 829 of NZ_SZNL01000015.1, read as the reverse complement.
CCTCCGGCACGGAGGTGAGGGTCAGCGCGTCCATGAGGGCGCTCGCGGGGTCGGAGGTATCGGCCTCGGGGTCCTCCATGTCAGGGTCGACCATACCGGACACCTCAAGCACCTCGCCGCCGCTCTCATCCGAGTCCACCACAACCCGCATGCCGCTCAGATCGATATCTTCGAAAGACAGCGAGCCGGGATAGGTCCATAGGGTGAAGTTCGTGCTTGTGACCTCATCATCGGAACTGTCAGCGGTCGTGCCGAACTGCAGACCCACATCGAAGCTGCCCCCCGCTTGAGGACCACCCACGAAACCGTCGACACCGTCATCCACGGCCTTCACATCCGTCAGGTGATAGCCTTCGGCGTTCACATCAGGGAAGAAGTTCAGTTCTTCGATTGCGCTGCCATCAGTCACATTGAAGAAAAGCCCGTTGATGTCAGCGTGGGATTCCGCTTCGGGATCAGTGGGCGAAAGGTTGAAGTGCAACTGCCCCTCCGGCGTTTCCGTGACGGCGATTGTGATCTCCCCACTCTCTCCCATCAGGAAATTAAGAACGGACTTATCGTCGCCACCGGTATGCCCCCCTTGCGTACCACCCGAGCCAGACCCCTTAGTGCCGCAAGAGCCGGAGCCTTTTGTGCCGCCAGAGCCGGAACCTTTGGTGCCGCCAGAGCCGGAGCCCTTGGTACCGCCAGAACCAGAGCCCTTGGTGCCACCAGAACCGGAACCCTTCGTACCGCCAGAGCCGGAACCCTTCGTTCCACCTGAGCCGGAGCCCTTCGTGCCGCCGGAGCCGGAGCCCTTCGTACCGCCAGAGCCGAGCCTCCGTGCCAC